>PLBW01000052.1 GCA_003135475.1 Acidobacteriaceae bacterium
TGTCCCAGGCGGAAACGCTCGTCGATGGCGTTGTAGATGACCTCAATCTTCTCCGGGGGGACCCGAAACAGGCGCTCGGTGTCTTTCTTGGAGAAATTGGAGACGGCGAAGATGCGGGCGGCGCGATGCAGCACCCGCTTGGTGAACTCAAAATGCAGACTTCGTTTCAGCGTGGAATGGCTGTTCACGCGGTAGAGGTGATCGAACAGATCATGCACCGTGACCACGTAGGGACACGGAATGCCCTGCGGCTTCCAGAACAGATGCGGCACATGCAACAGATTGCAGTGGAAGCGCTTCAGCAGGCGATGCAGTTCGAAGTAGCTGGAGAGCGAGAACTCGTTCGGTTGCGCCGGCAAGGTCTTGAAATTCGCCGGCAATCCCTCCGTCCCGGGAAGCTTTCCGGGAATGCCGATGAGGAAATATTCATTCGCCTGGTCCAGACGGGCGAGCGTGCGGATGGCGTTGCGGGTGTAGGTCCCCACTCCGAATTCGTTAATGCGCCGGATGTCGATGGCGATTCGCACTAACTCAAGTGTAAACCGCGGGCGGAACGTGCATTTGCATTTCCCGGTCCCAAGCACTGTGCGTTGCAATCCGAGGCTCCCACTCCTGAATGGGATTATGTAATGCCATTTGACACATGGGTCAACCCATTTTAAAATGCCAACATGAGCATGACCGTGACACTCGATAAGGCGGGGCGCGTCGTAATTCCGAAAACCTTGCGCGATGAGTTGCACCTGGAGCCTGGCGACACGCTTGAGTTGGAGTCCCAAGGCGAAAAAATGCTGCTGCACCCGATGCGAAACACATCTCCGCTGAGAAAGGAACGCGGCGTATGGGTGTTTCGCTCCGGGAAAAAGCTGTCGGCCGCCGACACCGAGAAAGCGCTCCGCGACATCCGCCAGCAACGCGACCGCCGCAATCGCGGAGACGGCCTGTGAGGGCTTTCCTGGATACCTCGGTCCTGGTCTCCACCTTCTACGCAGACCACCAGTATCACGAGCCCAGCAAGAATCTATTTTTGCGCTTTGACAAGACAGAAGTTTGTTGCGCGGCGCACAGTTTAGCGGAAGTCTATTCCACGCTCACGGGAATGCCCGGCACGCATCGCGTTAGCGGTGACGAGGCGCTCTTGTTCCTAGGCAACATACGCGAGCGGCTGACCCTTATCGCGCTGAATAGCAATGAGTACCACAAAGCCGTTGAAGTTTCTTCGGCGTGTGGGATTACAGGCGGCGGAGTCTATGACGCCATCCTCGGATATTGCGCGCTTAAGGCCGAAGCCGAAAGTATTTACACCTGGAACTTGAAAGACTTCAGGCGGCTTGGCCCGGAGATTGCCGAACGGGTGAAAACTCCCTAAGGCCTCTGCCCTTACGCCTTGACCGCCTCCGCGTGCTTCGCCCTTCGCGAGGCATACAGCGGGAACGCTTCCGCCAGCTCCAGCACTTCGCGGCGAATGCGCGCCAGCACGTTCTTGTCGGTGCGGTTGTGCAGCGCCTCCGAGATCCACTTACCGATCTGCCGCATCTCGGATTCCTTCATCCCACGCGTGGTGAGCGCAGGGCTCCCGATGCGGATGCCGCTCGGCTTCATTGGGGGGTTGGTGTCGAACGGGATGGCGTTCTTGTTGACCGTGATGCCGGCCTCATGCAGCGCGTTCTCGGCTTCGCTGCCCAGCATGCCCTTGGCGAAGACATCCACCAACATGAGGTGCGTGTCGGTGCCGCCGGAAATAATGTGGAAGCCCTCGTCGGCCAGGGTTTGGGCCAGCACCTTCGCGTTGGCCACAATCTGGCGCGCGTAGTCTTTGAAGCTGGGCTGCATTGCCTCGTGGAAGCACACCGCTTTGGCGGCGATGATGTGCACCAGCGGGCCGCCTTGCACTCCGGGGAACACAACTTTGTCGATCGGCGCGGCATATTCCGCCTTCGACAGAATCAATCCGGCGCGCGGACCGCGCAGCGTCTTGTGGGTGGTGCTGGTAACAATCTGCGCGTGCGGCACGGGCGAAGGATGCGCCCCTCCGGCAACCAGTCCGGCGAAGTGCGCCATGTCCACCAGGTAGAGTGCGCCAACCTTGTCGGCAATTTGGCGCATGCGCGCGAAATCGATAAACCGCGGATAGGCGCTGCCCCCGCCGATTATGAGCTTAGGCTGCTCGCGCTCCGCGATCTTCTCCAGATCGTCGTAATCGATGACCTCGGTTTCCTTGGTCACGCCGTAGGGAACGATCTTGTACGTCTTGCCGGAAAAGTTCAGAGGATGCCCGTGCGAGAGATGCCCGCCATGCGCCAGGTTCAATCCGAGAACGGTGTCCCCAGGCTTGATGACGGCGGCGTAGGCAGCCATGTTGGCAGTGGAACCGGAGTGCGGCTGCACGTTGGCGTGCTCGGCGCCGAAGAGCTGTTTGGCCCGATCGCGTGCCAGGTTCTCCACCACATCGGTGAATTCGCATCCACCGTAATAGCGCTTGCCGGGATAGCCTTCGGCGTATTTGTTGGTGAAAACCGAGCCGGCCGCTTCCAGCACTGCCTCGCTGACAAAATTTTCCGAGGCGATCAGTTCCAGGCCTTCGTGCTGACGGCGTTCTTCGTTCTCAATCGCCTGCGCGATCTCCGGATCAACTTCAGCCAGCGGCCGTTCCATTGGACTTGCTTTCATGATTGCGTCCTCCTTCTCCAAACACTCTGTCCTGCGAGCGCGGCGGTTGGCGCCGCATCACGCCTTCGCCGCCCGTCCCTCGTCTTCGCGCTCGATGGCTGCGATCTTTTGAACGCGCCGTTCATGCCGCCCGCCCGCAAAGGGTGTGGCCAGCCATTTGTCCACGATCTTGAACGCTGCGTCTTCGTCGATGATGGAGGCGCCCAGCGTCAGCACGTTGGCGTCGTTGTGTTCGCGCGAGCGCTCGGCTTCGAACTCAGTGTCAACTTTGGCTGCGCGGATACCGGGAACCTTGTTGGCGGCGATCGCCATGCCAATCCCGGTACCGCACACCAGGATGCCGAGATCGGCCCCGTGCGCGGCGACCTCTTCCGCGACCGCGCGCGCGAAGTCGGGATAGTCGCACGAGGCGGTCGAGTCGGTGCCGCGATCGTCAACTGCAACACCCTGCGCGGACAGCTTCTGCTTGATTTTCTCTTTCAGCTCGAATCCGGCGTGGTCCGATCCCAGCGCAATCTTCATCGCCAACATTGTAGCGCGAGGTTCACCACGGAGACACGGAGGACACGGAGTTTTGGTTTCAATAGGGTCTCTCCATGCTTCCGGGTTTGACTTTCATTTCCTTGGGTGGGCCGCAGACACATGGACACTCAGGGCGGGCGCTACGCTTCGTCGAAAATCATTTACCACCGAGACACGGAGGACACGGAGTTCTTGCTTTCTATAGAGTTCCCTCCGTGATCTCCGTGCCTCCGTGGTTAATTTTCATTTTTTTGTCCGGCATGGCGATCTTTTTGCCGCTTCAATCATCGATACAATGGCACCACCTGCGGCGCGGGTAGGGAGGAGTGAGGATGAGCAAAGTAAGAGTACTGGTTGGCACACGCAAGGGCGCATTCGTTCTGGAGTCGGACGGCAAGCGCGAACGCTGGGAAGTCAACGGTCCGCATTTTGCGGGCTGGGAGCTGTATCACATCAAGGGATCGCCGGTTGACCCGAACCGGCTGTATGCCTCGCAGACCAGCGGCTGGTTCGGGCAGGTCATCCAGCGCTCCAATGACGGCGGCAAAACCTGGGAGGCGCCCGGAGGCGAAAAAACGCCCGAGCCTGGCGCGATGCCGCCGCCCGCAAGCAATAAATTTGTTTACGACAGTTCTGCGGAGACCGGCAAACCGCTGACCACGCACCAATGGTACGACGGCACGCAGAAACCGTGGGAGTTCAAGCGTGTCTGGCATCTCGAACCGTCGCTGACCGATCGGGACACGGTTTACGCGGGGGTTGAAGATGCCGCCCTGTTCCGCTCGACCGACGGAGGAAAGAGCTGGCACGAACTTCCCGGACTGCGCGGCCACGGCACCGGACCGAAGTGGCAGCCTGGCGCCGGTGGAATGTGCCTGCACACCATCATTCTTGATCCCAGCAATCCCGGCCGGATTTACATCGCTATTTCGGCGGCGGGCGCCTTCCGTACCGACGACGGCGGCACAACGTGGAAGCCGATCAACCAGGGACTACGTTCGCAATACATCCCCGATCCGACGGCTGAGATCGGCCACTGCGTTCACCACGTCGCGATGCACCCGTCGCGCCCGGGCGTGCTGTTCATGCAGAAACACTGGGACGTGATGCGCAGCGACGACGCCGGCGACTCGTGGCACGAGGTCAGCGGCAACCTGCCAACCGACTTCGGCTTCGTGATCGACGTGCACGCGCACGAGCCGGAGACCATCTACGTCGTCCCCATCAAAAGCGACGGGGAACACTTCCCGCCCGAGGGAAAGCTGCGCGTGTATCGCAGCCGCACCGGCGGAAATGAGTGGGAGGCGCTCACCAGAGGCCTGCCGCAGAGCAACTGCTACGTGAACGTGTTGCGCGACGCAATGGCGGTGGATTCGCTCGATTCCTGCGGCGTGTATTTCGGCACCACCGGCGGGCAGGTGTACGCGTCGGCGGACGCCGGAGACAACTGGGCCCCCATTGTCCGCGATCTTCCAGCGGTGCTTTCAGTCGAGGTGCAGACGCTGCCATGATCCGCGTCGTCCTGCCGGCACATCTGCGGACGCTGGCGCACGTCGGCAGCGAAGTGGAGCTTGAAGTCGAGGGTCGAGTCACGCAGCGCTCGGTCCTCGACGCGCTCGAAGCCCGCTACCCGATGCTGCGCGGCACCATCCGCGACCACGTCACACAACAGCGCCGGCCGTTCCTGCGCTTCTTTGCTTGCGAAGAGGACTTGTCGCACGAGCCGCCGGATGCGCCGTTGCCCGACTCGGTCGCGTCGGGCGCGGAGCCTTTTCTCATCATTGGGGCCATTGCGGGAGGATAGATCCCGACGCCCTATTCTCCCAGCCAGGCGCCGTAGGGCTGCAGCCGCTCGATGTGGTCGCAGATGATCTTGACGGCGCCCATGAGTGGGACCGCCAGGATCAGTCCCATCGCGCCCCACAGCCATCCCCAGAAAAGCAGAGAGATGGTGACCGCCAGCGGATTCAGTTGCAGGCGCTTGCCCAGAATTTTTGGATAGAGCACGTTCATGGCGATCAAGTGCAGCCCCAGGACGACGGCGACCACGATGAGGAACGTGGCCGTTGTCAGGTGCCCCAGGTCGGCGATGAGCGGCGGGATGATGGCGAAAACAACACCGAGGTAAGGAATCAGGCTTAGGAATCCGCTGATTGCTCCGAGGAAGTAGAAGTAGGGCACGCCCAGCATTCCGAACACGGCAATGCTGCACACACTCAGGAAGATGCCAATGATGAAGTTGCCGACAATGAACGACCGGATCATGCGCGCAATCAGACCCAGCATGACATAAGCGGTATTGCGGTTCTCCATACTGAACAGCATCACCGAGGCGGAGCGCACGTGGTCCTGCCAGCTCAACATGAAGAAAACCAGGAAGGGTACAAAGGTGACGGTCAGCAGCATCTCCGACACCGAGCTGGCATTCCTGCTGACCAAGTCGGTCCAGTCGCTCGACTGGCGGACGGTTACGGTTTTCTTGTCCGCTTCCGAGGAAGGCAACACCGTCTCGGTGGTCTGCTGAATCTGCTCGGCCTCCGCGCGCATCCGCCCCGTCATCTGCTGGATCCTGGCCTTGTATTGCGGCAACGCCTGCATGAAATCCATGGCCCGGCTATACGAGAGATAGGTGGCTGCGCCCCCGGCGATCACCAGCAGCAGCACGGCTATTAGCGACGCCAGGGCATTCGGTATCTCAAACCTGGTGAGCAGGTCAACCAGCGGCGCCAGGACAAATGCGATCAGGATCGAGACCAGAACGACAACCAGGATTAGCTTGGCAACGTAAAGCATGGTCAGGACGGCGGCGATTGCCAGGATGAGCAGCGCCGTTGCCTGGACGTGCAGAATGCGGCGACGCTCCAGTTCGGCGACCGTCGAGCGATTGATCGACACCTGCGGAATAGGGGGAGGGCCGCCTACCGCATTCGCGTCCACATCGGAACCGGGGTCTTGCGCCCGCTGTGGCTCCACATTGTCCAGCAGCTTGTCTGGCATTTCGCCTATGGTACTCGCATAACCCTCAGATTCCGAACATGATACTTTTGCTGTGTCGAAGATGGAAAGTACTTTTACGACAGCGCAGCCAGTTGAGCAACCTCGCCGCATTCTGGCGTTGGATTTTGGCGCGCGCAACATCGGCCTGGCGGTGAGCGACGAACTGGGAGTCACGGCCCAGGGCCTGCCCACTTTACGCCGCAGCAACAAACGCAACGATCTGGACCACTTGCGGCGGGTGATCAAGCAATTCCATATCGCTGAGCTGGTGATGGGCCTGCCCCTGCGCATGAGCGGGAGCGAAGGCATTCAGTCGGAGAAGGTGCAGGTCTTCGCCGAAGAATTGCGCCGCAAGTTCAAGCTGCCCGTCCACCTCTTCGACGAACGGCTGACTTCGGTCGAGGCCAATCGCCTATTGCGTGAAACCGACATGAGCACTCACCGCCGCGCGGGGGTGGTGGACCAACTGGCGGCGGTGCTGATTCTGCAATCGTTTCTGGAATTCCGGAAAAACAGGAATCCGTAACCAGGGATACGCGTGGATGGACACGGATTATTGTTTGAGTCTCCCGAGATGAGACTCTGGGCTACGCTCCTTGTCTTGCAGTGCAGCGCACATCGGCCGCACATCATCTAAACTGCTGTATTCGGTGCGAACCTTCTTCAAACTCGTCGTGGCGGTCGTACTGGCGTTTGCTCTGTGGTTTGCGTGGGCGGCCCTGCTGCCCTTGCAACCTACCGAGACCAAGTTCGTGCTGCTGCGTCCGGGCTGGAGTACGCGCCACATCGCGCAAAATCTGCAGCGCGAAGGCGTCATTCGCAGCTCGGCGGCATTTCTCATGCTGCAATACGCCGAAGGATTGAAGACCCTCAAGGCCGGCGAGTACAAATTCGACCAACCCGCCAGCGCGATGCAGGTGTGGCGGCGCCTGGTGCGCGGCGATGTCTATGCGCGCACCGTCGTCATCCCCGAGGGCTATAACATGTTCGACATTGCGGCCGCGGTCGAGCAGGCGGGCCTGGGTACGGCGGCCGATTTTCTCATTGCCGCCAAGGGAGATGTACTTCTCCTTCGCGAGATCGATCCCAACGCGCAGTCGCTGGAGGGATATCTCTTTCCCGACACCTATCAGTTCACGCGCATCGATACCGCTCATGACCTGGTGGCGGCGATGGTGCATCGTTTTCGGCAGGAAGCGCAGAAAATCGGGCTGCTGGGAAGCGCGGACCCGCGCCGCATCGTGACCATGGCCTCCATCGTGGAGAAGGAAACCGCGGTGCCGGAAGAGCGGCCCATGGTAGCCAGCGTGTACTACAACCGGCTGGCCCGAAACATGGCGCTGGGGGCCGATCCCAGCGTGGTCTATGCGGCCCTGCTGGCCGGACGTTATCGCGGCGCCATTTATCAGTCCGACTTGCAATTTGACTCGCGGTATAACACCTACAAGTATCCCGGGCTGCCTCCCGGCCCGATCGCCAATCCGGGAGTCGCTTCGTTGCAGGCCGCGCTGCATCCCGCCCAAAGCGATTTCCTCTACTTCGTCAGCGACAACAACGGCCACCACCGTTTCGCCCGCACCATGGAAGAACATGCGCGCAATGTGATTGCGTATCGCCGTGCGCTGACTGCCAGACAGTAGTGCAATGACAGCCGGGGGGTGCGCGAGCGTGTTCGTTATAAGCTGGTCTGTGGACGCCGAATTAACGGGCTTTTGACCTCGTTAAGTGAGACAATAAGGTATGACTTACTATCGAGTTGAGTTTCCGGTCGGGACCCCCAAGCCCCATCACCCCAAACGGTTTCGCACCGAAGAAAAAGCGAAGCAACACGCCAGAAAAGTCCTTGGCATAACCGAGGAAGGCATCGTGGCATCGAAGGTCACTATTCTCCCGGTCAGCAGAAATGAAGCGCCATTATCATGATCTGCCCTAGCTGTGGCGGCGAATTGTCGAAAGTCTGGCAGCCTCAACAGGCGGTCAGCTCGATACCTATTGCGCGAGTGCAGTGGCATTGCGGGACCTGCGGCGGGACCTTCACCCGCGAGCAATTACGCACCCCACCGAAGCGCCACTCGCATGCCCCGGCGGGGGAGCCCATCCTTCCTTAAGACTTGACGGCGCGGCGACTTGTCCGTGAAATGAACGCGCCGAACATCGCTCTGTGACCTATGTGTCATTGACCCCGCTTTATCCAACATGCTATAAAGACTCGCCTTTTGTGCTGCGCCCGTTGTGTGCTTGTAAACGCACACGAATGGGTGCAAGTGTTCCCGACGCGGCCAAACCTCATCACTTCCGTCTTGAAGTGGAAGCGCGTTTCCGGGATTCCAACAGGTCTACGCATGTTTTTTTCTGGCGATCTGCGAAGACGCGAGCTAGAACCCTGCGCGCCTGATCTGTTGGGCGGTAATCGATCTCATGGAAACGCTGCCTGCGATCTATCGCGGGAGAGCGCAACAAATCTAATGCCATTTTACGGGTTCGTCCCGACGAAACGGGCGCGGCCCATCGGAGGAATCATATGCACACCTGGCTCGCCGTCCTGCGGCGGCTGTCACCTGCACACGTCCCTTTCAGAAACCCGATCAGGCTGCTGAGCGCAACGCTGGCTCTCCTGATGCTGAACGCTACGGCTGCCTTTGCCCAACCCGAAGCTGCCGGAGAAGCCAGCTTAAAGCTGCCCGATTTGTCGTCGGTCAGCTTTCTTGGCATGGATGGCCACAAGATACTGCTGGTCGGAATACTCTTCTGCTTCTTCGGACTGCTGTTCGGACTGGCGATTTACATGCAACTCAAAAACCTGCCGGTCCACCGCTCCATGCGTGAGATTTCCGAACTTATTTACGAGACCTGCAAGACCTACCTGATCACGCAAGGCAAGTTCATCCTCATCCTTTGGGCCTTCATTGCGGTCGTTATTGTTGCCTATTTCGCATGGCTGGCTCCCGTACCCGGCAAGCCGATTGGCGTTACCGTTCCGGTCATTTTGGCCTTCAGTCTTCTCGGAATCGCGGGCAGCTACGGGGTAGCGTGGTTCGGTATTCGGGTTAACACTTTCGCCAACTCGCGCACCGCCTTTGCCGGATTGCGGGGCAAGCCGTATCCCATCTATGCCATTCCCCTTAAGGCCGGAATGAGCATTGGCATGATGCTGATCTCGGTCGAGCTGCTCATCATGCTTTGCATCCTGCTGTTTGTTCCGGGTGATTACGCCGGCCAGTGCTTCATCGGTTTCGCCATCGGCGAATCGTTGGGCGCGGCCGCCCTGCGTATCGCCGGCGGCATTTTCACCAAGATTGCCGACATCGGTTCCGACCTGATGAAGATCGTCTTCAAGATCAAAGAAGACGATGCGCGCAATCCGGGCGTCATCGCTGACTGCACCGGCGACAATGCCGGCGACTCGGTTGGTCCCAGCGCTGACGGATTCGAGACTTACGGGGTCACTGGCGTGGCGCTGATCACGTTTATCCTGCTGGCTGTGAGGGACCCCAAGGTCCAGGTGCAGTTGCTGGTTTGGATCTTCATCATGCGCATCATGATGCTGGTGTCCAGCACCGTGGCGTACTTCCTGAACGAAGCGGTTGCCAAAGCCCGCTACGGCAATGCCGACAATATGAACTTCGAAGCGCCGCTTACCTCGCTGGTGTGGCTCACTTCGATCATCTCGATCGTTCTGACTTATATCGTGTCCTCTCTAATCGTACCGATATTGGGCGGCGATCGGACACAGTGGTGGAAGCTGGCGACGATTATCTCCTGCGGAACGCTGGCCGGCGCCGTGATCCCCGAGTTGGTGAAGGTCTTCACCTCGACCGAATCGCGACACGTGAGAGAAGTGGTGATCTCGGCAGACGAAGGCGGCGCGTCGCTCGGCATCCTGTCGGGCTTCGTGGCCGGCAACTTCTCCTGCTACTACCTGGGCTTCACCATGGTGACCCTGATGGCGATAGGGTCTTACGTCAGCCAGTTCGGGCTCCGTGAGCTGATGCTGGCTCCCGCCGTATTCGCCTTCGGCCTGGTCGCCTTCGGCTTCCTCGGCATGGGGCCGGTAACCATCGCCGTGGATTCCTACGGTCCGGTGACCGACAACGCGCAATCNNTACAACATGAGCGTGAACTTCGAGCGCGCCAAGCACCTTCTGGAAGAGAACGACGGCGCCGGCAATACGTTCAAGGCCACGGCAAAACCGGTGCTCATTGGAACGGCTGTCGTCGGTGCGACCACCATGATCTTCTCCATCATCATGGCGCTCACTCATGGCCTATCGGAAAATGTGAACAAGTTATCGCTGCTGCACGCTCCGTTTGTGCTCGGCCTGATCAGCGGTGGCGCCATCATCTACTGGTTTACCGGCGCTTCCACGCAGGCGGTCACCACCGGCGCTTATCGCGCGGTGGAGTTCATCAAGGCCAACATCAAGCTGGAAGGATCGGATAAGGCCTCGGTGGGCGACAGCAAGAAGGTGGTTGAGATCTGCACCAAGTATGCCCAGAAAGGCATGTTCAACATCTTCATTGCGGTGTTCTTCGTGACCCTGTCCTTTGCTTTCATCGAGCCGTTCTTCTTCATTGGGTATCTCATTTCCATCGCGGCATTCGGTTTGTACCAGGCCATGTTCATGGCCAATGCCGGCGCTGCCTGGGACAATGCCAAGAAGATTGTGGAAGTCGAACTGAAACAGAAAGGCACCGCGCTGCACGATGCCACTGTGATCGGCGACACCGTAGGCGATCCGTTCAAGGACACCTCCTCGGTCGCCATGAACCCGATCATCAAGTTCACCACCTTGTTCGGGTTGCTCGCCGTCGAACTGGCGGTGAGCTTGACCGCTAGCAAAGGATCGGGATTCAGCCACGTGCTGGCGATCGCCTTCTTCCTGGTGTCGTTTACCTTTGTGTGGAGGTCGTTCTACGGCATGCGGATCGTCAAGACCCTGGCCTGATTTCAGCCCTGCCAACCGCAAACGCCATCCCACGGGATGGCGTTTTGCATTGAAAGGGCACCTTCAGGGCTTGTCCTGAGCTTGTCGAAGGGTGCGCGCCGCATGAGTTCCTTCAAGTTTGTTATCCCGAGTACCACATGGGCCTGCGTCCCACCCATCGGAATGAAAATTAACCACGGAGGCACGGAGATCACGGAGGAAACTCGATAGAAACCCAGAACTCCGTGTCCTCCGCGTCTCCGTGGTAAATGATTTTCGACGGAGCGAAGCCGAGTCGAGGGACCTGCGGTTATCTGCCGAGACCACGGTGCTGCTCCGCTCGCGCTGATGCGGACTGGAGCGGGCGGCAGCTAACGGTTTATACTGCCCGCCATGCGCGAACTGCAGCGTCAAATCGAGTCTCTCTATGCCATGGGAGCGGAGGCAATCGGATTTCCCGAGGCCGGCGAAGCCTTTTCGCGATTCCGCGACGCCCTGACGGCGGGCACAATTCGTGCTGCCGAAAAGACCGACGGCCGCTGGCGGACCAATGAGTGGGTGAAGCAAGGGATTCTGCTGGGCTTTCGCATCGGCAAGCTGGCAGAGAGCGGAGACCCCCGCGTGCTCTCCTTTGTTGATAAGGACACGTATCCGATTCGCCACTTCGCCGCCAGCGACCTGGTGCGCGTCGTCCCCGGAGGTTCGTCAGTGCGCGCTGGAGCTTATGTCGCGCCCTCGGTCATTTGCATGCCACCGATGTTCATCAACGTGGGCGCTTATGTTGACGAAGGCGCAATGATCGATTCGCACGCGCTGGTCGGTTCCTGCGCTCAGGTGGGTAAGCGTGTCCACATCAGCGCGGCGGCACAGGTCGGCGGCGTGCTGGAGCCAATCAACGCATCGCCCGTGATTATCGAAGACGACGTTCTGATCGGCGGAAACTGCGGCGTCTATGAAGGCACGCAAGTTGGAGCGCGCGCCGTGCTGGGAGCCGGCGTGATCCTGACGCGCTCCACGCCCCTGTTCGATATTGTGCACGGCGAAATCTACCGCGCGACACAGACGGAACCGCTGCGCGTGCCGGAGGGCGCTGTGGTCGTGCCCGGTTCGCGCGCTATTACCAAGGGCAAAGCCGTGGAGTGGGGACTGTCGCTCTACACCCCCGTGATTGTGAAATATCGCGATCAGCGCACCGACCGGGGTGTGGAACTGGAAGATATTCTGCGGTAGGAAGAGCGGACCTTCAGCTCCGCTCTTCCCGTGCACTGCGACTCTATGGTTCAATCCACCAAACCACGAGAGAACATCGCGCTGCTGACCGCAGCCATCGTCGCGCTGGCTGCCCTGTTGTGCTGGCGCTTCGCGGGACAAGCGACAATACTCGTCGCCGTACTGCGCTGGATCGCGCTGGCCGCTCTCGTGGTCTATGGCTGCCTGCGGCGCACCCTGACCGCGTGGATCTTTATCGCCATGCTGTTGGGCGCGGCCATCGGGTACGATTTTCCCAACGCCGCCACCAACCTGCGAGTGCTGGCTCTCATTTTTCTTCGCCTCATCAAAACCATTATCGCGCCTCTGATCTTCGGCACGCTGGTGGTGGGCATCGCCGGCCACTCCAACCTGCGGCAGGTCGGCCGGCTCGGCCTTCGCTCGATCATCTACTTCGAGATCGTGACTACGATTGCGATCTTCCTCGGGCTGGCAGCCATCAACATCAGCAAGGCCGGAGCCGGCGTCCAGTTGCCCGCCGCGCCAGCTACCGAGACAGTCCCAGTCAACAAGCTGAGCGCGCAAGACACCATCCTGCACATTTTTCCCGAAAATATTGCGAAGTCGGTGGCCGATGGCGCGGTGCTTGAGGTCGTCGTCTTCAGCCTGATTTTCGCCGTCGCCCTCGCCATGATCAGCGAGCAAAAGCGCCGCCCCATGCTGGCGTTCTGCGAAAGCCTGAGCGAGGTGATGTTCAAGTTCACCAACCTCGTCATGTACATGGCTCCGCTCGGTGTCGGCGCCGCCGTAGCCTACACTGTGGGACACACCGGACTCGCTATTCTGACCAGCTTGCTGAAGTTGCTTCTCACGCTATACGTCGCACTGGCTGTCTTTGTGCTCGGCGTATTGCTGCCCATTGCGCTGATCTTCCGGGTTCCGCTGCGGCGCTTTCTCAAGGCAGTGGCGGAGCCCGTGACGATCGCATTCGGCACCGCCAGTTCCGAGGCCGCGCTGCCGCGAGCCATGGAGGCGATGGAAGCCATCGGCGTTCCACGGCAGATCGTCGCGTTCGTCATCCCTACGGGCTACAGCTTTAACCTGGATGGCAGCTCGCTCTATCTCAGCGTCGCCGCGATCTTCGTCGCCCAAGTCTCAGGCATTCATCTTTCCCTGGGGCAGCAACTGCTAATCATGCTTACCCTGATGGTCACCAGCAAAGGCGTCGCTGGGGTCTCGCGAGCGGCGCTGGTTATCCTGTTGGCAACCGCCAGCTCCACCGGACTGCCTACCGAACCGGTGTTTCTGCTGCTCGGCGTCGATCAGTTGCTCGACATGGGCCGCACCGCAGTCAACGTGCTGGGCAACTGTCTGGCGTCGGTGGTCATGGCAAAGTGGGAAGGCGAATTCGGCACCGAGGCGCCATCGCCTGCAGTTAAGGAAGCGGTGTTGCAGTGAGGCACTACCCAAGGTACAACGTATAAGCACTCTGGCATCGCTTTAGCCGCGCCGCTGGCTGAGGCTAACTCGCTGGAAGAGCCGGGAGCCTGACTTTGCTGTTAATCTGCTGCGCCCGCATCTGCAGATGCTTCTCGCGGAAGTGTCCGATGGCGCGCTCGCCCCAGAGCTTCACAAAGTAATGGTTCAGACCTGCCCCGATCGCGGAGCTGACCAGCGGAATGAGGCGCGCTGCCCACTTCTCCACGATCTCTGCGCTGGCGCTTACCGCGATCCGTTGAATGACCCGGGGAACGAACTTCGACACGAGCTGCTTCTCCAGTATTTCGCGGCTGATGTCCACGCCCGCCGCACTGGCCGCCGCAACCCACAATTCCGCCTCTTCTTCCTCGGTGTTGTAGGGGAAGCCGTAAATCAGGCTGAGCTTCTGGATCATCCGTAAAGTGATTGCCGCCAGGATGCCGAGATCGGGCAGCATGGTAAACATACCGCCCAAACCCAGACCGGCGCCTTCGACGGTGGCCAGGCGCGTGTGAGCACGGATGGTCTGTTCCGCGATATGGTCCAGCATGGCGGGATCGACCGAATACATACCCTGATACGTCGCCGCAGGCAGGTTGTAAGCCATCCGCAGATGTTCGAGATACTTCTCGGGATTGACCTTGACGGTAGAGTAGGCCTTCATGAAGGCGGAGCGCACGGCAGCTTCGACGCCGCGCCTCATCCACGATTTTCTTGGGTGGTCTGTCATGCTCGCGTACTCAAGTATAGGCGTTTTGTCCACCTCGCAGCTCTTGCGCGGTGAAACTCTCCCGGCACTCCTGTGCTAGCATCGAAGGTTGCAGATGCCAATAGGAAAACTCCAGGTTGTACCCCTCGGTGGGCTCGGCGAATTCGGCATGAATTGCATGGCCATTCGCTGGGGCGACGACATCATCGTCATTGACGCCGGACTCATGTTCCCGGAAGCCGAGTTACTGGGCGTGGACATCGTTGTCCCCGATATTACCTACCTGATCGAGAATCGCGCTCATGTGCGCGCGATTGTTCTCACCCACGGCCACGAAGATCACATTGGCGCGCTGCCCTGGATCCTCTCGGAACTCAACGTCCCGGTTTACGGCACTGAATTCACTCTGGCCTATGTGGAAGGCAAGCTGGAGGAGCATGGCCAATTGGATGCTGCCGTGCTCAATGAGATCAGGCCGGGCGAGCGCTTTAAGGTCGGCCCGTTCACCATCAATCCGATCCAGGTCACGCACAGCCTGGTGGACTGCGTCGCGCTGGCCATTCATACGCCGCTGGGCACTCTGATCCACACCGGCGACTTTAAAGTCGATCCCACGCCTACCGACAATCGCCTGTTCGATCTGCATTCCTTCGCGGAATACGGCAAGGATGGAGTGCTGGCGCTCTTCCAGGATTCAACCAACGTGGAGCGCCGCGGTTACACGCCCAGCGAACGTGCCGTGCGTGCCCGATTCCAGGAGATTTTCTCGCGCGCCGAACGGCGCCTTTTCATAACCTGTTTCTCGTCTTCCATCCACCGCATCAAGCTGACCATGGAGCAGGCCTTCGAAAGTGGGCGCAAGCTTGCGCTGGTCGGCCGCTCCATGATGGAGTCGGCCGAGATCGCGCAGGACCTCGGCTACATCGAGGCACCCGAAGGATTGCTGATTCATCCCGCCCAGATTCGCGATTTCCCGCCGGAGAAAGTTTGCGTGCTCATCAGTGGCACGCAGGGCGAGCCCATGTCGGCCCTGTCGCGGGCGGCGGTTGACAATCACAAGCACGCGCGCATTCAGCCGGGCGACACGGTAGTGCTCTCGTCGCGCATCATTCCCGGCAATGAGAAAGCGATCTTCCGTGTGGTGGACCATCTATTCCGCCGCGATGCCCACGTCATCTACGACGACGGTTCGTCGCCGCCGGTGCACGTCAGCGGGCACGCCAGCCAGGAAGAGCTGAAGCTCATCATCAATCTGGTCAAGCCGCAATACTTTATTCCCATCCATGGCGAATATCGCCAGCTCAAATTGCACGCCGAAATGGCCGGCGCCATGCACAACTCGGTGGGCAAGGTGATGATGATCGAGAGCGGCGACATTCTGGAATTCGACGAGATGGGAGCGCGCAAGGCGGGCCGCGTTGCCGTAGGCCGCGTCTGCATCGATTCCAATTCCATGGGCGATGTGGTGGAAGACCTGGTCATTCGCGATCGCCGTCACCTCAGCGAAGACGGCATTGTGTTGCCCATCATTGCCATCAACAAGCTGACGGGCAAGGTCGAGACCCCGCCCGAAATCGTGATGCGCGGCTTCTCCGGTAACACCAACGAGGATGGTTTCCTCGATCAGGCGCGGCAATCGGTGATGAACACCCTCGAGTCGTCCAGCGATGAAGAGAGGGGTGACTACGGCATGATCAAGGAAAAAATTCGCCAGGACCTGAAGCGCTTCATCGTGAAAAACACTTCGCGGCGGCCGCTGATCATGCCGGTGATCCTGGAAATTTGATACCCCGCCGTGGTTCCGAATGACCATCGTCCCCTGGCAAGGCCGCAATCCATCGCACAAGGCGCGCCTCTTCGCCTGGCTTCTGCTGTTGCTCCCCATTGCCGTCATTCTTCTTTATCCGCTCGCCAACGACTACATACAGGCGGCTTCTCTGCTGCAACGCATTTCCGATCCGAAGGCCACGGGATGGCTGGCCAACTATGAAGTGCATCCCGTTGATGTGCGCGACACCACCTTCAACTTCCGAGGCACGCAGGTCCCGGTGCATGTGTACACGCCACGCGGAGTAAGCTTCGCGCCCGGCATTGTCATTATTCACGGCATGCACCGGCTCGGGATCGACGATCCTCGGCTGGTGAATTCCGCGCGTGCGGTGGCGGCGAGCGGGTTCTTTGTGATGACGCCGCTGGTTCCGGGCGTCGCCGATTATCGCGTGGAAGGCGAATCGGCCGACCTCATCGGCGCGGCTGCGCGCAGCTTTGCGCAGGAGCTCAAGGTGCCGAAAGTGGGCATTCTGGCAATCAGTTTTTCCGGTGGCTTGTCGTTGCTGGCCGCCAGCGATCCGCAATTCTCGCCGTCGATCGCATGGGTGGCTTC
>PLBW01000203.1 GCA_003135475.1 Acidobacteriaceae bacterium
TCGGTTGAGAATTACATCCGGATGGGCAATTTGGCGGATGAAGCAGACTGTATATGGTTTTGGGAGCGTGCCGGTGTTGACATGAAGAGGATAGAGCGCTGGATCTCTGCTCGAAAAATGCCCAGCAAGAGGCCCCAAAACACATGAAGGCCTCCCGTCTGCAGGTTCATTGGGTGTTCGCAGGATCGCTCTAAGCTCTTCCGCTAATTCCTCAGCCAAGCTATTGAAGTGAAATAAGCTACAGGATTGTGCTTTCCACCTAAAATCTCCCTGCAACGAATTTGCGAAGTTTCACACTTCCGTAGATCGCTGCCTATGACGGAGGTCATGATTATCCTCGGCTTTCTGCTCGCCGAGCCAGCGTTTCTATCCACACAATTCAACAATTGTGCCCGCGAAGGTCCTTTCATAAATGTCCACGTCACAACTCCTGGTGACATCTGCACTTGTTGCATGTGACATGAAGTGTTCGGATAGTGTGGACAAGAAAAAGACGAGAATCGTGGGGTGGTTGTGCTTACACCATATGGATTGGACATCATTGAAAGCTGCCTGAGTTGCAAGACGCGAGCAGAACACATCTTTTGCGATCTTTCCGGCGCTGCGTTGCAGACTTTCGAAACTATGAGGTACCTGATCGAGTATCCCAAGGGTGCCTTGCTGTTTGTCGAAGGCCAGGCTCCGCGCGGCATCTTCGTTTTGTGCAAGGGCCGGATCAAACTTTCCATCTGCGCGTCCGACGGCAAGACCCTAATCCTGAAGTTTGCTGAAGCGGGAGAAGTTCTGGGACTAAGCGCCAACGTCAGCGGCATGCCCTACGAATTGACGGCTGAAACAGTCAGTCCGTGCCAGGTGAACTTCGTGAAACGCGGAGATTTCCAACGCCTGCTCAGGGAGCACAGCGATGTCTGCCTGCGCGTCGCCGAACAATTGAGCGACAAGTACAACGTCGCTTGCCGCGAGTTTCGTGACATCGGGCTGCCGCATTCCGCGGCAGAAAAGCTGGCGAAGCTGCTGCTGGAGTTGAGCGGACATAACGGGGAAACCGCCAAGGCCCAGCCGTGCATGAAGCTTGCGTTAACCCATGACGAGATGGCGCAGATGATCGGCACGTCGCGGGAAACCGTGAGCCGTTTGTTCGCCGATCTGAAAAAGCGGCAGATCGTGGAGAAGAAGGGCTCAACCCTACGCATACGGAATAAAGCGACGCTGAAGGCCCTGGCTCTTACGCAGTAAAGGCTGTTCTCCGAAAGCAACTTGCGAGCGGCCAAGAGTGGCTGCCCTTTCGGCGGTAACACAACGGACAGTGCACCATCGGCTGAACGTTTCTTGCAGATGGGAAGCTTAGCCAAAGAAAATGAGTTTCCCTGGTTCTGGCGTTGGGCCGGCGTTGACATGAAGAGGATAAAGCGCTGGATCTCTTTGCTCGAAAAATGCTCAGCAAAAAACTAGAGGCTGCCAGGGTTCGCGGGATGTTCGCGGGATCGCTCCAAGATCATGCATCGGTTCATCGCGTAAGTTATTTGGGTTGAATAGGTTACTGGATTCTGCCCTGCGTCCGAGCCGTAGGTTCGCGAGAATGTACGAAAAGCCTTGACCGGTTCATGAAGAATCAGTCAGTTACAAACGCCCAACCCTGCCGCACTGAAAATCAATTCCGCACGAGCAGGTCGAGTTTCGCCGCATTTGGGTGCAATAAGACCCGCTAAAACCCGCGAAATCCCGCCATCCCCCGCGAAAACCCGCCAATGCAAAATATCTCCCCTCCCCACAGGAGCTGGAATTGTTGGAATTCACTTGCAGTAATGTTTGAATTGCGCTGCAGCAAGTTTGAATTGGTTTGCAGTGAATCGGCAGGTGAGCCACCTGGATCGGGACCAGACCTCATGCGCACCACGGCGTACCACCGAGCATGAAAATTGAATCCAGCGAGGAGCGGGTCAGCCTGTGGGTCCTGTGCACGGTCTTCCGCAGGTTGCGAATCAACAATCCGAACACACGCTGCTCCGCTCAGCTAAAGACGCTTGACGACTCCAAGCACTGGGAGAGCGCAGCCTTTTCAGTTTGATCGGGGTCATCGCAGAGGATGTTCTCAAGGTCAGAACGATTGCCCCCTGCACCGTGATGGTGTATGGTGGTGCGTTAGCGCGAGGAATCACTTAGAATGACTGCAAAGAAGCAAATTGAAAGCAGGACCGAGAAAGCCGCAATGCCACGTGCATCCGTGACCTTTCCACACGACTTGTATAGAACACTGGAAGCCCTTGCCCGCAAAAAGAAAGTCTCAATTGCATGGGTCGTGCGTGATGCTGCCGAAAGATATGTTGCGGATGAAAAACGGTCGTTTGAGAACGGCCTGTTAAGAAAGGGAAACTAGATGGCTGCGGGCAGGAAAAGTGCGCCAAGCATGGGGGAAGGGGAGCGTGCCCCAAACGACCCCGGTGCCTCCTTCTCAGGCGAGATCAAAGCCGCTACCATGACGAATCCTGAATCTAGTCCTTCTGTGTTTGAGCACGGCTCTGCCTGGGTTCGGGCAGATTTCCACATGCATACATTGGCCGATAAGGAATTTGTCTATTCGAAAACCCCAAACTACTTCGTATCAGACTATGTTGCTGCGCTGAAATCGGCCGGCATTCGCGTTGCCGTCATTACGAACCATAACAAGTTTGACCGGGACGAGTTCAAGACCCTCGCCAAGTATGCCCGGAAACAAGAGATTTTTCTTCTAACCGGTTTGGAACTCTCTGTAAAAGACGGTTCCAATGGCATTCACATGCTTGTGGTGTTCAGCGATGAATGGATATCCAACAGCGAGAATGTAGATTACGTCCAATCCTTTCTCAACGTGACCTTCTCTGGGCAGGTGAATTTTGAAAACGAGAATGGCAGGTCGAATCACGACCTCAACGACACCATTCGTGAACTTGATAAGTTCGGCCGAGATTACTTCCTGATCTGTGCTCATGTCGAAGCTAACAACGGGCTCTGGGGTGGGCTTTCAGGTGGGCGTATTAGCGAGCTAGGGAAGTCAGAATTGTTTCCCCAGCGGTGCCTCGGCTTTCAGAAGGTAACTACGAATGACAAGCGGACAAAGGTGAAGAGCTGGTTGGGCGACTGGTACCCGGCAGAAGTAGAAGGCTGCGATTGCAAGTCGCTTGAGGATATTGGCAAGGGTGACCACACCTACATCAAGATCGGAGCGTTCACTTTCGAGGCGGTGAAATTCGCGCTTATCGACCGAGACAATCGCCTCGCCGCTAGACCTCCAAAGCTAGAGCATTCCAACATAAGAAGGATTGCCTTCGAGGGAGACAAACTCGATGGTCGTGTCATTAACTTGTCTCCAGAGCTTAATACCTTTATCGGCATTCGCGGGAGCGGCAAATCAACCATCCTTGAGGCGATCCGATTTGCATTAGATATTAGTTTCGGGAAGAATGCCGCAGATCGCGAATACAAAGAGGGCTCCGTCAAGAATGCACTCGCCAGCGGCGGTAAGGTGACGCTGACTGCTGTCGATCGGCATGGGGTTGAATACGAGGTTCGCCGTATCGTCGACGAACAACCTGACGTGTACGTGGGCGGCAAACTGCAGCCCGGTATCAACATTCGCGAAACCGTGGTTCACAAGCCGATCTATTTTGGGCAGAAAGATCTCTCAAACACGGGGCAGGGTTTTGAAAATGACTTGGTTGAGAAACTCGTGGGGGAAAGGCTCGTCGATGTTCGCCACGCGATAACGGTCCAGCGCCAAGCTGTTGTCGAGATAACACGACGGCTGCAGAAGCTCTCGGATGTCGGTGAAAAGCAGAAGGAGTACCAGGCCAAGAAACAGGATGCCGAGTTCCGGTTGGGAGTCTTCAAGCAACATGGCGTGGAGGAGAAACTTCAGAAACAGGTCGCATTTGAACAGGACGGACGTACCATAAAAGACCTTAGTGATTTCGTTGGCGGCTATATTCAGGAGCTCGATGATTTTATCGCCCGCTACGCCGACGATTTCGCCGGCCGACGCAAATATGTTTCCAAGCAAAATGCGGCATTCTTCACCGAGGCCTACAAAATCTTCGATCGCATCGCAAGCGGATTTGCGGAAATCGGTAAAATCGCCGCGCTAGCAAAGGTCGGTTCGACTGAACTGAAAGGCAAAGTTAAGGAGTTTGCTGCTCTCAAGAATGCGCTAAAGGAGGAATTTGCAGAAATCGCCAGGAAGCTTTCCGATGAATTGAAGTCAAGCGGCGTCACAGCAATCGATCCGGATGAATTTCTCAAACTAAGAAAGACAATCGAGAATGCAACTCAGCTTCTCGCAGCGCTCGCGAAAGAAAGAGAACAGCAGGCCGCGCTGAAGACACAACTTCTGGCCGCACTGACAGAACTGAATGAACAATGGCACCAGGAGTTTAGGCTTATTAAACAGCAGTTGGATTTGATCAATCAGCAGGAAACAGCACTACAGATCGAAGTTGACTACAAAGGAGATAAGACGGCCTTTCTCAAATATCTGAAGGATATGTTCCGGGGAAGCAAACTTCGCGAGACGACACTCGCCGAGCTGGTCAATTCTTTCGCGGATGGAGCAGCCATCTATCGCGAGTTCGACAAAGCAAAGAGCATCGTTGGAGCTTCTGCCGCAACATTCGAGGAATATTTTCAGCAGAATCTTAGTGCATTGCTGACTTGGCAGGTGCCTAACGCTTACGCCATCAAGTATCATGGCAAGCAGTTGAAGCAGCACTCCCTTGGCCAACGGGCTTCAGCATTGATTCTGTTTGTTCTAAGCCAACGAGACAACGATGTGGTCATCATTGACCAACCGGAAGACGATCTTGATAACCAGACAATCTATGAAGATGTAATCAAGCTCGTCCGGAGGCTCAAACCCAAAATACAGTTCATCTTTGCCACCCATAACCCTAACATTCCGGTTTTAGGCGACGCCGAACAGATAATCGCGTGCGCTTATACCGATGATTCAATCGACACAAAGGTGGGCAGCATCGACTCTCCGCCACTTCAGGAAGCTATTGTCAGCATCATGGAGGGCGGGAGAGAGGCATTCCAGCGACGAAAAGAGATCTACCAGATATGGAAACGACAGAGCTCTTAGAAATCGTCGCACGCGGCGAGGACAGCAGGCACCAGTTCAAGGAAGATGCCACCAATGCCATCTCCCTGGGATCCGAGATTGTTGCCTTCGCCAACTCAGGAGGTGGCCAAGTATTCATTGGCGTTGCCAATGACGGAACTATTCGCGGGCACGACGCTACGAGTGTGGACCGGTTGAACCAACTCATCGCGAACGCTGCGTCTAATACGGTTCGTCCTCCAATCAATCCGCTGACTGAGAATGTGCCCGTCGCCACGGGCGTGGTTATCGTGGTGACGGTTCCTGATGGGCTTAGCAAGCCGTACATGGACAATAGCGGTGTGATTTGGGTTAAGAGCGGGAGCGATAAGCGAAGAGTGACGGCGCGTGAAGAGATGCAACGGATGTTTCAGAATGCGCAGCTTATTCACGGTGATGACATTCCCATTCCTGGTACCTCTATTGCGGATATCGACCTTGAATATTTCCGGCGGTTCTTCCGAGCTCGATTCGAGCAAGAGTTGGAAGAGCAAGACCTTTCACTGGCCCAGGTGCTTTCGAATATGCGCGTGGTCAGAGACGATACATTGACAGTGACCGGGGCTCTGCTCTTCGCGCGAGAGCCACAAGTATTTCTTCCGGTGTTTCACGTAAAAGCAGTCTGTTACCCTGGCGATGACATTCATACCACAATTTATTTAGACAGCGCTGATATTCTCGGGCGTATTGAAACGCAGTTTGAAGATGCTTTGGGTTTTTTGCTTCGTAATCTTCACCGAGAGCAAGGCGGGCAAGGTGTCAATTCCCTCGGGCAAATAGAGATTCCGAGAATCGTTCTCGAAGAGCTTCTTGCGAACGCCCTGATTCACCGAGACTATTTCGTGTCAGCACCCATTCGGATCTTCGTATTTGATGACCGAGTTGAGATCATTAGCCCAGGCCATCTTCCAAACAATCTCACAATTGACAACATTCGAAGCGGGAACTCGAACATCCGCAATCCGATCTTGACCTCCTATGCAACGAAGATTTTGCCGTATCGTGGTCTTGGAACGGGAATCCTGAGAGCCTTGAAGGAGTACCCGGCAATCGACTTCGTAGATGATCGAGAGGGCAACCAGTTTCGTGCGGTCATCAGGCGTCGGCAGAATCCGTAGCCCTTCTATCCAAGGCCTGCGTGTGCTAGGCACTGAGCCGAGTTTGCAAAATGTATGACCTCCACATCCTCGGCTGGCACAGTTTCCAACAATTGTGCCTGACGATTACACGTGAAATCTTCGGCCAGAGCGTAGAGTCGTTTCTGGATTCCTCGGATGCGGGGAAAGACGGTGCCTTTGCAGGTACTTGGGTGCCCTCCAAGGGAGAGGCTCTCAGCGGGCGCTTCGTCATTCAGTGCAAGTTCACCAGTAAACGCGACAAATCCTTGAGCCAGTCCGATCTCACCGATGACGTTCAGAAAGCGAGAAGACTCGTCCAGAATGGCCGGTGCGACTGCTACATTCTTATGACAAACGCTGGCCTTTCTGGCTCTACCGCAGAAGAACTTGAAACACTCTTCAAGGACGTTGGTGTTAAACAGTTTAGGCCATTCGCTTCAACCTGGATATGTGACCAAATTAGAGAAAACAAGCGCCTTCGGATGCTGGTCCCCCGGATATATGGCTTGGGCGATCTCAGTCAGATTTTGGATGAGCGGGCCTACACGCAGGCAAAAACTCTTCTTGCTTCATTGAGAGAGGATCTATCCAAAGTCGTTCTTACGAACGCATATCGTAAGGCCGCAGAAGCCTTGGATCAGCACGGCTTTGTACTCCTGATAGGAGAGCCTGCAGCTGGAAAGACCACCATCGCTTCGATGCTTTCAATGGGCGCACTGGACCAGTGGGGAGCCTCGACCCTTAAGCTGGATGCTTCCGAAAAGGTTGTCGAACGTTGGAATCCGGACGAGCCATCCCAGTTTTTTTGGATCGATGATGCCTTCGGTGTGACGCAGTACGAATCCTTTCTCGTTCATGGCTGGAATCACGCTTTCCCCATGATTAAGACAATGCTCCGCAAGAGCGCCAAGATCGTGATGACATCACGCGATTACATTTATAAGCGGGCAAGAAATGATCTTAAGGAGGGGGCTTTCCCGCTTCTCCGCGAGAGTCAAGTCGTGATTGACGTTCATGACCTATCATCGGAAGAGAAGCAACAGATCCTGTACAACCACATCAAGCTCGGGAAACAGGACAAGGAATTCCGAGTTGCCATCAAGCCGCACTTACCGGCGATAGCTAGCCATCCTCGATTCGTCCCTGAAACCGCGCGGCGTCTTGCCGATCCGCTGTTCACTGCGGGATTGATACTCCATCGTTACTACCTGAATGATTTTGTGGAGAAACAAGAACAGTTTCTGCAAGAAGTGCTCCGAGGCCTGGACGAACACAGCAAGGCGGCTCTGGCTCTCATATATATGCGAAATGACTCTCTCGAAAGCCCAGTCGATTTGGAGCCGTCAGAACGAGAAGCCATTGAACGGCTCGGCAGCAGTCTCGGGGGGTGCATTGCCGCTCTTCAATCTCTCGATGGAAGCCTCGTGCAGCACACGCTTACAGAACAGACGGCCACCTGGAGATTTAAGCACCCAACCGTTGGCGATGCATATGCGGGTATTCTCCTCCAGAGCCCTGAATTACTTGGTATCTATGTTCACGGCAGTCCAATCGATAAACTGATGGGGCAAGTTACCTGCGGCGATGTCGGTCTTGAAAGGGCCGTAGTGCTTCCCAAAGGGCTCTTCCAACTCGTCCTTAGGCGGCTGAACGAGGTTTCCTCGACGACCCTATACAAGTCGCCGGCATTGGCGCGTTGGTACGGCCAGGGGCGTATTGATGGCTTCTTGGCGTCGCGCTGTTCCAAAGAGTTTCTACTTCAATACATTGAGCAGCACCCGGATGTTCTGGACCGGGTTTCGGAACCCGGACTCTTCCTAAACTCGGTTTCAGAAGTGGATTTAGCGATCCGACTACACGAGTTGGGATTGTTGCCCGAAAATTGCCGCCAACGCTTTGTGACAACAGTCATCTCCTATGCCATCGGGGGTGAAGATCTTTATGGTCTTGAGAGTCTGCGTATCCAAAGCGTATTTTCTCCTGTCGAACTCTCTGCCTTCCGCGACCGCGTTCGCGCTGAGCTGATACCGAACCTTGCAGATGTCCGGCACACCTGGCAGAGCAATCGCAGCTCGGATCAACGTCCGGACGAGCAGATGGACCCGCTTCTGGAATCGTTTTCCGCCATGAAACAAGAATTCGCTGACGATCCCGAAATTGTTAGCAAGATCGAACGTGAAATCCAATTTGCACAGGCATGGATTGCTGAAACAACAGAAGATGAGCCCAAAGAAGATCGCCCGGCCCGTACTTTCGGAGACGTTGATTCACCGGACAATCCATCTCCACAAGAGCAGGGCCGAGGAATCTTCGACGACGTTGATGAGTAATTTTCTACTCCGCCGGGCACCCCGTATGGTCAAAATAATCGAACAGGTTGGAAAGGCGCGGCTTGCAGCCTCGACTAGTTTCTTCGCATTGCTCGGGAGCCAAGATGAGTTTCTTGACCCTACGGGTTATTTATTTATCGATTATCTCAATGCCTTGCGCTCGGAGGTCAATCCACGGCACTTCCGGAGATTTGCAAGGCTGCACGGTGAGTTGATCAAGAAGAGGCGTTGCATGTTCGCACATGAGCCTAAGGTGCTACGGAAATATCGGTGGCTTGCGAAATATCATAATGGAGCGATCGCGAGGTTGCGAATGCGGCGCGCTGAGTCGCTCTTGGTTTAAGGAGTAGTGGGATACTAGCCACAATGTTCGTTCTTAAATGAGGCTGAGCTGGACGGCCGCCACCGGCACCGGGACGACAGCCCCCATAGCGCACAAGTTCGAGAGCCCTGCTGAGCCAGATACGCGTCGGAATATCAATTGACTGCAGGAGTCGATCTGCACTCAGGGAACATTTCGCCGAGTCTGGCGATTAGGTACGCAGCACGCTTTTCGCTATCCGAAAGAGCGCTTGACGTGGCAAACGGCTTCGCTAAGTCGACCACCCACTCACGCATCCTCAGAGGGTTGGTACTCATAGAGACCAGGAAAGTTGCGACCTCTTTGTACCAGTCATCGCCCGCAAGAAAGGACTGTACGATTCGCCGTTCCTCCTCACGCGACGGATCGATTGCATCCCTCGCTGCTAAGTATTCTTGGAACGAAAGATGTGGAAACGTGTAACTCAGCCTACCTGAGGGCAGGAGCAGACCATCTTCGACAAGTTCGCCGACAACGCTCTGTACGTTCGGCAACAGGGTTCGTGCAGTTTGTCTCAGTGTCGCGGCTATCTGCGAGTCCGTGCATTCCTTGATCTTTTGAGCATGCATCATCCCCGCGAGCCTGCTCAAAATGACCATTTTCGTTGTGGAGGAATAGAGTGAAGAACGTTGCAGACCTTTGGCGAGATTCCAGCCGCCCAAGAGAAGATCGATGAACATCTGATAGAGGCGCAGCTTGTTCTCCGGCAGTCGGTGTAGGTTCTTGAATACGAGTATCGTTAAGGTGGCGAGCAAGGGGACACCAAGCAGGGGCAGCAACGCTTCAGAATGGCTCAACTCAGAGTAGAAACGCGAGATGAGCTGGACATCCCCGTCCAGCCAAGCAGTGACCAGATCTCGCAGTTTCTCCTGTGACATTGGACTCAACCTTACGCGGACAAGCCAATTGGTCCAGTAGCCACCTACGTGATCTCGCGCAGTGGCGACACAATGATAACGACTGTTGTTGGGAGCGCATGCCTGCTTTGCGACTGCGAGGATGCTATCGCGAACTTCTCTCGACCTAACCTCGTCTAAACCATCCAGGTAGATACGCACAGCGAGAGACGGATCGGTTGCGAGTCTAGTAGCGACCTCTTGGCGGATGAATATATCTTCGAAACTCTCCCCGCTGCTTGTGGCAATCGAATGCGCCGCGAAGTAAAGCGGCAGAATCTTCGAATATCCAGACCTGAACTTCTCGAGATCGACCAGAAAGTGATTCCTGCAAAACGAAGTTTTTCCGTATCCCGGCGCTCCAGTTATCAGCACATTGCGGCTGTCGGCAAGCGTCTCTTCTGGAGACCATTCAACAAGAACGTCAGGTTCGAATCGAATACTGGGAAAGCAGACGGTGGTAGCATGAGACAGGGATCCATAGTTTGCGAATGCCGGAGCGTCTAGTAGAGCAATCCTATCATCGCCCATGAGTATGCTCGCATTAGCCTCAGCTATCTCTCGATCTAGCTCCACGTATACCTTTTCTAGGAACAGGTACTCCGAAGAGGCCAGTAATTTCCTTATGATGTTGTCGGGGATAGTAACAGTTCTTGGGGGAGCTTTCTTTTGAAGGAATGCGTCATTAGCTGCTGCGCTGAACGTCTCGGACCATCCCTTTTTTAACCGAGCGGGCCACTCACGAAGCCGGCTTTGTGCACGCTCACGTTCCTTCTGGAAACTCATTGGCAAGTAATCAACTACTTTGAGCGACTCCTCGAGAACATGGAATACAGTCGGGAAGGTTTCGATCTCTCGGTTCGAAAACGGCTGAGAAAGCTGTGACCGTTCAATAAGAGTCGCTCCGCGTGAGAGCTGACCACGTACTTGTGATAGTAATGGCTCAACATAGATATTCTTTTTCTGTGTTAATGTGCTTAGGCCATGAACTGTCGCTAGCCTGTGGATATTTGTGTCCGCCTCCAATTCCTTGCCAAGGTTCTCTAGATGAGCTGACAGCAAATCGGGCTGAAAGAAGATGAAGTCAGGCCAGAGCTGTTTGAACATCTGAAGGAAGTCCTGTCCGCAGACGAACTCGATCTGGCTTGGTTTACCCCCGAACTGCCCAGACACTGACTGCATTGCAGTCGCGGACAATTCATTTGGGCACATGACATACACATGAGTAACCCACTCCTCGTGTCCTTGCGTGTTCAACACCGGTGTGTCGAGCGCCTGATTGCACTGAATCAGAACATTACGTGCGCCGCTTTTCGGGTCCGATGCGGAGCCGGTGATCTTATCGAGTTTCACTACGCAGGCGTTCAGCCTCAATCCACCCAGCCCTGCGGGCGCGTAGAATATGAGGTCTTTGCCATGCTCATCCTTGCCATGAAGATTTCTCACACCTTGGCAGTCGTCGCGTTTGCAAAGTAGGCCCTCGATCGCCGACCTTAGCTCTTCCTCGTCGGTGAAATAATCAATGAACGCCTGTAGCTCTGGGGTCATGTGCCTCGATGATCCATTGTTATCGTCTGGCAAGTTCCGACCGAGAAATGCTGTTACTTCAAACCACAGACGCCCGAAAACGGCTCTAGCTTCTCTCTCAAGTCACCCATTCTAAACGTTACGGTCGTCGGTCGCTTCTGAAATGGCGTGTATTCAAATAGCAGTTTCTTGCTTACAACCATCTGCTTAATCAGTCTTGGTGGACCCGGCGCAAAAGCGGCTTCTCTGTTGGTTGACTCTATCCAGCGCTGTCTTGCCGGTGACGCATCGTCGAACTTAAGCCGCACACTCACCGCGTCAAAATCGCCATACACGCTCTCGAAGGGGCCGCCAACGTTAATGGCGACTTCTGGCTTCCCTTTGGAGCAACGTATAAGGAGGTAGGTTTTGTGCGAGCCGATGTAACCTTCTACCTCATTTTCGGAGTCGAGTGACAGCGAGACTTCTCGGGTGGCATCCATGTCGCTACGCTTCTCCATAACATCCCACGCGGTTGAGGCGGCATCAGTTGTTGCACTATGGCCCGGAGTCTCGGTGGATACTGGCTTTGCTAATGTTGGCGTTGGTTCGGTGTTGTAGAGACCAAGCACAATCAGTGCGATTACTGCCGCGCCGATGATGCCAGCCCAACCGGTAAGGGGCGAGCCCTTCGATTCGAAGCCGACCAAAGTTTCAGTTGGTCCAGTCTCTACGATTGAACTCTTCTTGAGAAAAAACCCGAGCCCAGCTGCTCCCATCGTGGGGAAGAACCAGAGGGCACCTAACATTCCCATACCGAGAACCATCCCAATACCAGCACCTGCCCTCGCAGCGTCGCTAGTCAGATGGGACGTTTGTTCTCCGACGGTCGTTAGCGCTCGAATCGCGACGCAAATCATGACAACCGTCCAAAGGATTGCGAAGTTCTTAAGGATGTTCCAGGCAGTTCCACCCTCGTGTGGTCAAAAATCTCAACCGGGAGGTCAGGGGCAACTGCATTTCCAGCACAACACCAACATCTGCCAGTTGAAAATGGGACAGAACGTGGGCAAACGACTGCAGAGAGTTTCGCCAGGCATTGAGCTCACTTGGCGAAACCTTGCGGTTCATCTGGTCGGAGAAACTAATCCTTAGTTTTTCCGCGATGCGGTTCGGGTGCTTTGCCCGGCTAGCACCGCGTTGCCAACCCAAACATCCCTTCCTGCCTCATGCACGCGCGACTGAGGCATAGCTCTACCCGAAAACCGCCGTCGCGCACCTTTCCCACACTCCAACGCCCGTCAGAACCGCCCGTGCGGCCAACATCACGCTGCGACCACCATTCTCAGCGCGCACACGCCGCCCAAAGAACCACTCTCAGTACCTTCATGAATAATGCGGGCTAAGGTCTATGATAAGAGTTGACAAAATTCCCGGAGTCCCGGGTTTGCGACAAAGAGTTTAGCGGCAAAAAGCTTTCGCAGAAAAGAGACCTCCATGAAAAGCAATCGTATGAAGTTAGGCTGGTGGAGCGCAGTGCTCGCCCTGGCGCTCTCGACCGCAGTCTTCCCCCCGCGAGCCACCACTCAAGACCAAGGTCAACAGGATGATCCCCCCACTCGTGTCGCCCGACTCGGCTACATGGAGGGTTCGGTTTCCCTCCAGCCAGCCGGCGAGACCGAATGGGTCCAAGCCGTTGCTAATCGCCCCATGACGACCGGCGACAAGCTCTGGGCCGACAAAGGCTCGCGCGCCGAATTGCAGCTCGGATCAGCCGTGATTCGCCTGAGCGAGAACACCGGCGTCTCCTTCCTCAACCTGGATGACCATACCGCGCAGATCCAACTTTCGTCGGGTACGATCAACCTTAGTGTGCGCCGCCTCGACCAGAACGATGACTTCGAGGTCGATACACCGGACCTGGCGTTCACGGTTTCCCGGCCCGGAAACTACCGGCTGGACGCTAGTGAAGACGGCACCTATACCATCGTCAGCCTGCGCGGCGGCGAAGGCCAGGCCACAGGCAACGGCCAGACCTACACCCTGCACGCCGGAGAAAAAGCCACCTTCCGCGGAGGAACCGATTCGCTGAACGCCAATGTAGAAGACCTCGCTGGCCCCGACCAATTCGACAACTGGGCCGACGGCCGCGATCATCGCTACGATAATTCGCGCTCGGCGCAATATGTATCCCGCGATGTCGTCGGCTACGAAGACCTGGATGACAATGGAAGCTGGCGCGACGATCAGAACTACGGCCATGTTTGGTACCCAAACAATGTCGCCCCAGGCTGGGCGCCTTATCACGAGGGCCACTGGGACTGGATTGCTCCCTGGGGATACACGTGGGTCGATGATTCCTCTTGGGGCTACGCCCCCTTCCACTATGGACGCTGGGTGGCCGTGGGCGGCCGTTGGGGCTGGATAGCCGGACCGGTGAATGTGCGGCCCGTGTATGCGCCAGCGCTGGTGGTCTTCATCGGCGGAGGCGGCGGGGGTTTCGGCGGCGATGTGGGATGGTTCCCGCTGGGTCCGCGCGAAGTTTACGTGCCACCTTACCAAGTCAGCCGTGGCTATATGAACCAGGTGAATGTCAGCAACACCACGGTCAACACCACCACCATCACCAACGTCTATAACACCACCATCATCAATAAAAGCACGAACATCACAAACGTGACCTACGCGAACAGGAATGTTCAGGGTGCGGTGACGGTGGTTCCGCAACGTACCTTTGCCGGCGCGCAGCCCGTCGGCCGCGCGGCAATTGCCGTAAACCCACAGCAGATTGCCAGGGCGCCCATAAGTGCGAGGGTCGCCGTGGTTCCCACCCAGCAAAGCGTACTGGGAGCGAACGCTTCGACTGCAAATCGCGTGACCGCGCCGCCGGCAGCAGTAATGAACCGGCAGGTGGTGGCGAAGCGGACGCCGCCTCCGCCGCCAGTGCCGTTTGCAAAACAGCAGCAGGCCCTGGCAGCACATCCCGGAGAGCCTTTGGCGAAGCACGAGATCCAGAACTTGCGTCCAGCCGGGGCCGCGGCTGCGCGCCCGATAGTCAAGCAGGCGCCTCCTGGCAAACCGGCGACGCCGACCACCGGCCGTCCCGGCAACCCGCCCAATGCTGGCCGCCCGGGACAGCCCACTCCGCCGCCCGCTCAGACGAATCGTCCACCGGCAGCGCAACCGCAGAAGGAAGCGCAACC
>PLBW01000085.1 GCA_003135475.1 Acidobacteriaceae bacterium
GTCCAAGGACGGCAAAGACGCCATGATGTCCCATGACGAGATGATGTCCAAGGACAGCAAGTCGGGGATGAAGTGCCCCATGATGGCGAAAAATGACGGCAAGGACGGCAAGATGTCGTGCTGCGGCAAAGATGGCGGATGCTGCAAAGACGGCAAGTGCGACATGGCCAAAGGCAGCAAGGGCTGCTGCGGCGGAAAGATGTGCGAACGTCCGGCAGCAGGCGTGTAAGTGACTCCTCACCGCGGAGCCACGGAGGGAATCCGTTCAGTCTGCTTCTCTCCGTGTTCTCCGCGGTGATTACAAACAGCAGTTGTCAGTGGCCAGTTGTCGGTTGTCAGTGAACAGCAGGTCCCCCGACTGCGTTCGCTGCGCTCACTCCGTTCGGGATGACAGGGATGGACGGCCGGTAGCCCACCGTAACACCTGACTTTCCCAAACCCATCTCGGTGCGCGCTGGTATAGTCATGGTCGTTCACCCATACCGGAGCACACCATGAGATTCCGTCTCGTCCTTTTCTTCTGCCTCGCCGCCACCACCGCTTTCGCCCAAGCCAAAGCGCAGTCCTCTACCCCCAGCATCACCTACCTGCGCTGCGGTACCCTTTACGACGGCAAGAGCGACACTGCGCGCAAGAACGTCACGCTGCGCATCGCGGGCGAGAAGATCGATCAACTCGGCGACACCATGCCGCAGCCCGAGAGCGGCGCCCAAGTCATCGATCTCACCCGCGAGGTCTGCCTGCCTGGACTGATCGACACCCACACCCATGTGCTGCTGCAAGGCGACATCACCGCGGAAGATTACGACGTGCAACTGCTGAAGTACTCGACCCCGTACCGCACCATTCTTGGCACGGTGGCGGCGCAGCGCGCGCTCGGCTATGGCTTCACCACCATTCGCGATGTCGAAACCGAAGGCGCCGGCTACGCCGACGTGGACATCAAGCACGCCATCGAAACCGGAGTCATTCCCGGCCCGCGTATGCAGGTCGCTGGGCGCGCCATGGACGTGACCGGCTCCTACCCTCTGCTCGGCTATTCCTGGGAGCTGGAGATGCCCAAGGGCGTGCAGGAGGTGGACGGCGCGGAAGGCGGTCGCAAGGCGGTGCGCGAGCAGCTCGCCAACGGCGTGGACTGGATCAAGGTGTACTCCGACCGCAGCTATCGGGTGCGGCCTGACGGCGTGCTCGACGACATTCCCACCTTCACCGTTGACGAGCTGCGCGCCATCGTTGATGAAGCGCATCGCGAGCGTCACAAGGTCGCCTCTCATGCCTCGGCGCTGAACGGCGTTCACAATTCGGTTGAGGCGGGAGTCGATTCCATCGAGCACGGCTTCTACATCGCCGATGCTGACCTCAAGACCATGGCCGCCAAGGGAACTTTCTACGTGCCTACGTTGTTCGTCGGTGAGTACGTCGCTGAAGGCCGCGCGACAGCGGGAGCGCACGTGTGGGTGGATATGATCAACATTCATGCCGCCACGTTTCGGCGCGCGCTGAATGCAGGCGTGAAGATCGCCTTCGGCACCGATGCCGGTGGATTTGCCTGGACCATCGATCCCGCAAAGGAATTTGCTCTGATGGTGAAGTATGGCATGACTCCGGCGCAGGCTTTGCGCTCAGCCAACCTGAGCGCTGCGGAACTGCTGGGCATGCAGGACCAGATCGGCTCACTGGAGCCCGGCAAGTTCGCCGACATTGTCGCCGTACCCGCCGATCCCATGGCGGACATCACTCAACTGGAGCACGTGAACTTCGTGATGAAGGGTGGGGAGGTGTTTAAGGGGATGACGAGTTCACAATGACCTGTCAGAATCGCGGAACGGGCCTGCTCGGTCCGGGACGATTGTCGACTGGTTGCCCATGACCGCGCCAGATTCCATGCCAAAAGCGGAGATCACTTCCTAGAAGCCGACTTCGCATTCGTAATCCGCCCAATCCTACAGTCGGCCACGTGCGTTCAACTCAGCTTCGCCAGCTTGTCGTAATCATCGCGACCACAACTTCTTCCTTAGCTTCTGCCAAAATCCCTTTTTCGCTTCGACGGGTTCGACTATTTCTGGTTTCTGCGCCGGGATCGGCAGATCGTCCGCTGCGTCGGTCACACCGAAATACCTGTCCTTTGCCCACTGATCATGAGCCCTGCCGGCATCGATCTTGTCATTGGACCACTGAGCAGCCCATCGAATCTTGTTTTTCCTTATCCAATAGTGAGACTGGCACGCGAAACTCCAGTTGCCGATCGAGGGTTCGAGCGAAATCGTCTTGCCGTCAAAAATGAGCTTCCAATCTGTGGGCCGCAGCGGCGTGACCACCTTGTTTCCGCAGCCGCAGACACACAGGTGCGATGCCGTCCCAAACCGGATCGAAATGTAAATCGTCCCCTCCTTGAGCTCACCCGGAATGAATTCGACGAATTCATGCTTAAGGGCGATTTTCTGCTTCATTGCGGCCTGTCTTCGTTGAGAAGCAAGTTGCCATCGATGCTGTACTGGCTATGATGCTCAGATTTGAGATCGCGGTAAAAGCCGAACAGCTTCTTCCATTTGATGACGGCGAGAGCGGCATTCAAGGCGTTGAGGTCGGCGATCTGGATATTGCGATCGTACTCGTTGCCACCCGCGACGTCCCCGAAAGAGACCCGGCTTCGCAAATGGTCGCGCTTCTTTTCTGTGCTCGTCGTGACCCGCACGATGCCGCCCAAGGTCCCGTTGCTCAACTGGATACCCATGCCCACGTCGCTGAACGGGACGTTAAGCTCTTCGAGTTTCTCGACGATCACTTTTCTGGCGCTGCCCTTGTCGAGACAAAGAAACACAAAATCCATGCCGCGCAGTTCTTCCACATTCCCGGCATCGACATAAACGGGGTGATCGACGATGCCGCGGTGCATTTTGGCATAGAGGTTCTTGAAATAAGTCACCTTGGGCTGCTTCGCTCGCAGGTCATCGCCGGAAGGAGCGCCCGGAGACCGGAACGCATTGTGCTGAAGGAAGGTATCTCCGTCATAGACGTGAATCTCCATCACGGGCGTCTTCGCGACAAAATCCAGCACGTACGAGCCGGTGCCGCCCAAGCCCACTATCGCGATTCGTTTCCGCGCCATCTTTTGGGTGACGGCGACGATCTCGGCTCGGCTGGAGGCGGTGTCGGTGTAGTTGAACGGCTCGTCGCTATCCTTCTCCGGCTCGATGAACGGGAAGGTTTTCGCTGTGGCCTTAGGGTCGACCCTCCACGCGGGCCCGGAAAGGATGCCGACATAGGTCGTCACCTTGGCATAGTAATCCGGGTAGTAGTCGTTCGGCTTGGGCTTTGCCGAAAACGAGTACTGTATCACCACGCCTTCAGCCAGCGATCGCTCGCCGCTCATATGCTTGATCTTCGCGATCTCGGTTCCGTCCTCGTTGCAGGGGTAATCGCCTGAAAAATAGGCCACGTGGTCGTCGGGACGCGATGTCTCGTCGTCCGCGAGGACCAGTTTCATGGCCAGAATCCCGCGCTTGACCTCCTTTCGCGAATTCACGTACGGGACATCCTTCACCAGCAGACAGCCGGAGCGGATCTCCAAGTCATACCCCTCATCGCGCAGTTTTCTTAAGTCCGCGCTACGACTTATCGGTCGCTGTGACATTGAAAATCATCCCGTTCTTGACCTTGACGGTTTCTCCGTCCTTCAGTGAGCCCTGCGGGTTGGCACGCGGGCCATCCTCGTAGGAGACCGTGTACAAAATGTTGTTGCCCTTTGGGGGCGTGGGATACGCGAGCGCGACGATTTCGGCAAACGACACGGCCTTCGTCGTCACTTCTTTCTGTTCGCCATTCACGTAGATCGTGTATGTCTTGGGCGGGCCGCTATGGAAGTGCTCGTCCTCCCGCAAATGGAAAGTTTCCGCGCCGTCCGGCACGGCCGGGTCTTCCTCGTCTCCTTTGACTTCGCGGAAGAGCTCGAATCCCACCTGAACATGGGCGAGCTTATATAACGATTCTCCTGTTGTCGGATTGGGGGATTCGTAGGGCCTCTGATCGATGTGGATTCGGACGTGGTGCTTGTTTTCGTGGGTTTCCATAGTCTTCTCCGTTTTCTACAGGCTGATGCTTCCGTTGGCGTTGTATTCTTCTACTCAATGGCTCAAAGTCGTTGTCACCCCTTGGTTCTCTTATCACGCTGGGCCAAGCGTTGGTGCTGTTTGCCGTTCAATCTGGTATGCCGGCCAGCGGAGCAGTTTTGCCAAGAAAAAGTTGGCTGAAAAGTAAGGGGAGGCGGCAAACCTGGATGGAGAGATGACAAAACCAAATGTACCGGCGGCTGGAGTACTGCGGGGAGCAGACGGTCAACTGATTTACCTGGTGCTGCTTTCTTACGCAGACCGGCTCGCTCGTATTCACGGCTGGACAAGCGGTAAGGTTCTGCCTGCAGCAGCGTCACCGCAGTCGGTCGTGCACGACATCGTAGTCAAGGTGCTGCAGGGCACCCGTACATGGGATCCTGAACGAGAACCGGACTTGCTCATTGCAATGAAGGGGATGGTTCGGAGTGACATTGGTCACCTATTCGATCGGGTAGAAACGAATCGAACTGAGCCGATCAAGAAGACTAAGGCGGACGGTACAGAACGCTCTGAAGAGGACATTGCCGGCATTGAGAAAACTCCCGAAGACCTGTATCTCGACGCCGAGCGTACCAACCTGGCATTCACCGCTATGGATCTCATCCTTAAGGAGATCGCCGATCATGAGGAACTGCAGTTGGTCTTTTTGGCGCTAAACGAGACTGGTAAGCCGAGCGAGATTTCGAAGCTGACTGGAATTCCAATCGAACGAGTTTACACACTCAAGCGAGACCTCGATAGAATCGCCGAACGCATCACGCCACAGAGAGTGGCGCGGGTTGCTCGACAGAAGAGGCAGTTATGACAGCGCGGAAACGTGAAGAAGCCGTAGTTTTCCTCAACAACCTGGCGGAGTTGCTAGGTGGCGGAGAAGAAAGCAAGGAAGAACTTGTGGCGAGTTTAAGAGCCAGAGGCCTGGACACTGACGCCGTTCTGGCCGACTTCAAGCAGATCCTTGAAGAACACGCACCGGTCTGGAGAAAAGAAGCGGGGATTGCACGGCGTGCTGCGCTTGAGGAACTACAGCATTCCGTTGTTTCTCCTGTCCCGTCGCGTGCAACTTTGGTTGAAACCATCAACCAGATTGTTACAGCAATGCGGGAGTTGGGGGCGCCAGTCGAGGCGGGGGCCTACTATCGGGATTTTCGAGAAGCGACAGAGGAAGACCTTCGATCGTTGGTAGCCGATCTCCAGGTGCAACTCGAATCACTGAGGCGACCGAAGTGACAACTGGAATCCAAGCTGACGAATTCGGCGCTAAGCTGAAGGCAAGAGAGGTGATCAAGCGTCTACGAATCCGCCGCGCAGAAGACATTTCCATCGAAGAGATTGCTTGGGTCGCAGGCGCTATCGTCATTGATGGTGGATTGCAAGGCGCTGAGGCTAGGCTCGTGCATTCGCCCGGCGCCGATAAGGCCATTCTTCGCGTGCGCGGAGACGTTGCACCCTCGGGACGGCGGCGTTTTGCAATAGCACATGAACTCGGACATCTTAAGCTGAATCATCGCGCCGGCTCCGCGACGCAATGTTCGGAAAAGGACTTCTCAGCGTGGTACCAAGGGCAAAAGAATCAGGAGGTAGAAGCAAACATATTCGCATCGGAGTTGCTAATGCCGGAGGGTTTGGTCAAAGCGCATCTCACGCGCACATTGCCGGGACTTGAGGTCGTTGAGCGGCTGGCCAACTCCTTCGATACCACCCTCACTGCCAGCGCGATTCGCTACATTGAACTGTGCGATGAACCCTGTGCCGTGGTCTACTCGTCGAACCAAAAAGTTTGCTGGTTTCGTGCTAATCCGCTGTTTCGTGGATGGATAAAGATTGGCGGGCCTCTCAGTCCAAACACACATGCAAGTGATTACTTCACAACTGGTACAGCCTCGCAGCGAATGGAAATTGTTCGCAAAGATGCCTGGATAGATGGCGCCTCGGATCGTTCAACGATCAAGGAACAGTCTCGAGCCTTTCCCAGGTATAACTCAGTCCTGACGATTCTGTGGGCTGGTGATTAGCCGGTTTAAACCCATCAAACTACCCCTAAATTTCCTCTTTTCCCCTGCCGTAGTAATCTAATGACAACTAGATGCCCTCGGAAAAAGTCTTAATTGTCGACGACGAGAAGCTGGTTCGTTGGTCTCTCCGGCAAAAGTGCGAAGAGTGGGGTTATCACGTACTGGAGGCCGACAACGGCTCGGCCGCGCTGCGCGTGGCCCGCAACGAGTCTCCCGACCTCGTGCTGCTCGACGTGCGCCTGCCCGACTCCAGCGGCATCGAAATCCTGGAGCAACTGAAGAAATCCAACGACGCGCGCGCCATCATCATGATCACCGCCGATCCGCAGCTTGAGGACGTGAAGACCGCGCTCAAGCTGGGGGCCTACGACTTCGTGGGCAAGCCGCTGGATTTCGACGAACTGGCGGTGGCGGTGAAGAACGCGCTGGAGACCACCCGCCTGCGTTCCGAGGTTGAGTCACTGCGCGGCGAGGTCCGCCGTCGCGCCGGCTATCACAATGTGATCGGCGTCTCTCAGAAGATGTCCGAGCTGCTGGGTTTCGTCAGCAAGATCGCCACCAGCGAGGCGACCACCATTCTGGTGCAAGGCGAGAGCGGCACCGGCAAAGATCTCATCGCCAAGGCCATCCATTATCAGAGCCGCCGCCAGGACAAACCNNGAGATGGCCGATGGCGGCACGCTGTTCCTCGACGAAATCGGTGAGCTGTCGCCGCTGTTGCAGGCCAAGTTGCTGCGCGTGCTGGAAGACCAGGTCATTCGCCGCGTCGGCGGGGTGCGCGATATGCAGGTCGATGTGCGGGTCATCGCCGCCTCCAACCGCGACCTGGAGCGGGCGGTGCGCGATGGCCAGTTTCGCCAGGACCTGTATTACCGGCTGGCCATCATCTCCATCTTTCTGCCCACCCTGCGCGAGCGCAAAGACGACGTTCTGCCGCTGGTGGAATACTTCATCGCCCGCTACAACCGCAAGTTCCGCAAAGCGGTGAAGGGCATCACCGACGAAACTCGCAAGCTCATGCTGAAGTACGACTGGCCGGGTAATGTGCGCGAATTGAAGAATGCCGTGGAGCGCGCCATGATTCTGGAAGACCGCGACGAACTTCATCCGGAGTACATGCCGTTCGCCGTGGCCCAGCAGCAGTCTGCCTATACTGCCTTTGAGCTCTCCTCAGCCAACAACGGCAGCAGCATTGCCGGCAAGCAGTTGCCCGATGGCCGCAGCTTGCCCAAGCTGGAGATTCCCGAGGGTGGCACTTCGCTGGAAGAGGTGGAGCGCGAGTTGGTGGACATGGCCATGGCGCAAGCTAATGGCAACCAGACCCATGCCGCCCGCCTGCTCGACATCAGCCGCGACGCGCTGCGCTACAAGCTGAAAAAGTTCGGCCTCATCCGCGCCGAAGAAGACGAGCCCACCACCGCCTCGTCGTAGCGCTTACTTGAACACTGGGAGATCCGCGATGGCAGTTTTCATAGGGTTGCTTCTTTTCGCGATCCTCTTATGGGTGATTGTCCACCTTCCCAGAAAGAGTTCCGGAACAAAGAATCGTGTCTTTTTCGCACAGGTGCATGGCATCGACCACAAGAATGATGACGGCTCAAGCCGCCAGGAAATCATTCGGCGCTGCCATGTGGGTGAGGAACTTGTACTCGTGCCGGAACCGACTAACCGCTATGATCCGGCTGCCGTGAAGATTTGCAGGAGAAACGGCGAACAACTCGGCTATTGGCAGGCTGACGGACGCATCGCCAACGATCTCGCCATCGGGTGGACATACCTCGTGACGATTGACGAGATCTACCTCTTCAAAGAAAGTCAAAAGAAACATGGTGCTCGACTCCGGGTCGAAGTCCTGACCATGAGCCGTAAGACGGAGGAGAGGAAGAAGCGGGGGGCAGCTAAGGCACAGGCGGCTGCTCGATAGGTGCGGATTTTAATCGAGTGGAACCATCGTGGGCTTTCCTACGGCACATAAGTTCCAGCCGCCGATGGTCACCTTTTAGACCGGGGGAAAACTATGAGGGCCCAAGCCGTTTAGCCTGGGCCCTTCATTTTTCGCTTGGGTCCGCGGGCCGTACGTCTAGTTTCTGGCGAGGCTCGCGTTCCGTTCCATTTAAGGTTGAGCGAATCTTGTCACCGTCACTCCGCCGCTACATGTCGTTACATCACGAGGGCAATGCTCTCCAGTTCTCGTTGGAAGGTCTCCAAACTGCCACCCAGCATTCCCGCTCTGGCCACCGCATTGCGGGCTTCCTCGGCCGACACACCATAGCCGTGTCCGGCGAGGAACATCTGGATCAACTCGGCTGCATCCTTGGAGTCAAGTCCCTGGAGCAACTCGCTCCTCAGCGCCGATAGTTCCGGGACGGAAAATTTTTCTGCCATCATTCACCTCACCTCCGACCCGTTTCGGGCTTTCCTAGCTTAGACGGAGCAGCCAGCTAATAAGTTGCAAGCAATCCGAGTGCCGAACATGGTAACCCGCCATCCCTGGTGCCCGCTTATTGTATGAATCCAACCCCTTCATGCCGCAATAGTTGCAGGTCGCCCCCCCGAAAAGGGCGTCGGGTTCCCATTTCTGCCACAAAAGTGAGGTGCGCGGCATTCCGCCGCTGCAAGAATTTGCGCAGACGCGGAGGAGAAATGCTCTTTTGGAGCTTTAGCGGTGCGCGCTATTTCGGGAAAACTGGGCGATTTCTACCAATGTGGAGGCCTCTTTCGGGCTTAGGGATTTCAGCCGCACGGGGACCTGGCGGCTGCGAACTCGCTCACCCAGTGAGGTTCAAAGTTGCTCGATGGTGGCTTCCGGTTCCAGCAGGATTGGGATGCCATTGCGAATGGGATAAACGCGCTTGCACTCGTTGCACTTCAGGCTGTCTTCGCCGCGCAGCACCAGCGGCTTGCGGCAAACCGGGCAGGCGAGGATTTCCAGCAGGTCTGGGCTGATCATGATCCCCAATTCTAGCTCATCCGCGGTCGACCGCCCGAATCGCTTTCGATCCCTCCCTTGAAGATCATTCACCACTGAGGACACGGAGGGCACGGAGTTTGGTTTCTATAGTCTTCTCCGTGATCTCCGTGTCTCCGTGGTTAATTTTCATTTCCTGTGGGTGGGCTGCAACCCCATGTAACACGCAGGCGGATGTCCTGCGTCCCGTTCTGCTAAACTTTACACTTCTCTATGACGGAACAATCGCGTTCTCGCGTGTTTCTCTGGGTCCTGCTGGGTGGCGGGGCCTTCTTCCTATTCTTCATTGGCATCTTCGCATTGGTTTACTTCACGGTGCGCTCGCAGCAGAAGACAACCTTCAGCGGCTTCGGCGACAAGATCGCCGTAGTTGATTTGGAGGGTGTAATCCTCAGTCCAAAAGATACCGTCGAGCAGCTCAAAAAGTTTGCCGACGACAGCTCCGTAAAAGCCATCGTCCTGCATGTGAACTCTCCCGGCGGGGGGGCTGCGGCCTCGGAAGAAATCTATCGCGAGGTGCTGCGTATTCGCGATGAGAAGAAGAAACCGATTGTGGCGTCCATCGAGACGGTGGGGGCCAGCGGCGCCTATTACGTGTCTTCGGCGACCAGCAAAATTTTCGCCGATCAGGCCAGCATCGTCGGATCCATCGGCGTGATCGCCGAATGGTACAACTACGAAGAGTTGATCAAGTGGGCCAAGCTGAAGGCCATCACTCTGAAGGCGGGCGAATTCAAGGACACGGGATCGCCCACTCGCGATATGACCCCGGCCGAGCGCGCCTACCTGCAAGCCCTGATCGACAACATGCACACCCAGTTCATCCACAACGTAGCCACCGGACGGCACCTGAAGGACGACGAGGTGCAGGGACTGGCCAACGGCAAGGTTTGGACGGGAGAGCAGGCCCTGCCGCTGAAACTGGTGGACCAGATTGGCGACTTCCGCGCGGCCATTGCCGACACGGCAAAATCGGTCGGCATTAAGGGCGAACCCACCCTGGTGCGCCCCGAGAAAGAGCGCAAAACCGTGCTCGACCTTCTCTTCGGGGATGTTTCGGAATACCTGCCCAGCCGGGCGAAATTGATGGAAACCAATGTCGGGTTCTATTACCTTTGGAAGTAAGCGGTCCTGTCATTTATGAAAACACGGAAGTGCAACGAAAACTTAGGCTTGCCAACCCCGCGACAAATCTGAGAGTATCCGTGGTGCGGGTGGGTAAGCGATTCGTTTCGCGATAAGGGGCGTGCGAGATGACCAAGGCAGACTTGATCGATGAAGTTTCCCGGCTGGCGGAGCTCACCCGGAAGGACAGCGAAGTCATTGTAGAGACCATCTTCGAAAGCGTGGTGCGCTCGTTGCGCGCCGGCGACAAGATCGAGATCCGGGGATTCGGCAGCTTCCGCACGCGTCAACGCAAATCCCGCGTGGGTCGCAATCCCAAGACCGGAGAGCGTGTCGAGGTTCCCGCCAAGAAGATTCCGTTTTTCAAGCCCAGCAAAGAGCTGAAGGACATGGTCAACAGCTACGTCGAACCGCGCCCGCACGTGCAGGCCGCCGTGGAAGGCACCCCCGAGCCACAGGCGTAAGTCTCTCCGGCCGTAGCTTGAGTCGCTATTTTTGAAGGGGCTCACCTTCAGGTCCGCCATTGGAAACCCTTTATTCCGAGGGGATTCAGAGACCGCATGATGTAAGCGAAAAATTTTCTGCCGTTGAGAGAAACAGTGGTGTCGCCGCTACGCGGCTCGGAACAGTTCCCCACTTTACCCGGCGCTTGCGCGCCGAGCTCAGGTCAGAGTCGCCGCTGCGCGGCTGTTTTGCTGGGCTCTCGACCACTTGCGCACACAAGAATGGTTGCGCTTTAGCGGCGAGTCGTGATGCGGCCCACCGGGTTTATGATGACGGCATCACCCGAGATGCGGTTGAGCCATCGACAATCTATTGTGTCTTGTAAACAGCAATCTCCTACACACTGCTGCGCGAACCGGAACCTCTCCTGGCCTACGCTGCTGGGCACGAAACGGTCCCTGCTGTTGCTTGTCTTCAGTTTGAGTTTGAGTTTGACCTTGTGGACCGGGTTGAGCGGAAGTGCGGCAGCGCAGATAACTCCATCGCGATCGGCCAAGAGCGACGCCAGCTTTACGCTGAGTGGCTCGGTCGTCAACTCCGTCACCGGCGAGTCCGTTGGCCACGCGCTCGTCCGAGTCGCCGGCAGTTCGCAACGCACGGTTTTTACTGACGGCGAAGGGCATTTCCAGTTTGAGGGGCTGCCGCCCGGAAGGGTCATGGTTACCGCGCAGAAGCCGGGCTACTTCAGCCAGCAGGAGTTTAGAGGCAGCGCTAACAAGCTGGTGAACGTCGGTCCCACCACGGACTCGGTGGTGGTGAAGCTCACCCCGCAAAGCACAATCTCGGGCCGGGTCACGGATGCCACGGGCCAGCCAATCGAGCGTGTGCCGGTTCATTTGACGGTCAAGGCTGTGCGCGACGGCCGCAAACATTGGGAAGCGAGGGGTCAGCAGCAGACGGACGAAGATGGCCGGTATCGGTTCGCCAACTTGATGCCTGGGACGTACTACCTGGCGGCTGGACCCAGTCGCGATGAAACCCGCATTCTGCCCGGGGCCGAGAAGCCAAAAACCGGCTACCCCAGCATGTATTATCCCGGGGTGCCCGATTTGGCGTCAGCGGCGCCGTTGCAGCTTGCCGCAGGCCAGCACGCACAGGCCGACTTCTCCATGACCGCAGGCCCGGTTTACCACGTCTCCGGCAGCGTCACCGGGCATCCTCCGCAGCATGGCGTGGGGTTCCAGTTCTTGAGCCCGTCGGGAGATGATCTGTCCCTCCCGATCAAATTCAACATGGAGACCGGAGGCTTTGACGTGGATAGCGTGCCCCCAGGCAGTTACGTGGTGAAGGCATTTTCCCAGGCAGGCCCGGACCAGCCACTTCGCGGGGAGGCGCACCTGAACGTCGCTGCTGCCAACGTCGACAACCTGCACCTGATTCTTGGACCGGCCATCTCCATTCCTGTGGTTGTGCGGATGGAGTCGCGAGCGTCTTCGAACCAGGGCACTGGGACGGAAGGAATTCAGGTTGCGCCTATCGCTGTGCGTTTGCTTTCCTCGGACCCAACCACTGCGGAATCCTACTCGACCGTCGTACGCGGCACCCCGGGAGCGTATTCCCTGGTGCTGCAAAACGTGGAGCCAGGAAAATATTCGGTTGATCTGATACCGCGCGGCGCGTGGTACGTGCAGTCTGCCCAGTATGGACAGACGAATTTGCTCAATGACGATCTCACCATCGCATCGGCGGGACAAAGCTATCCCATGGAAATCGTTTTGCGCGACGATGGCGCAAGCTTGACGGGAACGGTGAAATCCCCTGATGGAACGGCGGCCCAAGCAACCGTGGTGGCAGTCCCCGAGCCTGCTTCCAAGGTTGCCGCCAAGGTTGCGTACGCGTTTGCGCAGAACGGCTTCACCTTCAATGGGCTTGCTCCCGGCGAGTACCTGATTTATGCCTTCGACTACGCCGAGGGCGTGGAGTATTCCAATCCTGACGTCCTGCAAACCTATGCTTCACAAGCCGCCCACGTCACCCTGTCGCCAAATCAGAGGACGCAAGTCGCCCTCGATTTGATACGTACCGGGGATGGAGACTGACTCGAATGTTTGTGCGGTTCGCGTTTGTCGTGCTTTTCGCCGTCGGATTGTCGGCGCAATCGGACCAGTCGGCTCATGCGCCATCGGTCCAGCAAGGCTACCGGATTGCGGGAATCGTGGTGAACTGGGCAACCGGACAACCGGTGGCTGGGGCTTCGGTCGCGATCGCTCCAACTACGCAAGGCACAGAACGAGACATATCGCGGTCCGTGACCACGGGCGCCGACGGCCGCTTCGCTTTCGCCGGCCTGGGTCGCGGCAAGTACTCGCTGATGGCGGCCGCACACGGGTTCATGTTGCAGGGCTTCGAGCGACATGGGATGTATGCCACCGCCATTGTGGCCGGCCCCGATCTCGATTCGGAGCACCTGGTCTTCCGCTTGCAACCAGACGCTGCCGTTGAAGGCATAGTCACCGACGAGAACAACGACCCGGTGCAAAACGCCATGGTGCGCCTCTTTCAGCAATCGACAGAGGATGGGCGACAGAAAACCATTCCAACGAACCAAGGGCAGACCGATGATCAGGGCCAGTTCCGCATCGGGCATCTGGCGCCCGGAACGTATTACCTGGCCGTCTCGGCGCGTCCCTGGTATGCACAAAACAATCGGATGATTCTCCGCCGGAAATCGAACAATCCCGACGCCGAGGCGCGAGCGGCGCAAGAGGCCGCTGCGCTCGACGTGACCTACCCTCTCACCTTCTATCCCGATTCCCCGGATTCGGCAGGCGCGAGTCCCATCGTGTTACATCCCGCTGAGCGGGTCACAACGGACGTGGTTATGCGCGCCATGCCGTCGCTGCATCTCAGGATCCGCACCAGCAATTCTGGCAGCGCTGGCAGTCCGGGGATGGTGGGGTTTCCGCGAGTGTTGCAGCGCATCTTCGATGGCTACCTGGACTCCGTATTCAACGCTCCCGAGTCGTCGGTTGAGCCGGGCATAGTCGATATCGCCGGCCTGGCGCCGGGCCACTACGTTATCGAGATGCCGAGTTCGAAGGGTGGCAACGACAAAGGCGCCAATCGAGAGGGATACCGCGAAGTTGATCTGGCGGGCGATCTCGACGTGAATGCCAATGACAGCTCCGGATTCGTTAGCGTTGGAGGCTCCGTATTGTTTGAGGGCGCGCAACTGGTTCCGAAGGGGCTGGCCATGCAGCTCTCAAATCAGGAGACCGGCGAAAATTTCGCGAGCGAAATTCGGGATAAAGGGCAGTTCGAGTTCGAGGGAATGAAGCCGGGACGTTATACCGTGGCTCTTCAGGGCAGCGGCGGATATTTCCTGAGGAAGATGTCGGTGACTGGGGCAAAGCTGACCGGGCGCACGCTGGAGATCGGCAGTAGCAGCAGCGTCCATATTGCCGCCACGGTCGGGCGTGGCGTCGCGCAGGTGGATGGAGTTGCACTGCGCGGCGGCCAGCCGTTTTCTGGCGCAATGATCGTGCTCGTCCCGCGGGATGCCGTCAACAATTCGCCCCTGTTCCGGCGCGACCAGAGCGACAGCGACGGCACCTTCACGCTGCCCAACGTTGTGCCCGGCCAGTACACCGTGCTCGCGCTGGCCAATGGCTGGGACCTGGAGTGGGGCAATCCTGCGGTGTTGCAGCCTTACTTGAAAGGCGGCGAAGCCGTCCAGATTACCGGCGACGGCAAGCTGCAAATCGAAGTGCGGGTGCAGTGAGAGCTGATCGGCCAAGGGCGACGATCGCGTCACTGCAAACAGGCGGTTGCAAACGAAGTGCCGATTTCGTGGAATTCCTTCTCTCCCTCTCACAATAATCCGTGACCTGGCTCACTGCGTTGCGGGGCGATTCGCGTTGCAATACAGACGGCTGCTGGGGCATAGGTTCGCCCCTCCGAGCGGTTTTCATGTCCGGCTCTATGCCGGGAGGTCGGAATCATCATGCAATCGGAAAAAGACGAAATCCTCTGCCCGCTGTGCCACGGCCACGGCCGCGCACACAAGGAGCTTCTGGTGGTGCGTTGGCGCAGCCGCGAGTTCGAACTGGCGCTGCAGAAAATTGCCGACGAAGCGTCCTTTGGAAGCACCGGCGGTCTCGACAGTCCGTTTGAGACTAAAGAGCCCGTTTACAGCAACGAATCTGACTAGCTGCCCCCGGCGTCTGCTGCGGCGGACGCTGGAGCCAGCCCCTGGCTAGTCGCAACCGGACCGCTCTCAGGGTCCCCCTGGGCCCGATCACGGTGGGTCGCCACTGGAAAGGCCAGTAACCATGCCTGCCACTGCTTCCGCTAGAAAAATTCTGGAAGATCTCAATCCGTTAAACATTGCCGCCCAGCAGTTCGAAATTGCCGCCGACTACCTGCAACTCGACGCGGGATTGCGTGAGATGCTGCGCCGTCCCCGCCGCTCCATTTCGCTGACGCTTCCCATCAAGATGGACGACGGCGCCATTCGCGTCTTCGATGCTTATCGCGTGCAGCACAGCAACATCCGCGGACCGTGCAAAGGTGGAATCCGTTATCACCCCAACGTCACCTTCGACGAAGTGTCGGCCTTGGCTGCCTCGATGACCTGGAAGTGCGCCCTGGTGGACGTACCTTTCGGCGGCGCCAAGGGCGGTATTGGCTGCAATCCCAAGCACCTNNATGGACACCTACAGCATGACTACGCGGCACGCCACTCCCGCTGTCGTCACTGGCAAGCCGACCGTCCTTGGCGGTTCTCTGGGCGGCTTCGAAGCGAGTGCGCGGGGATGTCTGTTCGTCCTCCGCGAAGCTGGCAACGTGACCGGCCTCGACTTGAAGACGGCCACCGTTGCCATCCAAGGGTTCGGAAGCGTTGGCAGTGTGATGGCGCGACTGCTTTGGGAGGAAGGCGCCAGGGTGATCGCCGTCAGCGATTCGAAGGGAGGCGTCCTCAATAAGGAGGGCATCGACATTCCCGCCTTGTTGCGCTTCAAGGCAGCGACCGGCAGCGTCGAGGCTTTTCCCGGGTGCAGCCCCATCCCCAGCGACGAAGTGTTGAAGGTGCAATGCGACATTCTCATTCTGGCAGCTTTGGAGAACCAGATCACGATTGAGAATGCGGGCTACGTCCGGGCAAAGATCGTCGCCGAAGCCGCCAACGGACCGACCACACCGGAAGCCGACCTCATGCTTGGGCGCAAAGAGGTGATGGTGCTGCCCGACATTCTCGCCAACGCCGGCGGTGTGACCGTCTCCTATTTCGAATGGCTCCAGGATCTGCAGCAACTCTTCTGGGACGAGGCCGAAGTAAACCGCAGGCTGGAGCAGGTGATGGTGAAGGCGTTTCACGAAGTGCACGACACCACCAAAAAGTACGGCTGTGACTATCGCGCTGCGGCGTACATTGTCGCCATCGGCCGCGTGGCCCAGGCGGTCATCGAGCGCGGCATCTGGCCGTAAAGCAGGTGCGGTTATTCCGTGCTTTTGACCGCCATTCGTTATAAGCTGCGAGGTTCCCCGATGCAACAGCTTATGGCCCTTGAATCTTCCGTCCTGCAGTTCACCCAGGCCGCCGTCACGGCCGCGGCCACGGTCGAAGTCATTGAACGCTCTCCAGCTACGCTGCGCGAGGCCATCCTGCGCGAAGTGGGAAACGTGACCCGCATCCTGTTTGCTCCGCCGCAGGAACTTCCGATCGCACTGTTCAGCGAGTTCTTAAACGATGCGCGAGTGGTGGCAAATCCAACTCCCGACGAGATGGTCCACTCAGCAGCGGGAGTGACCGAGGCCTTCGCCGGGGTCGCCAGNNGTGGTCGCGGCTGAGACCATCGTGCCCAAACCGCGTGACCTGTTTCGCGCCGACATGCTTGGCGGTAAAGGGCTGAGGCGGGACTTTGTGTTCGTCACCGGCCCCAGCGCCACCGCGGACATGGGCCCGCTGGTGCGTGGCGTACATGGGCCACACAAGCTGCACATCATCGTGGTGAGGTGAGCCAATGGCCGCGCCCTTGAATTCCGCGGAGATCCAACCGCGCCAGGTAGCGAACAAGAGCAATAAGAAAGCCCTGCTCGACGCCATCCGCATGACGCTCGAGGTGCAGAGCGCCGCTGTCCGGCACAATACCCAGACCTTTAACCGCAACCGCTACGCCGCGACTGCGCTGATCGGCGATTACGACGAACTGAAAGACCGCGCGCGCCAGATTAAAGAGAATGCGCTCGCCAACCTTCCCGAACTTCTGCAGCGGCTGGAAGCCAGCGTGCAAGCCAACGGCGGCCATTTCTACCTGGCGAAGACTGCAGCCGACGCCAATCAGTACATTCGCGACGTGCTGGTGCGCCACCAGGTCAAGCGGGTAGTGAAGGGCAAGAGCATCACCTCGGAAGAGATTAGGCTGAACCACGCCATCGAAGCTGCCGGCATTGCCGTCGCCGAGACCGACCTGGCGGAATTCATTCTGCAGGTCGCGGACGAGCAGCCGTCGCACATTATCGCGCCGGCGTTGCACTATTCCCGCGAACGCATTACCGCACTGTTCAAGCGCAAGTTCACTACCGATCTGCCGCTCGACACGGGCGAAGAACTCACGCGATTTGCCCGCGAGAAATTGCGCGAACAGTTCATCGCCGCCGACGCAGGCATCTCGGGCGCGAACCTGATTGCCGCCGACAGCGGCTCGCTCATGCTGGTGGAGAGCGAAGGCAACATCCGCATGACGATGACCCTGCCACCGCTGCACATCGCGATTGCCGGCATCGAAAAGGTAGTTCCCTCGCGCACCGACTTCGGCCCATTTCTCGAACTGCTACCGGCCAGCGGCACCGGACAGCCGCTGACGTCCTATGTGAGCATTCTGCATCCGCCCTTACAGGCGCCGCCGTTTGTCGCGCCGGGCGGGACCGGCAAGCCGCGCGAGTTCCACCTGGTGCTGATCGATAACGGACGCAGCCGCATGCGCGAAGATCCGGTGCTGCATGAAGCGCTCTACTGCATCCGCTGCAGCGCCTGCCTGAATTCCTGCGCCAACTTTGAAACGGTGGGCGGGCATGCCTTCGGCGGCGAAACCTATTCCGGCGGCATCGGCGGTTCGTGGGAAGCCGGCACCGGTACGCTGATGAACGCGCGATTCAGCGAACTGTGCACTGCCTGCTCGCGTTGCGTGCCGCAATGTCCGGTGCGCATCGATATCCCGTGGCTCAACGAAAACCTGCGGCAGCGCATGAATCGCGAGCAGCCGCCTTCCGCCGCCAAGTCCGCATTTGGCGCAATGACCGGCAGCGCGGAGCAGGACCGGGTTGCACCTTTGCAGAAACAGTTCTTCGGGAACTATCACAGCCTTGGCAAGTGGGGCACGCGCTTCGCTGGGCTGGCCAACGCGTCCATGCACCTGCCGGGAGCGCGTGGCCTGATGGAGAGTGCGTTCGGGGTCGACCGCAGGCGCAAGCTGCCGCTGTTCCCCAAGAAAACCTGGGAGCAGTTGTTCCGCGAGGAGCGCGGCGTGAAGCCCGGTGCTATCGACCCCGGCGTGGTGATGCTGGCAGATGTATTCACCAACTACGGCGCGCCGGAACGCGGGATGGCGGCGATCCAGGTGTTGCGCGCAGTTGGCCTCGACGTGGCGCTCAGCCCGGCCATGGCGGATGGCCGCGCCGCCATGTCGCAAGGAATGATGGACACAGCGCAGCGGCAGGCGCGCGCGCTAGCGCCGGTGCTCAAGCGTTACGTGGACGAAGGCCGGAAGATCGTCGTGCTTGAACCCAGTGTGCTGGCCATGCTGCGTTTCGACTTCAAGCATCTGCTCGACGACCCTGGCACCCAGACGTTGCTCGCGCAGAACAGCTTTGAGTCGCTGGAAGTGCTGTGGGGAGTCGCGCGCGAGATGCAGCTCGATTTGGCGCAAATATTTGCCGCTCGTCGATGCCCGCAAGGCACGCGGCTCTTCTACCACTCGCATTGCCAGCAGAAGACGTGCAATTCTGCAACGCAAACGGTTGAGGTGCTGCGAGCGGCGGGCTTCGATGTGGTGACGTCGTCGGTGGAATGTTGCGGCATGGCCGGCAGCTTCGGATATAAGCGGGAGTATTACGAGTTGAGCATGGCGGTTGGCGAAGACCTGTTTGCGCAAGTGCGTCGCGTCGAAGCGGAGAGCGGACCGCGGACCCTGGTCGCGAGCGGGATTTCCTGCCATGAGCAATTGTCGGCAGGATTGGGACGCGAGGTCTTTCATCCCGCGGAATTGCTGGCCAGCACACTCTGATGTGGACACAATTGTGGTGCGGCCCTTAAATCCTCGAAAGCCGTGCCAGAATGGGATTCCGGGCGACTACTATCTGTCACGTAGATCACCGAATTATTTACCTGAGATGTATTTACAAATTGAGAGTTTCGCGGCACAATTCAGTCTGTAGTCAGGCAGTTCTGGGGGAGGGCTGCCTTCCAGGCGCTCGGCGTTCACACGCTGAGCGCCTTAGATTTTTTGGCTGCAATTTTCTGCTTCTCTCACAACGCCAGCGCTTCCCGCGCCAGGCTACTCTGGAGTTAGCAAACGGCTGCTTGCGTCCAGAAGCAAGCGCCAGCATCTAATGGAAGCCGGAATGTTACGATGAATTGCTGGCTTGGCCCTACGGCGAACTGGGCTGAAAACCGGCGACCCTCAGGAGGATGAATGGCAAGTGACGCAATTGTAGAGGTAACGGACGCCAATTTTGACCAACTGGTGCTGAAGTCAGAGCAGCCGGTCATGGTGGATTTCTGGGCGGCCTGGTGCGGCCCCTGCCGGGCGCTGGCGCCCATCGTGGATGAAGTGGCGCAGAGCTATAACGGCAGGGTCACATTTGGCAAGATGGATGTGGACAAGAACGCTTCCACTCCGCAACGCTACGGAGTGCGCGGCATTCCCACCTTATTGGTCTTCAAAGGCGGCCAGGTGCGCGAACAGATCGTCGGCTATGTTTCGCGCGAGGTCATCGAAAAAGCGCTGGACAAGAGCCTGTAAAAGGCAACGGTTCCCTTCTGGGCATTTCTTGACGCACAGGGAGAAATCATCGCACGCGCCATCTTATCGTGATGGGCGGCACACCCGTCTCCGCCGGATAGGGACGCGCTTCGACCCAGAGCTCAACTTCCTTGGCAAATAACGCCGGTGAAAGTACAAAAGCTGCGTCCTGTGCCTGCAAGCGGACCGTCTCGCCTTTCGGTCCGATGCGCTGCGGAAATTCGACGTTCTCTTTCGAGCCGCAGCACAGATAGAGCGACAGCAGATCGCAAAATTGCAGCACGTCCGTCCAGTACTGCACTTCGCTTTCGCCGCGGCTTTGCCGGCGCAGCAAGCGACACTGGCGCTGCTCTTCGGACGCCAGGAATTCGCGCACGTGCTGTGTATCTTGGACAGGGTATGTGGCCAAGCTGAGCCCAAACTTGCCCAGCCGGCAGAAGTGCCCGCTGACTATCAGGGCCGCAATAGGCGCGACCGCTTCGGCGGAATCAATCGAGCCACGCCACGCACGCAGGAAGTCACCCGCCTTGATATCGAGAAAAGACAGCGGCCTGCCTTCTGCGTTCAGAGCGACATTTTCCCCAGAATACGTTGCGGGAGTCGCGCTCAGCCGCTCGCTTCCGTCGTCGAAATCTTTCCAGCCCTCATCGTGCAAGCTGATGCCGCGCACGATGTCGTCGTCCACCGGAGGCGCACCCGCAATCGCAAGCTGCCGGGCTATATCGCCGGAAACCCGCGCGTGATCGGGTTGGCGCACCAGATGATACTTTGCCGAACTGGTTTTCTCGGCGCGGGCCACAGCCTCCCAAGCAGAGACAAATGCATTATCGGCGTGGGCAGGTTGGGTTTCGGGCCGGAGGACCATGGAGCCTATCTCGGCCGTGCGGCGCGCCCGCGCTTGGTGGCCGCGGCGCGGATGGGGCCGGTTCCGGTGGGAGGCTTGCGCTCGCCGTCAATCAGTTGCTTCAACACCAGCGCGTTGTTGCGCTCTTCGTTCTTGGAGGCGAACAACAGCGTCAGGCGGCGACGTTTCTTCTGTAACTCATAAAGCTGCTGCAACGCTGTGTCCGCTGCCTCGCTCGTAAGCTCCTTGAGATACTTCTCGCGAAACTTGCTCCACTGCTGGGGATGGGCGTGAAACCACTTGCGCAACTCATTCGAAGGAGCCAGGTCCCTCAGCCAGGCATCGAGCGCAGCGTCGGATTTTGTCAATCCCCGCGGCCACAGCCGGTCCACCAACACGCGCGTGCCATCGTAAGGCGACGGCTCGGCGTAAACCCGTTTGAGAGCAACCGTCATGCGAGGTGTATTCTAACTCTGCTGGAGCCGCAGTGCCGACACAGATTTGCCCGGACACCTGGAAAAATGCCGAGACCAAAACGCGCGTCCTTCGCCCTTTTGACTGCAATTATTCTGATCGTGATCACCATCTTTCTGGCCTGCGATTCCGAGCCCCGCAAGAGTGACGCCGAGTTGGGGCTGACTCCGCAGCAGGCGCAAGGCCGGCGCGTTTACGACGCGCGTTGCGCCGAGTGTCATTACGCCTACAGTACCCATGACCTGCGCGCACCCAGCCTGAACGGTCTGTTCAAAAAGCCATTCATGAAAAACGGCATTCCCGCCAACGACGACAGGGTCACCGACATCATCCTGCTGGGCCGCGCCAAAATGCCGGCCTTCCAGCAGAAATTGACCCAGCAGCAATTGGACGACCTGATGGCGTACCTGCATACGCTGTGAAGAGCGAAGAGCGACTTCCGTCCTTGTACAATAGTCACGTCCCATGGCTACCGCTCCCGACCTGATCCAGATCGAGATTGGCCCGCGCCGGCCGGCGCCCAAGCCGGAATGGCTGAAGGCGCGCGCGCCCATGGGCGAGAACTATCACAACCTCAAGACCCTGGCGCGCAACCTGGAGTTGAACACCGTCTGCGAGTCGGCGCATTGTCCCAACATCGGCGAGTGCTGGAACCATCGCACCGCGACCTTCATGCTGCTGGGCAATCTCTGCACCCGCCGCTGCGGCTTCTGCGCGGTACCGAAGGGCCGCCCGCAGCCGATCGATTTTGAAGAGCCACGCCGGGTTGCCGAAGCGGTGGAGAAGCTGGGGCTGAAATTCGCCGTCGTCACCAGCGTCAATCGCGACGACGACAACGTCGGCGGCGCGCGCGTCTTCGCCGACACCATCCGCGAAATCCGCCGACGCGTTCCCGGATGCCGCGTGGAAGTGCTGATTCCCGACTTTCAGGGATTGGAAGAACCATTGCGCATCGTGATGGACGCCAAGCCCGACATCTTGAACCACAACACCGAGACCGTGCCTCGCCTGTATCGCGTCGCCCGCTCAGGTGCGCGGTACGAGCGCACGTTGCGGCTGCTGCAGCGCGCCAAGGAAATGAATCCGGCGATTCCGACCAAGAGCGGCGTGATGGCCGGGCTGGGCGAGAGTACCGGCGAACTGCTCGAGGTTTTCCGCGATCTCGCGGCCCACAATGTGGACATCCTTACCATCGGCCAGTACCTGCGGCCGTCGAAGGACCACCTTCCCGTAGCGCGGTTATATACGCCCGACGAGTTCCGCTTCCTCAAAGACGAATCCTTGCAGATGGGTTTCCGCCATGTCGAGTCCGGCCCGCTGGTGCGCTCCAGCTATCACGCCGACGAGCAGGCCGACGCGGGCGTCCGGATCGTGTAGGTTCGAGGAGGTTTGATCTGCCACGTGGTACTTTGTAAACATAGTCATACTTCATCATTACCGTATTACTCTGTGGTACAATCTACTACCATGAGCAACATTGAATACTCGGCAGTAAACGCCAAGGGCCAGGTTGTGATTCCCGCCGATATCCGGGAACGCCTTGACATCAAGCAAGGCACAAAGGTCGCCTTCGTCGAGGAAGAGGGACGGCTGATCCTCCAACCTGTTACCGACGCCTTCATCGAAAGCATGCGTGGGAGCCTCTCCAAGCGAGGCATGCCGGCGAAGCTGGAGCGCGCGCGCGACCGGGAATTTGCATGAAGGGTCACGTGCTGGATGCCAACGCGCTCTATCGTTTCCTGATGGACCAGCCGGGAGCCGACATCGTAGAGGACTTGTTTAAGCGGGCCCGCGATTCCAAAACTACGCTCTTGCTCTCAGTAATCAATTGGGGCGAGGTTTACTACAACATTGCCATGAAGCAAGGAATCCCGGAAGCGCAAGCGTTCATGGCGGAGGTCCGACTTTTGCCCATAAGCGTGATAAATGCAGACGAGCCGGTCACGGAACTCGCAGCTAAGTTTAAGGCCGGTTATGGGCTGCCGTATGCGGATTGTTTCGCCGCAGCAATCACGGGGAGGGCCAATGTCCTTGTCACAGCCGACGTGAAGGACTTCAAGAAGGTTCCTTGGCTGCAAATTCTCCCGCTGCCACAACACAAACCCTAGAGGATTCATTCCTCCACGAACTCCTTTAGTCTTCGCAGCAGCGACTCCGGGGCTTGCACGTCGAGTTCAACGTTGCCGTCGCGATACTCCCGCGTAAATATAACAGCCTTGGCATCGAGCGCAGCCAGCGCTTTGCCTTCCGACTGAGGCACGCGCAGATGCACCCGGCGCAGCGGATCTTCGGCAATGAGTTCGTCGATACGCTCCAATAATCTGTCGAGTCCAAACCCCTTTGTGGACGAGACGTGGATCACGCTCGCCGTATCGCGCAGGCTCTCGCGTTTCTTCTCCGGCAGCAGATCGACTTTGTTCATCACGTAGAGGCGTGGCTTGTCCTGCGATTCCAACTCGCGCAGCACTTCTTCGACCTGCGCCTGCTGCTCAACCGCCGTCGGACTGGTGACGTCGGACACATGCAATAGCAGCGACGCTCGCTGCACCTCTTCCAGGGTGGCGCGAAATGCCGAAACCAGCGTGTGCGGCAGGTTGCGGATGAATCCCACAGTGTCAGACAGCAGGACTTGCCGCCGTGAAGGCAGGGTCACGCTACGCAGTGTGGGATCGAGCGTCGCGAACATGCGCTCGCTCTCCAGCACCCCGGCCTGGGTGAGCGCATTGAACAAGGTTGACTTCCCCGCATTGGTGTAGCCGACCAGCGCCACCGTTGCGATGGGAACCGACTCGCGCCGCTGCCGCTGCTGCCCCCGGATGCGGCGGACATTTTCCAGCTGCTCTTTTACGTGGCGAATGTGCCGGTAGATCTTGCGGCGGTCCGTCTCCAACTGGGTTTCGCCGGGACCACGAGTTCCAATGCCGCCGCCGAGCTGCGACATCTGCACGCCGCGTCCCGCCAGTCGCGGCAGCAGGTATTGCAGTTGCGCCAGCTCCACCTGAAGCTGTCCCTCGCGGGTGCGCGCGTGACGGGCAAAAATATCGAGGATGAGTTGGGTGCGGTCGATCACCCGCAGGTCCAGCCCACGCTCCAGATTACGCTGCTGCGAGGGCGTGAGGTCGTGATCGAAGATGACCAAATCGGGCGCACTGGAAGCGACCGCGCCTTTCAGCTCCTCCAGCTTTCCGCTGCCAATGAGCGTAGCAGGATCTGGCTTTTGACGGCGCTGCTGGAATTCGCCGATGACGGCCGCTCCCGCGCTGGTGGCCAACTCGCGTAACTCGGCCATGGACTCTTCGGCGGAGAATCCGCGATGCTCCCGCCCCTCTGCGTGCAAGTGAGAAGCGGCGACGCTGCGCGCCACGCGCGCGCTGGGTGGAACCTTTCCGGCAGGTTGCTGCCGAGCAGGCAGCGGCGCATCGGGTTCCCCTGGCCGGGCCTGCGAACCACGGGTTTGGGTATCGCGGCCCGCCGCCGGCCGGGAGGAGAATTCCACCCCAACCAGGAAGACGCGTTCCGGCTGGCCCTGGCCGGTTCGCCATGAGCGGCCATTCGCTCGGGAGTTCATTCCATCCGCGCGGGAAATAGACTAGCCCTCGGAGGTCGTGTTCGCGGTCTCGGCATCCGCGGGAGCCACTGGAGCCACCGGTTCCACTGGCGCGTGCTGTTCAAGGTGACGTTCCGAATGAGCGGAACGCGACATAACCACGGTGGAAATGGCGTGCTTAAAAATCAATTGCTCCTGGTTGTTGGTGTCCAGAACGATAGAATACTTGTCGAAGGAGCGGATTCTTCCGTTCAGTTTCACCCCGCTGAGCAGGTAAATGGCAACTACGAACTTGTCTTTACGGGCGGTATTTAGAAATCCGTCTTGTATGTTCTGTGCTGCCTTGTTTTCCATACGTCCCTCCCTGGCAATATGCAAAAAACAGCACAGCCCCAGATTCGCACCCCTTACGATTCCGAACCTGTAGAAACCCGTCCGCAGCCGAATATGTCACGGCCCCAGAAGCCCAATGGCCACAGAAGCAATGATAAGCCACTTTTACGATAAGGGGGCGACCGCGCGATTTCAACTGAAACCGGCACAAGGCCCTGTGATGTAGAATTCGCCCACTGCTCCGAATCCCAAAGCGTGCGCGGGATACCGGTCTAACATAGGTGACCAAGAGATGACTTCCTGGCTAGTGGCGCTCCTCCTCTCGCCCGCAATCCAATTTCCCGGCGGCGAAGCAACCGCCCTGATGGCGCTTCGCTGGATTCATTTTGTCGCCGGCATCACCTGGGTGGGGCTCTTGTACTTCTTCACTCTGGTCAACCTGCCCTTCCTACAGGAACTCGACGCAAAATCGCGGGGGATTGTCGTCCCCAAGCTGATGCGGCGGGCCTTGTGGTGGTTTCGCTGGAGCGCGGTGGTGACCGTCCTGGCCGGCATGGCGTACTGGATGCACATCGTCGCTAGCGACGTTCGCAATGCGGTGTCGGCGGGCGAGCCGGCCTCCGCGGGGACGATGTTCGGCGCCTTCTTCGGACTGTGGACGTTGGCGTTTGTGATTGAGATGGGAGCGCTGATGTCGCCGGCCGACGTGCTCAGAAAGGGCCCCGTGCTGGGCACGATCGTCGGGGTCGCGGTGATCGCGGCGGCATACATTTTTCTGAGCTTGAATCAGCACGGCTGGGAGAGCAATCGCGCCCTGGCGATCGGCATTGGCGGCGGACTGGGCTGGTTCATGCTGCTGAACGTTTGGGGCGTGGTGTGGCGTATGCAGAAGAAGATGATCCGCTGGATCGAGGCCAATGCCAGCCAGGGAACGGCGATGCCGCCCGAGGCGCCCAAAGTGGCGAGAATCGCGCTGCTGTGTACCCGCCTGAATTTCTGGTTGTCGTTCCCCATGCTGTTCTTCATGGGCGCGGCCAGCCACTACATCCTGTTTGCGGGGAGGTAAACATGGCATGGCCGTCGTTTCGCTCCTAATCGGGGACGTTTTCGCCGACAAGGAGAGTAGTCTCTATTTTGCTGCATCTATCATAAGCAGGGGTGAGGAAGTTCGTCCCGTCTAACCCTTTTCATGCCGCAACCTACCCTGATGAATGCTCGCCTCAGTTGCGTCGTCGCAGCGCTTCTTTTTCTCGTCATTCTGACTGGGTCGAAATTGTGGGCGCAGGGACCGCCGTACCAGACCGACGATCCCGTGCCCGTGGACCTGCACCATTACGAGTTCTACATCTTTGGCGCGGCGGATGGGACACCGGTGGAGATGGACTCTTCGGGTCCAGCCTTCGAGTTCAACTGGGGCGCACTGCCGAGGGTGCAAGTGCACGCGGTGTTGCCGTGGGGCGTGGTGGCGCCGCTCAACAATCCTGTATATCTACCGAGCGGAACCGGACCTATTGAGTTTGGGCTGACGGACATGGAGTTGGGCGTGAAGATTGCATTTATCAAAGAGGGTAAACACGTTCCGCAGATTGGCAGCTTCACCATGTTTGAAATACCCACGGGGAACGCGGACAAAGGCCTGGGCGTGGGCAAGGTCTGGTACAAGCTACCGATCTGGCTGCAAAAGAACGTTGGGAAATGGACCTTTGACGGCGGCGCTGGCTATGAGGTAGTGCCGCAAACCGGGTTCCGCAACTTTTTCTACACCGGATGGCTGGTGAAGAAAAAACTCAGCGACAGACTCGAGCTGGGTGCGGAGGTGTTCGCGCATGGACGGGAAGGAAGCGCACCGGCGCAGACGGAAGCTTCCACGATGGTCGACGTGGGGGGGTACTACCACTTCAAACACCACCCGGGCCAGCAGTTCTTGTTCTGCTACGGTCACTCTGTCGCCGGGCAAACGGAGAACTACGCCTACCTGGGCATGTACTGGACGTGGGGAAAAGACACGGACGACAAGAAGGAAAGACCAAGCGAGGGATACTCTCCCGGACCGCTGAATCGCAGCGCATTTTGACGATTGGAGTCCGATTCGGTTGGCGTTAACTGGCGTGAAATCGCCATTTCACTCCCAATCCCTGGAACGCCGGTTGCTGGAGTAGTCGCCAATCCGTGACCCGAGCCACAACGCGCCGCTTCAGTCTGCGTACACCAACCGAGAATTCGCTATAAAATCATGTTGCGCCATGTCATCAACCTCGCCACCATCGTTTGATAGTCCAGGCTCTGCGACCCAGCGCGATCCGGTTCCCATGCTTGACCTCACGCGCCAATACGAGACCATCAAGGACGAGGTCCAGGCAGCCATCGAACGTGTGCTGACTACCCAGCACTTCATCGGAGGCCCTGAACTCGAGGGCTTCGAACGCGAGTCTGCAAGCTACCTGGGAGCGAGCGCGAGCGTTGGCTGCGCGTCGGGAACTGACGCCTGCTGGCTGGCCCTGGCGGCCGCCGGTGTTGGACCGGACGCGTGCGTAATCACCACGCCGTTCAGTTTCTTCGCCACGGTAAGTTCGATCTTGCGCTGCGGCGCCACTCCAATCCTGGCTGACATTGATCCGGCAACGCTAAACCTCGATCCGGAAGCGACCGAGAGGGCGCTGCAGCGTGGGCGTTCGTCCCCGATCCGCGCGGTGATGCCGGTGCACTTGTACGGACAGTGCGCCAACATGGACAAATTCGTCCGCCTCGCCGAGCAGTACGACGCCAGCCTTATCGAAGATGCGGCGCAGGCTTTCGGTGCCAAATGGCGCGACAAGAAAGCAGGAACGCTCGGTAAGGCTGCCGCGGTCAGCTTTTATCCCACCAAGAATCTGAGCGCCTATGGCGAGGGCGGTTGCGTCACCACTAATGACGAGGAACTGGCGGCGCACGTTCGCCGCTTGCGCAATCACGGCAGCCGTCAACGGTATTACCACGAAGAGATCGGCTGGAACAGCCGCCTCGATGCCATGCAGGCTGCGGTGCTGCGGGTGAAGCTGAAGCATATTGATGACTGGAACCAGGTGCGCCGGATGCGGGCTCGTCGCTATCAGGGTTTGTTCATCAACTCCGGCCTGGTGCAGAGCGGCGAGCAGTCGGTGAGCACGCAGGCGCCCATCGCGCTGCTGGCGACGGTGCCCGAGGCTTATCACATTTATCACCAGTACGTGGTGCGCGCCTTTCGGCGGGATGAACTGCGGACCTTTTTGACCGAGCAAGGAGTCGGAACGGAGATTTACTACCCCGTACCGCTGCACTTGCAGGAATGCTTCGCTTACTTCGGCTATAAAGCGGGCGACCTTCCCGAGTCGGAGCGCGCGTCAAAAGAAGTACTGGCGCTGCCCATGTTTCCTGAACTGCGCGAGGACGAACAGCAACGCGTGGTGGCCGCTATCGCCGAGTTCTACAGCCGATAGACGCGGCAACTCTCATTTGTGCTTGTGGCGCGGGTGCGCTGGCGGCTGCTTCTTACGCTGTGCATAGTAAGCGGCTAACGCTGCCCCGTGCTGGGCCTTCTCCGCAGCTTCTTGTTCCGGGGTCAGCACCCGGCGCACGATAGGGCCGTTCAATTTGTAGGTGATGTCCACCATCTGTCCGTCGTAGTTTTTCTTGCGGATGGTGAAGGTCGGCAGGTCGCCTTCTTTCCCAAAATCCTGGTGCCCAGTCTTCACCGGGAAGTAGCCCTCAAGATTGCGTTCGCGATAGGCGGTTTCATAGCGATGCTTGGCCCGGTTCCTGGTAAAGATTCGAATCTGATTGAAGTCCCAAGGCAGTCCGTCCTTGGGTTCGTTCAACAGCACCAGGTACTGCGGCACCTGTTTGTCTTCCTCCTGCACCGTGTTCAGCACGAAGTAGCCCATGATGCGCTGGCCCTCGGCGTATTGTGCAACCTCCAGCGGGATATCGAGGTCGATCATGCGCAGTAGCACCCACCCGACGTGCCCGGCAGAGTTACGCACCAGGTACCAATCTTCCATCACAGGCTTGGGAGGCTCCGGAGGCTTGCCTGGGGTGCTGCCTGGCGTGACTCTGCCGGATGCAGCCGCCTTAGCCGGCGCCGGCGCGGTCTTGGGTTGCGGTTGAGTCGCGGCGACACCCTTCGGGCTTTGCGGCGCATTCGCGGCCGCGGACTTCGGCGGATTCTTCTCCGCCGTAGCGCGCTTCAGGATTTCAACTTTCTCTCCATCCTTGAGCTGATAAAGGTGCTCACCTTCGCGCGAAGGAGTGAGGTGGATGTTGAGGTCGGAGCGGGCCGTTCCGCGGGCTTGCACCTGTTGGCTGGCATTGTCGCTGGCCAGCTTCTGGAAGGCATCGTAAACGTCCTGAGGAACCAGGCTGCGTTCCTCGATCCAGCCTTCCTGTCCGCTGTCGGTACGCACCCGCAGGAAGCGCCGCTGCTTCTCCAGAACTTCCACGCGATCGCCGCCATGCACCGTTCCGATCTTGTTGTACATGGTGGCCACTCGGTCGCGCAGGCTGGTCTCCTGTGCCGAGACGTACATGTACTCATGTTTGGCGAGTGCTCCGCGCTTGCAGGCGCAGCCCAGGACGAGCAAAACCAGCGCGAGGGCGAACAGCGGAATGCGAATGTTACGAGAACAGGAAGATTTCACCGGCAGCACAGACCACTATAAACCAGTGGGCCGTGACGAGTGGTGAGTGGCTAGAATCCATCGATGGCCTCTAGCGAGCCACTACAGCCCAACCGCGATCCTGGACCGGGGATCGAGGTAATCGCGCAGGCCGTCGCCAATGAAGTTGAACGACAGCACCGCCAGCATGACCGCGGCGGCGGGAAACAACACGAGGTGCGGCGAATCAAACAGGTGAGAGCGCCCGTCGTTCAGCATCGAACCCCAACTTGCCGCCGGAGGCGGCACCCCCAGTCCGAGGAAGCTCATGGTGGCTTCGGCCAGGATGGCGCCCGCCATTCCTATGGCCGCCTGCACGATAATGGGCTGAATGATGTTGGGAAGAATGTGCCGCACGATGATCCGCAAGTCACTCGCGCCCAACGCGCGCGCGGCTTCCACGAATTCGCGTTCGCGGACCGCCAGCACCTGCGCGCGCACCAATCGGGCATAGCCTACCCATCCTCCAATCGAGAGCGCCAGGATCAGATTGAAGATGCCGGGCCCGAGGAAGGCCACAAAGGCGATCGCCAGCAGAATTCCGGGGAACGACATGAAGGCGTTCATTACGACCACGTTGAGCACGCGGTCGGTGACTCCGCCATAGTAGCCCGCGATAGAGCCGAAGATCAGTCCCAGCGTGAGCGAGGCTGCGACCACGCAACTGCCCACCAGCATGGAGATGCGCGCCCCGTAGATGATGCGTGAGAGGATGTCGCGTCCCAGTTCGTCGGTGCCAAACCAGTGCGAAGCCGATGGTCCCATGAGTCGCGCCGGCAGGTCGATCTGCGCGGGATCCTGGGGGGCGATCCAGGGCGCGAACAGAGCGCACAACAAAAAGATGGCGACCATTGCTACGCCAGCCGTGGCGAGCAGGTTATAGCCGGCAGCCCGGCGCAGCGTGACCAGTTGAGCGGTGGACGCCATGCAGCATCATGGTAAATGAATACGGCGGCGTTCTTGCGAAAACGCCGCCAAGCCCTAAGAAATTCTGGCTCAGGTGGCTACTTCAACGTGATTTCCCGGGTCAGATAGCTGGCGACCGCTCGCCCATTCTCGACGCGCTTGTCGATCGCCTGCTGCTCTTTGCTCTTGTCGCCATATTGTTTCATGCGCAGCTCCAGGACCTTCATTCCAAGACCATCGAGAGCGGCCATGTTCTTGTAAGTGATCTCGAAACCAATGTCCCAGTCGTCCACGCCGGCTTTCGTCTGGTTCAGGAAAATGCCATAGCCTTCGATGAGCCCAGCGCTCTTCTCGGCGTCAAAGATCGGCTTGATGTTGTGCTTCACGTCGTCCATGAACGCGCTGAAGTGCCCGGGGAGAATATGGACGAGAATGACCCGGTCCACCGGGCCCTCAGTGTCTTGGTCTTGCGCTGTCGCCGTCGCCAGAGACACGAGAGTGACGCACAATGCTGCTGCTGCGAGCCGCAAAGCTTGCTTCATGTACAGCCTCCTTGGTTTTGTGATGTGCGGAGTGTGCCCTATTCGCGGCGTCTCGTAAAGTGGAAACTGGCAGGCTGGCCGCATACCCGCACTGCATGTGCTTTCCGCCAACCTTAATGGAGGACAACTCCATCACGAAATGGGTAGGGAGAGCATAACCTTATGCCACGAAATGGCGGCACACTCGCGGTATTCAGCGTCCAGGGACTAGAATCGTTGGTTTAGAGGCGTGGTATTTGCGCCCCACATAGTCGGCTCATGTTGCCTTTCAAGCTGGTCTATAGCGAAAAGTATTTCCTGCCCATCGGCGAGCACATCTTTCGCGCCGACAAGTTTCGTCTCATTCGCGAATGCCTGCTTCAAGAAGGCGTCGCCGAAGACTCTGACTTCGTGGTTCCGCAACCGGCCACCGAAGCCGACGTCCTGCTGGTTCATTCGCCGCTTTATGTGAACAAGTTGATGGAAGGCAGCCTGAGCGCGCGCGAGGAGTTGGAGATGGAGATTCCCTACTCGCCGCAGGTGGTGGATGCCTTCATGCTCCACACCGGAGGTTCGATCCTGGCAGCGGAACACGCGCTCGAAGATGGTGTCTGCATCAACATGGGGGGAGGATTTCATCACGCCTCTCCCGAACACGGAGAGGGCTTCTGCATGATCAACGATTTTGCCGTGGCCATTCGCGCCCTGCAGAAGCGCGGCAAGATTCGTCGCGCCATGACGGTGGATTGCGACGTACATCAGGGAAACGGCACCGCGGTTATCTTTGGAAGTCCGCGGCCCAGGCCGAACACCTTACCCTCCGGGCCCGCTGCGACCTCGGGAGCTCGACAACGGACCACCATGACCGAGGGCCCCTGCAACGATGTGTTCACCATTTCGCTGCATCAGGAGAACAACTATCCCTTCATCAAGCCGCCATCTTCCATCGACGTCAACCTGCCGGATGGCTGCGGCGACGCGGAGTATCTGGCCTGGCTCGATAACGCTCTGAGTTCCGGCCTGCGGCAGTTTGAGCCGGAACTGATCTGCTACGTTGCCGGCGCCGATCCTTACGCCGATGACCAGCTTGGCGGCTTGAACCTGTCCATAGCGGGATTGAAACAACGCGACGAGCTTGTCTTTCGCGTCGCCCGCGCACGCGACATCCCCGTGATGGTCACTTACGCCGGCGGTTATGCGAACCACATCGAAGACACGGTGACCATTCACTGCAACACGGTGGTGGCAGCGGCTGAGGTGTATCGCACGGCGGCGAGCCAGGGTTTGCGGTGAAATGGCCTGGAGCGCCGCATTGGCCCCTCGTTCTTCGTAGTCCATTGCCGGCATTATAGCAATTATGCGATAATCCAATCGAGGCAGTTTCAGAATTGGGCCCTCAATTCACGATTGAGTACGTCGAGCTGCCGAACCGGCGGTACCCGCCCGAGAGTTCGTGGATTCGCTGGATGACAAGGCAGCCGCCCGCATCGACGCGTTCATCGAGCGCCTGCGCATCTATGGCAACCGGATGCAGGGAAAATTCGTTAAGAAGCTCACCAATGACCTATTCGAGCTAAGAGTCAAACAATTCGACCGGATTTTCCGGGTTCTATTCTTCTACCAGCCGGGCATGCTGATCGTGATTACGTCAGGATTTCAGAAGAAGACGCAGCAGACTCCGCCAGGTGAGATTACAAGGGCAGAGCAGCTCAGGAAGCTCTGGATGAAATATCGCAACCATTACGCGGGATCGCAGAAGGAAAGAGAAGCTATCCTGAAGGAGTTGGGCCTATGAAGCAAACTGTCAAGCGCGACAGACACCGTGAAATTGTCGGGCAGCGCGCCCGTAAGAGCGTCACCTACCGTAAGACCTTCGCGCGCACCCTGCACCAGATTGATCTGGCCTTATTGGTGCGCGAGATGCGTGAAAATGCCGGGCTGACTCAAGCTGAACTTGCCAAGAAAGTGGGTACGACACAGTCCGTGATTGCTCGCTTGGAAGATGCCGAATATACCGGGCACTCGCTCACTATGCTGGAGCGCATCGCTGCGGTTTGTGGCGTCGCACTCAAACTCCATGCGGAGAAGAAGCCCAATTTCGACCGCGAGGTCGCGCTCGTCTAAGCGGGGAACGATAGGGGAACATTAAACGACGAACCGCGCTGAAAACCGGCGCTTTCGACGCGAGAACGAGCTAGACGAATCAACTACGTAACTGCGTGATATCCTGATTTCAGCGTGGAAACCAGCAGGTTTCCGCCCACCCAGCCTGAGCTGTGGACTCCTGACAATGTTTGAGAACCTTACAGATAAGCTGCAGCGTGCCTTTAAGAATCTACGCGGACAAGGCACTCTGACGGAAGAGAACATCGGCGAAGCGCTGAAAGAAATTCGCATGGCGCTGCTCGAAGCCGACGTTAACTTCAATGTAGTCAAAGAATTGATCGAGCACATCCGCGAAAAGGCGCTGGGCCAGGAAGTGCTGACCGCGCTTTCCCCCGCCGAGCAGGTGGTCAAGATTGTTCGCGACGAACTGATCGCCATCCTCGGCAAAGACGCCGCCAAACTGAAGTTCGCCTCCCAGCCGCCCACGGTAATGCTCATGGCGGGTCTGCAGGGTTCCGGCAAGACGACCACCTCGGGCAAGTTGGCGAACTGGCTCAAGCAAGGCGGGCACCGGCCCATGCTGGTCTCGGTTGACGTTTACCGCCCGGCGGCGCGCGAGCAGCTCAAGGTGGTTGCGCAGGCCATCAAGGCCCATATCTACGAAGGCAAGGTCGAGGAATCGAACACCGCGACTGTCGAACGGCTGGTGAAGGAAGCCCGCCGCGAGGCCATCAACAACGCCTGCGACGTGCTCATCGTTGACACCGCCGGCCGGCTGCACATCGACGAGCAATTGATGGACGAGATGCAGTCGCTGAAGAAGATCCTCAATCCGCAGGAGATCCTCTTCGTCGCCGACGCCATGACCGGCCAGGACGCGGTGAAGTCGGCCGACGAATTTCACAAGAAGCTCACGCTCACCGGCGTGATACTCACCAAGATGGATGGCGACGCCCGTGGTGGCGCTGCCCTTTCCATTCGCAAGGTCACCGGGCAGCCCATCAAGTTCATTGGCATGGGCGAAAAGTACGATGCCCTGGAATTGTTTCATCCCGACCGAATTGTGGGCCGGATTCTCGGGATGGGCGACATCCTGTCGCTGATCGAGAAGGCCGAAGCCCACCTCGACAAGAAGAAGTCGGAAGAGTTTGCCCAGAAGGCGCTCAGCGCCGACGGCTTCTCGCTGGAGGATTTTCGCGATCAGTTGCGGCAGGTGAAAAAACTCGGCTCGTTGCAGAGCATCATGGGCATGATGCCCAAGATCGGACCGTTCGCCAACCTGCAGAAGTCGGGGGCGGACAAAGTGGACGAAAAGCAACTCGGCCGCGTGGAAGCGATTATCAACTCCATGACGCCGTACGAACGCGAGCATCACGAGTCGATCAATGGCAGCCGGCGCAAGCGCATCGCCCGCGGCTCGGGGACCAGCGTCCAGGAAATAAACCACCTGTTACGCCAGTATGCCCAGATGCGGAAGATGTTCAAGAGCATGGGTAAGCCCAGCTTCGCTCGCCGGCTGGCGGGGATGAAGATGCCGGGCATGTAGCAAGGGCCGCCGTTCGCTCTTCGCCGTTCGCCGAGGCCGCGTTTGGTTAGTGCCGGCTGTTAGAGGGTGTGTGAAAACTCGTTTTGAGTTGGAACACCGGAACAATTGCGCAAAATCTGAGCTCCGCAGGGGCGAAATAATGCTAGCCCAGGGCGTAAGCCCTGGGTAAAGCGGAAAAATTAACGAGTCCCTTCAGGGACGGCACAGCTCACTCACGTTCCCACTATAGCTCCGAGGTAACTCAAATTCCCGCCTGCATCGTAGAATCAAACCTATGAAAGCCGTCGTCGTCACTCGTTCCGGTGGTCCCGAAGTCCTCGAAGTACGCGACATGCCCGGTCCGCAACCCAAAGCGGGCGAGGTGATCGTGCGCGTGGAAGCTGTGGGCATCAACTTTGCCGACACGCTTTCGACCCGCGGGACCTACAGTGGCACTCCACCGCCGCCGTTCATTTCCGGCCGCGAGTTCGCCGGAGTGGTCGAAGACACCGGCGATCGCGTAATGGGCTA
>PLBW01000138.1 GCA_003135475.1 Acidobacteriaceae bacterium
TAGTCCAGGCGCGAACGGCTTCTTCTGGACCACTGCTCTTGTATGCTTCCAAGCCCAAGACAACAATGGGCGGGAGGCCTTCGCCAACCCCCTTCTCTTTTGAGCCAGAGGTCTGTGCAGGTGACATCAACGGTGCGAGGAAGAGAGCACAAGAACACAAGAAAAATACATGCTTACGCACTTAGAGTAGCCGCCTTTCGGAGTAATAGTGCCGACGAATGAACTTCTAAGAATGCAAGTTCAGGAGCGCGTACCGGACATTACGCTGTTTTGAAAAAGCCGCGCCGGATGGAAATCCAGCGCGGCTTGGTTTTGTCTTGCCTCAGGCCGAAACCGCTTTTGGTTGCGGTGCGGCGAAACGAATCGCTTTGGCCAGAAGAATGGTCTCGATGCAACGCAAGGCGTCGAGCACCTTGTCGTTGATCTCACCGTCCACCTGCACCACTGCTACGGCCGACGTTTCCTGCCCACTCTGCCGGCGGCCGAGCGAGAAGTTGGCGATGTTGACATTGTGCTGCCCAAGCACCGTTCCGACGCGGCCCACAACGCCGGGCACGTCGAGGTTGCGCAGGTAGATGAAGGTGCCCTCCAGCGGCGCCTCCACGTTGATGCCATCGATTTCCAGCAGTCTGGGCAGGCCGCTGGGCTGAACGCAACCGGCCACCGTGTTTTCCTGCTGACCGGTCTTGAAGGTCATGCGCAGCACGTTGGAGGCAGTGCCGCCCGTATCGCGCACTTTCTTGCGCTCGGTGATGCGGATGCCACGCTCCTCGGCGATGGACGCCGCATTCACCAGATTCGCCCGCTCGTGAGCGTGAGCGATCTGGTTCAGTGCGCCAGCCACGGCGGCGTTGCGAATGAGTGCGGTCTTCCACTCGGCAATCTCGCCACTGTAGCTAAGGCCCATCTCTTCCACGCCGCCTTCGCTGGATTGCGCCAGGAACGCCCCCAAGCGCTCGCCGAGCAAGATGTACGGCAACATCTGCTGGTACTCTTCTTCGCTGATCGAAGGCACGTTGACAGCATTTTGGATGACACCCTTCAGCAGGTACTCGCGGACCTGCAGCGCGATCTGCACGCCGACGGCCTCCGACGCCTCATGGGTGGAACCCGCGATGTGCGGCGTCAGGATGACGTTAGGCAGGGTAGCCAAGGGAGAGTCCTTGAGCGGCTCATGGCTGTAAACATCCAGCGCAGCGCCACCCAGTTGTCCGGACTGCAGGGCCTCGATAACAGCGGGTTCATTCAGCAACTCGCCGCGAGCGCAATTGATCAAGCGCACGCCCTTCTTCATCTTGCGAATGGAATCGGCATTGATCATTCCCTGGGTCTGCGGGGTGAGACCGACATGCAACGTGATGTAGTCGGACTGAACGAAGACCTCATCGAGCGATCCCAGAGTGATGTTCAATTGCTGCGCCAGACTGGGCGCCACATACGGATCGTGGCCAACGACTTTCATGCCGAAGGCGACGGCACGACGCGAGACTTCGACTCCGACACGGCCCAGGCCGACGATGCCCAGGGTCTTGCCACGAAGCTCGGTGCCTTGCAGCGTCTTCTTTTCCCATTTGCCGGCATGCATGGTTGAGTCGGCGCGTACCAGGTGACGCGCCAGCGCCAGCATGAGCGCGAAGGTGTGCTCGGCGACAGCGACGGCATTGCCGCCAGGCGTGTTCATCACCACGATGCCGCGTTTGGTGGCGGCGTCGAGATCGACGTTGTCGACGCCCACGCCGGCGCGTCCGATGACGCGCAGCTTGGGGGCCTTGTCCATCATGGCGGCATCGACGAACGTGGCAGAGCGCACCAGGATGGCATCCGCTGTGGCGAGCTCACCCGGTAGCGTCTCTTTGTCGGTAGTTACAACTTTCCAGTCTTTGTGTTCGCCGAAGACGGCGGACGCGGAAGGAGAGATTTTGTCAGCGATAACAATTTTCATATGCTAGCCACCTCGGCGAGTTGTCCGGCAAAGACTTCTTGCGCGGCGCGCACGCCTGCGCCCAGTTCGATGTGATGGGACGGCGCAACTTTCAGCAGCACATGTTCCAATGCGCCGATGACGCCGATGGCGTCGAGATAGTCGTAGTAACCGAGATGAGCGATGCGGAAGATTTTACCCTTCATATCACCCTGCCCGTTGGCGACAATCATGGCGAAGCGCTCACGGAATTCTTTCACGATGGCGCTGGAATCCACGCCCGCCGGGGCCAGCACTGCCGTGACGGCAGCCGCAGGACAGGTGGGCGCGAACAGCTTCAGGCCGAGGGCCTTAACGCCGGCGCGGACCATGGCAGCCGAAGTTTCCGCATTGTGGATGAGGGCTTCGCGTCCATCGGCAAGATTGCCGTTGCCGCAGTGGCGAATGTAGTCCAGCGCCGCAGCCAGTCCACAGACCAGTGCGACGGCCGGGGTGAACGCCGATTCGCCCTTGGCCGCCGACTTGCGCTCCTTGCGCAGATCGAAGTAGTAGCGCGGCTGTTTGGCAGTCTCCATACGCTGCCAGGCGCGCTCGCTCACACAGAGATAGGCGAGTCCCGGCGGGATCATCACCGCCTTCTGTGAGCTACCGATGAGGATATCGATGCCCCAATTGTCCACCTCGAAATGAGTGGTGCCCAGCCCGGTGATGGCGTCAACCACGAAGAGCGTGTCGGTGCCCTTCAGCAGCGCGGCGATGGCCTTCACGTCGTGACGCGCCCCGGTGGAAGTCTCCGTGGCCTGCATGTAAAGCACGCGCGCGCCCTCGAGCTTAGACTTGATGTCGCGCAGGTCGAAGGTCTGCCCGTAAGGAACCTCGATGAGCTCGATCTGGCAGGCAAACGCCTTGGCGAGGTCGCGCCAGCGTTCGCCAAACTTTCCGGCCGTAAGCACGACAACTTTCTCGCCGGGAGAAGTGAGGTTGGAAACCGCGGCCTCCATGGCGCCGCTGCCGGACGAAGCGAGAATGAGAACGTCGTTGGTGGTGCCGATGAAGGTCTTGAGATCGGCAAGTGTACGGGTAAAGATTTCACGGAATTCGGCCGTGCGGTGATGCATGTCCGCGGCGGCGATGGCATTTTGAGCGGCTGGAAGAAGAGGAGTCGGACCGGGAGTAAATAGACGTGTCTTACGTAGCATGGCGAGTACCTCTACAGGTTAATTGCCGGCACAGACGAGCGCCGACACTTTAATCATAGGCTTCCGCGGCTGGGCAAGCCACGACATGTGGGTAGTGGCTGTGTGCTCCGTATCACCAGCCCGTGTGACCCGCTACTCTATAATTACGTCATGAGCTTGACCCAGCAGGTACAAAAGGACATGGTTGATGCCATGCGCAACAAGCAAGAGCTGCGGCTCTCGACCTTGCGCATGATGAAAGCCGCGTTGCAGAACAAGCGGATCGACAAACGCGCCGATCTCGACGAAAGAGAAGAGCTGCAGGTCTTCACCACCATGATCAAGCAGCGCAAGGACTCCATCGAACAGTTCGAGAAGGGCAACCGCCCCGAGCTGGCTGCCAGGGAGGCCCAGGAGATCGCGATCATCGAGGCCTATATGCCCAAGGCGGTCGGGGAAGAGGAGATCGTTGCCACCGTCCGCGCCGTCATCGCCGAGATGGGCTCTCCCACAATGAAGGACATGGGCGCCGTGATGAAGAATGCCAAGGCCAAGTTTGGAGACGCGCGCGTAGACGGCAAGCTTCTGAGCGAGGCAGTGAAGAAGGCACTCGGCGGTTAACATTACAACCGAGCGGACCGGAGGTACAATTTTAGCGATGAGCGAAGAAGCAATCGAACTATTGAAGAGAGCCTTGACACTTCCACTAGAGGAACGGGCCGAACTGGCCAGTTCCCTGATGGAGAGTCTGGACCTAATTCAGGACGAGGACGCTGAGGCGGCCTGGCAAGAGGAGATTGCACGGAGAATCGAAGATCTGAGAACAGGGAGAGTGAAAACGGTTCCCTGGGCAGAAGTTCGCAAGAAGGCCCAAGCGATCCTTCATGAAGAAACCCATTGAGTTTGTCCCAGAAGCACAAGCAGAATATTTGTCGGCTCTGGCGTGGTACCGCGAACGGAGTCCGGCAGCAGCAGTCCGATTCGCAGCGGAATTCAACCGATCGGTAGAAACAATCCGGGACACTCCGGAACGCTGGGCTCACTACATGGTTGGTTGCAGACGGTTCTTGCTTCACCAGTTTCCTTTCGCGATTGTCTATCAGGTTTCTCCAAATATCATTCAGGTGTTAGCTGTTGCTCACTGTCACCAGCGACCTGGCTACTGGAAAGGCCGCCTGTAAGGATCGCTTCCGCGGCCTCCTACCTCTCGAATGTTGTAATCTGAAACTGCCCGCATGACCTACCAAAGCACCGTGAAGCAGCTCTACGCGCTGGGACACGAGCTCGCCAGTACGCCGGCGCACAAGTTTGATTTGACCTACGTGCGCGAGATGCTGGACGCTCTCGGCCATCCCGAGCGGCGTTTCGCCAGCGTGCTGATTGCGGGAACCAACGGCAAAGGCTCGACCGCCGCAATGCTTTCCTCTATCTTGCGGGTTGCCGGATACAGGACCGCGCTCTACAGTTCGCCGCACCTGGTCCGCATCAACGAGCGGATTCGCGTTAACGGCGAGGCCATCTCTGACGCGGAGTTCGGCGAAATGCACGATCGCGTCGAGCGAACCGCGCAAGACCTGATACGTTCCGGCAAGTTGCCCTGGCATCCCAGCTTCTTCGAGATGCTGACGGTGATGGCCTTCGAATACTTCGCCAGTGTTGCGGTCGAGATCGCGGTGCTCGAAGTGGGTATGGGCGGGCGGCTCGACGCGACCAATGTCGTCGAACCGATGATCTCCGTTATCGCCGATATCGCGCTCGATCATCAGAAGTATCTCGGCGATACCATTGCCGAAATCGCACGCGAGAAGGCAGGCATCATCCGGCAGAATGGCATTGTGGTCACGCTGCCGCAACATCCCCAGGCCAACGATGTGCTCGGGCAAGCCATCGTGGACAAGCATGCGCGAGGCGTGAGCGCCGCGAAATACGTGCCGCCGGTGTCGCCTGGTGCTGGGACCTATCTCGAAGGACGCCCTCTGCCCGAGCCCGGACGCAGCCGTTACCCGCTGATTGTGATGGGCGAAGAAATTGACGTGGACTCGCCGCTGGCTGGACGTCATCAACTGCGCAACCTGGCATTGGCGATTGCTACTGCGGAAGAGTTGGCGCAGTTCTGGTTCAAGGTGACGCCGCAGCAAATCGAACAGGGCATTCGCGAGACCCACTGGCCGGGCCGTTTTCAGGTGCTGCCGCCGTCGGCGGCGACCCATCAACGCGAGATGGTGCTGGATGTGGCGCACAATCCGGCTGGCGCCTGGGCTTTGCGCTCTGCACTTTCGGAGAATTTTTCCGGACGCGACTTGACCATGGTCTTCGCCGCCATGCGCGACAAGGCGCTCGAGGAGATGGCAGCGATACTGTTCCCCATTGCCGGGCAGGTCATCGTGACGAGAGTTGCCAACCCGCGGTCGGCCACCACCAGCGAACTGCTGCAAGCCGCCTCGCGTACAGGAACGCCGCTTTTCTCCGAGGACTCGGTGCCCGCCGCGCTTGCCCGTGCGCGCGAGGTCAGCAAGCCGCAGGGCTTGATTGTAGTTACGGGGTCAATCTTCCTGGTCGGCGAGGCCATGTCCGCGATGGGTATTCGGGCATAACGCGATGACGAATCCTGAAACACAAGTCGAAAGTCGCGAAGCAGGCCGGGGCTCTCTGCTGAGCCGTCTGCGTTCGTACCTGTTTTTCACGCCGATGATCTATCTCTACACGGGAGTGATGGGAACGCTCTCGTTGCTCTCGTCGTTGTCTGACCACGAAGGGCGCATACAGCACTGGTTCGCGCGCACCTGGGCGCGCATGATTCTGAAGACGGTCAGGATTCGCGTGCGCGTCGAGGGACCCGCCCATCTCAGCCCTGCGCAGACGGCCATCTATGCCGCCAATCATCTGTCGGCGCTCGACATTCCCGTGCTCTACGCCTGCCTGCCCGTGCAGTTCCGTATCATGGCGAAGAAGGAGCTGTTCCGTTATCCGTTTCTCGGCTGGCATCTGAAACGGTCAGGGCAGATCCCGATTGATGCCGGCGATGCGCGCGCTTCACTGCGTAGTCTCACTCACGCGAGCGTGTCGTTGCGACACGGCACCCCGCTGGTTGTTTTTCCTGAAGGCGGGCGCTCCCTCACCGGGCAGCTTCAGGAATTTATGGGTGGCGCGGCTTACGTCGCCATCAGGGCGCAAGCTCCGATCGTGCCGATCGCAATCGTGGGAACGGACGAAGTGTTGCCCATGAACAGCTTCCATCTGTTGCCGGGTGAGGTGGAGATGATCATCGGGGAACCGATTCCCACCACCGGGCTGCGCGTGCGTGACATGGACAGGCTCACGATGCAACTACGGCAGGCGATCGCAGAGATGTACTATTCGCGGTCGAAGAGCGCGTCTTTACCGGAAGCGAGCGGCGAAGCCAAGCCCCAACCGCTGCTGGCCCCCAACTCGGAGCTCCAGCGAAAAGGGCCGACATGAAACCGCGTATCGCCATTCCAACTCCCAACTCGACGCGGCCACTCTATGTGTTGCGCGCGCTGCCGCAATATGAGCGGGCGGTTCGCGCGGCTGGAGGAGAGCCCGTCATCATTGCGGCGAATGCTAGCAACGCGGAGATCGCGCAGGCCGTCAAGCGCTGCGACGGCGTGCTCCTGCCGGGAAGTCCGGCGGATGTCGATCCTGAGAAATATGGCGCGCAGCGGCATCCCGAGACTGCACCCGGCGACGCCTTTCGCGACAACGCCGATGAGCTGCTGTTGCAGGATGCCTACAACATGCACAAGCCGGTCTTCGGCATCTGTTACGGACTGCAATCGCTGAACGTGTGGCGAACCGGCACACTCGACCAGGAATTGCCTGAGGGAGTCAACCACAAGGCTGGGAGCCGGGTCGCTCAGGCACATCGGGTGCAGCTTGATCCACAGTCGAGGCTGGCCGCAATCTTGCGCGACGCGGGCGCTCTGCCCGCCGGCAACGAACTTGTCATGCCGGTAAACTCCAGCCATCATCAAGCGCCCCAAACCCTGGGCGATGGATTGCGGCTGGTGGCGTGGTGTCCCGAGGACGGCGTGAAAGAGGCGGTCGAGGGGACGGCGCCCGATCAATTTGTGTTGGCAGTGCAGTGGCACCCGGAACGGACCTATGAGAGCGACGAAGGTTCGCGGGCCATCTTCCGCGCCTTTGTTCAGGCTGCTGCCGAGTGGCATAAGAAATTGGCGAACAAGCAGCAGGACTTCGAGTCGGTGACGGGAAAGAGCTGATTCACCACAGAGGCACCGAGAAAAGAAGAAGTCCTCTGCTTGGTGATGGGCAGCGTCTTCGAGTAACCTGATCTCTTATGCTCGATCTAGGCTTTGTACGCGATCATCTACCCCTCGTCGAAGAAAAGCTACGCCAACGCGGCATTGATCCCGACGGCGTCCTCGAAGATTTTCACGCCATCGATGTCGAGCGCCGCGCCGCCATCACCAAATCCGAAACTCTGAAAGCCCAGCGCAACAAGGCCACGGAAGAAATCGCCAAGCTCAAGAAGGACAAGCAGGACGCCACTGCGCTGATCAACGAGACCAAGGATCTGCGCGAGAAGATCTCCGAAGCCGAGAAGGTCGCCGAAGAGGCGGACGCAAGACTGCGCAACATCTTGACCGGAATTCCCAATCTGCAGGACGACAGCGTGCCCGTCGGCAAGAGTGAAGCCGACAATGTCGAGGTGCGACGTTGGGGCGCGCCGCCTCAGTTTGACTTCAAGCCTAAACCGCACTGGGAGCTGGGCGAAGACCTTGGCGTGCTCGATTTGGCGCGCGCGGCCAAGCTCACGGGCGCGCGGTTTGCCGTGTACTGGGACATGGGAGCGAAGTTGGAGCGGGCGCTGATGAATTTCATGCTCGACCTGCACACGCGCGAGCATGGTTATACCGAAGTGTTGCCGCCGTTTATGGTCAACGCCGACTCGATGTACGGCACCGGCCAGTTGCCGAAGTTCGAAGCCGATCTGTTCAAGGTCCCGCATGGCGACAAAAACCTTTACTTGATTCCCACCGCCGAAGTTCCGGTGACCAACCTCTATCGCGACGAAACCCTTGACGGGGCGCGCCTGCCGATCTCGCTGGCGGCGTACACGCCGTGCTTCCGCAGCGAGGCCGGATCGTACGGCAAAGATGTGCGCGGCATTATCCGCCAGCACCAGTTTCAGAAGGTCGAGCTGGTGAAGTTCACCAAGCCTGAACAGTCGTGGGAGGAGCACGAGAAGCTGACGCGCAATGCCGAGACCGTCTTGCAAAAGCTCGGCCTGCACTACCGCACCGTGGCGCTCTGCACCGCCGACCTGGGTTTCTCGGCGGCGAAGACCTATGACATCGAAGTGTGGCTGCCGGGACAAGGTCTCTTCCGCGAGATTTCCTCGTGCTCGAACTTCACGGATTTTCAGGCGCGACGCGCGAACATCCGCTATCGCCCTGAAAGCGGCAAGAAAACGGAGTTGGTGCACACCCTCAATGGCAGCGGGCTGGCGATTGGACGCACCTGGGTGGCAATTGTCGAAAACTATCAGCAAGCCGACGGCAGCGTGCTCATTCCCGAAGTGCTGTGGCCCTACCTCGGCAGCGATCGCATCACAGCGAAGAAGTTCTAGAGGTCACTCGCCGCTGCGCGGCTGACACAGAGAGAATCTGCTTTTCAAACGTGCTGCCAATAAGCACTCTAACCTCCTATACTTTCTAGGCAGGTTACAATAGAAGCAGTGCATACCGGCAAGCGACAGTCTGGATATCAATTCGATCTAAGCGGTGGAGCGCTTTGCCTTGATTTCGCCAACACCGTAAGCCACCGCCACCTTCCGCCGCGCCGCGCCGAACATCTTGGTAGCTATGCGGACCTGGTGGAGTTCGCAGATCAGTCCAAGCTCCTGCCGCCGGCGCTGGCCGCCAGCTTGCGCGCCCGCGCGCGCCGCGACGATGCTGGAGCGCGAAGCGCCTTTCGCAAATCCATCGTCCTCCGCGAAAGCCTCTATTGCGCTTTCTCCGCCATCGCCGCGGGGAAGCATGTCCCTCCCGCAGACGTCCAGCGGATCAACAACTATGCGCGGGTGGCGCTGCAGCACCGCAAACTGGCGCGAAGGAACGGTGATTATCGCTGGGAATGGCAATCCAACGGAAGCGATCTTCTCGATCGCATACTGTGGCCGGTCGCGGAGTCGGCTGCCGAGCTTCTGACCTCGGAAGCTCGCGTCGCCATTCGCGAATGCGGGGCCCCCGATTGCGAGTGGCTCTTCCTCGACCAGAGCCGCAACCGCAGCCGCCGCTGGTGCGACATGAAGTCATGCGGCAACCGCCAGAAAGCCCGGCGTCACTACCAGCGCGCCCACGGATAATGCGCTCAGCCCTCTATTGCGCCTTCTTCTCCAGTTCGAGACAGCGATCGTGGAGTTTGGCATCGTGGGTCAGTCCGTCGGCGATGATGCACTCGTCCGCCGCGGCTTTAGGGTCGGTGTCCTTCAACAGGTTGGTCAGCATAAGGTGCGGAGTCGGCCAGTCGGGCGAGAGCTTGGCCGCGGCCCGCAGTTCAGCCACCGCCGCCGGGATGTCGTGCTTCTTTTGGTACACGATTGAAAGATTGAAATGAATGCTGGCATTCTTGGGCTGGAGCTTTAGCGCTTCCTTATATTCGGCGATGGCTTCGTCCGTCTTGCCGGAATCGTCGAGCACGCTGCCTAGGTTCATGCGAGTCTGGGCGTTCTTCGGGTCGATCGCCACAGCCGCCCGATAGTGTTGAATCGCGCCCGCGAAATCCCGTCGGGCATAGAGCAGGTTGGCCAGGTTGTTGTGCGCGGACGCCATCTTGGGATTGAGCCGCACCGCCTCCCGGTATTCGATGGCCGCGTCGACGGGGTCGCCGTTGTGTTTCAATGCCAGACCCAGGTTATTGTGCGCGTCGGCATCGTTGGGTTTCAGACGCACGGCTGTCTTGAACTCGGTGATTGCGTCCGCATAGCCCTTGCGGTCAATGTACAACCGCCCAAGGTTATAGTGTGCGGCCGCGTAATCCGGATATTCCTTGATGGCGGTTTTGTATTCGTCGATGGCGGCCTCTACATCGCCGTCCTTTTCGAACGCCACCCCCTGGTGGAAGTGCCGTTCCGCACCTGCGGGGATCATTGCCTTCTCCGGCGCGGATGGCTTCTCGGGCGCAGGCGATTTCTCCGGCGCGGGTGTCTTTTCGGGCGCAGGTGTTTTGTCCGGCGCGGCTGCTTTCTGCTGCGGGTAGGCAAGACTGCAAAGCAAGAGCGCAATAGCCGCGGCGATCAACGAGCGGCGCAGAATCGATCCTTCGGTGGAAGGTTGCATAGTAAAGCAAATCTCTCAGGTCTTGCGCTGTCTATTTCAACCAGTCTGGCAGAGGCTGCGGCTTGCGGGGCAATTGCGCGTCCATGTTGGCCAGCGCATAGGCCAACACCGCAACTACCGCGGCATTTTCGCGCAACTCGCGGGGATCGATCTTGTCCAGCGTGTCCGCGGCCGTGTGGTGATAATCAAAATAGGTGCGTACGTCTTGTACGGGACTGAAGGTCGGCACTCCGGCGACCTTCAGCGGAATGATGTCGGCGCCAGTTTCATCCGATGACCGCAAGAGCCCTGCCCCAGAGTTTGAGAGTACATCGGCGACGGGCTGGAGAAGCTTGAGGGCCGCTTCGTCCCCGCCAACATTGACGCCCAGCGGATGCCCGGCGCCCAAATCCGTTTCGATCGCTGCGAAATGGTTGGCTACGTCGCTGGCGTGCTGCTTGGCGTAAGCCTTGCCTCCGAAGATTCCCGTCTCCTCGGCCATCCACGCCACGATGCGAATTGTACGTTTAGGCTGGAGATGCAATTGCTTCAGCAGTTGCGCGGTTTCCATCGACACCGCAACGCCAGCGGCATCATCAATCGCCCCGGTACCCAAGTCCCACGAATCGAGGTGGCCGGAGACAATCACCACCTGCTCTGGATGTTCACTGCCCTTCAAGTCGGCAACCACGTTATAGGACGCCACATTGGGCAACAATTGCGGCGTCAGCACCAGGTGCAGGCGCACCGGACCTTGGGCGGCAAGCCGGGCCATCAACTCAGCATCTTCTGCGGTAACGGCAGCTGCGGGAATGCTCGGCAGTTTTGCATCGTAGCCAGTCTCGCCCGTGTGCGGCAGCCGGAATTCCGCACCGCCTGCGGAGCGCACCAGCGCGGCCACGGCGCCCTTGCTCGCGGCAGCCTCGCGTCCGTCCTCGCGATAGGCTACTGCTTGTCCGTAGGCCGCCAGTCCGAATCCTGCCGCCACCATCTGGTGGTCGAAGCGCTCGTTGAAGACGACAATCTTGCCGGCGACCTGCTCGCGTGGCATCGCCGCAAGTTCATCGAAGCGGTTGACGACAACAATTTCAGCCGTGATCCCTTCGGCCGGAGTCGCGTTGTCCACCGAAGCCAATGCAGTTACCACGATCTTCTGTTGGGTGCCTGGCACCTGGCCGGGATAGCTGACTAGCGCGGCATGCTCTTCGCCGCGCACCCAGTGGGGTACGCTGACTGGTTCCAGGGTCACCTGCAGCCCGAGTTTGCGCAGTTCGTCTGCAACATATTCAACCGCGGCCGCGGCCTGCGGTGAGCCCGTCAGACGCGGCCCGATGTTGTCCGTCAGGTGCGCCGCCTGGCCATAGGCATAATCGTCCTCAAGTGCGGCCTGGTGCAAATGACGCAATTGTTGCAGGATTTCGGGGCTCCAGGGCGGAGCGGATTTCGTTTGCGCTGTTGCGGCGACGGTTGCGAGCGTCAATATCCCTAGCAAGAGCAGGTGCAATTTTGTCATCAGCTTTTCCAGCACAGTCCGAGGTGAGCATAGCAAATTGCCGACGACCGTGTTTGTGAAATCAGCCAAGGGCCGCCTTCACCTCCGCCGTTGTCTTGTTCTTCCAGAATCGAGCGTAGATATCGAGAGAACAAAACGTGCGGCCCTGCATGCGGTCGAGGTACAGCGTCCCGTGCAGGTGGTCGATTTCGTGCTGCAGGATGCGCGCGTACCATCCCGTGGCCTCAATGACGCGCGCGGCGCCAGTCTCATCCAGGCACTCCACACGCACCTGAGGCGAGCGCGCCACAATCGCGGTGAAGCCGGGCACGCTGAGGCATCCCTCGAAGAACCCAACCTCGCCCGCGGACTGCTGGCGCAGCACAGGGTTAACGATGACATGGAAAGGAAGCGGCTGGCGCTCGCGCTCGGCGATCTGTTCGGCGGTCAGGCCGGCAAAGTACTCCTGCTTGTCTTCGATGACGGCGAGCTGCAGCGGAAACCCCACCTGGGGCGCGGCCAGGCCGACACCCGGCGCGTCGTTCATCGTCTCGCGCATGTGCTGGATCAGTTGCTGAATTTCCGGACTGCGAATCTCGGCGACGGTCAGAGGCCGGGCTTGCTGTCGCAGCACCGCTTCACCAACGCTGACGATCTTGAGGCGCATGGTGTTCCTAAGTAATTCTAATGCTGTCATCCTGAGCAGAGCGCCCGCAAGGAACTCCCGACCCGCTTCTTATCGGGGTCCCCAATGAGCGCCCCGCCGTGGCGGGCTCATTGGGGTGATTGTGCGGGTCGGGCGGGCCTGGAGTCGAAGGATCTGCGTCTGTTTCTTCGTGGAGAATCCCGCTGAGGGTCCGCACTACCCGAATCCCCTAGTTCACCGTCACCGCGATGGTTACGCTGTGGGCAAGGACACCGCTGCTCCCCAGCACCGTCACCGTGCCACTCTGGGGCGACGGAGGGCTGCTGGCTGGTTGGCTGCTGCCGCCACCGCAGGAACTCGTGACCATTAGGGTTACGATCAGCAGCAACATGAGCCCGCCGCGGCGGGCACTCCAGCGGCCGTTTCGCTTGCGCCGCGCTCGGGTGGACTTGGCTCGCGTCAGCAGAAGGCCGGCGGCAAACACAAAGCCTGTTTCCATCCAGCCGCCTGGATGCCGAAAGAGCGGATTGACCCGCAGCATCCCGGCGAGCGGACTGGCGGTCACGGTCAACGTTGCCGTTCCACCAGGAGCGACGCTGCTGGGACTCACCGAGCAAGTGGTTGCGGTCAGCTCGGATGATACGCTGCACGAGAGGGTCACGGCCTGGGAGAACCCAGCCAGTCCGGTTACGGTGAGCGTGTCGGCCACGGGAGTTCCCCGGTTGATGGTCAGGCTCTGGCTCTGCGCCGAAACCTCGAAGTTCGGATTCGTAGGCCCATTCCATGCAGCCACCAGCGCCCCGGCGTCCACCGACCCCAGCCCGGTTGTCAGGTCGTAGCCTGGTCCCGCGCTATAGCCAATCATGCCACTGGGAGGACAATCCTTTGAACCCGGTGCGCAGGGCACCATGTTGTCGCCGACTGTGATGTCGTGGAAGGCGTTGGGGGAACTGGCCGCCAGCGAGTAGATGTATTGGTTGACGTTGCCCTGGGGATCGTTGGTGTTCTGCACGATCAGCGCCACGATGCCGGCAAAGGTCGGCACCGCCACCGACGTCCCTCCGACCACGGTCAACGTCTGATCGGATTTCCGGTACCCGTTCACGCAACTGCTTTGCGAGCAGATCAGATACCCATCGTGATCGGCCGACGAACTCAACGCCAGGTCCGGAACGTCGCGCTGGCCATCGGGGGGAACGCCGGCGCCGGTCTGCCACGAAGGCTTGCTGAAAAGTTTGCTGACGCCCCCGCCACTCGCCGCCAGGGAGTTGTCGATTACGGTGTCGTTCCACACCATCTCCGGAATGTAGGAAAGGGCGGAGCCGCTATTGCCGTTATTGGTGGCGCTCCAGTATTGTGTTCCACCGGTGGCGTCGCCTTCGCTGAATTCGGTGCCTCCCATCCCGGTAACGTATGGAAGGCTGGCCGGTACGTCAACGGCATAGCCATGCGTGGCAATCTTCACCGGGTTGTTGGGGTCGGTGGTGTAATCGCAATCGGCAGGGCCGCTATCTCCTGACGAAGCAACGACGGTCTGCCCTTGGGCATTGGCCTGCTGGGTCACCGTAGTCAGGGTGTTGATCTCGGAACTACTGAGCTGGGCTTCGCAAAGTCCGTAGCTGATGCTGATGACCGGCGCCAGGTCCTGGTCGATCGCGTATGGTATCGCGCTGAACAGGGCATTCTGCGAATTGACATAGATCAGGCTGGCGTCCTTCGCGACTGCGCCTGACCATTCCACATCCAGATTGGCCTCGTCCACATCGTTGCTGACGACTCCCGGATCTTGGTCGCCCGGAACCAGCACCACCTGCAGATTCACCGGCGGAAGATTCGACACGTTGCGAAATGTCACCACATCGTATTGATTGCCGTGGTTGGTGTCCTTGGACAAGTCCGACTGGCCCACTATGGCGATGCTTTGGCCGGCGCCCGTGGTCCCGCTGCCATACAGCCCCTGGATGTCGTAAATGGTGGCGAAGTCGTCGGGCGCCAGGAAGTGCTTCCCGGAGACCTCCGAGGTGAAATCGGGATGCACGACGATGCTGAGCGGCCGGGGACGAAAATCGTTGAGGCCCGTAATCCCCTGGACGACTCCACGCAAAGCGCTGGGCAGCGATGGCTCGCTGGCGTTGGCGTAGTGCGTGTTGCCGTTGACTACATACTGATGAATCGCCGTGTGGAACGCCGATTCCACTTGCGCAGCCGAGCCACTGAAGCCGATCCAGGTGCGGCTGCGTGCCACATTGATATGGCTGAAACCTTGCTGGCGCAACCACGTCGCCGCCCGCTGGATGTCGATGGCGCTCAGGCCGAAGCGCTCGGCATACTGCTCGGGAGTGAGCCATTTGTGATAGTTCGCGGACGCTCGGTCCTGTTGTTGCGCGAGCAGCATGTCCAGGCTGCTCTGCTGCGCCGGGGTCAGGCTGAAGGCCAGCCTCATGCCTGGCATCGGCAGCGCGGCATCCGCTTTGCCGCGATCGAATTCCAGACGAGCGAGCGGCGTAACGCTGCCTCGCAGGCGCCACATGTTGGTGTTGTCAATCGTCTGCGGGATGCGGTCAGCGAGAGCTGGTGCGGGCGATAATACCGCCAAACCCGCAAACACGAGCAAAGCTAACATGCGTAGGTCGATCGACAACTGGCGAGCCATGGGGTCCCCGGAAGGTTATTTCGCTTATGGCATATTACCCGAAATCGCAGCACTGGCGCGACGAGAAAGGTGAGCCCGCGCCCGGCTTTGTTGCATCCATTTCGGGACTAAGGTTTTCGGCTGACGCCAGCGAGCAACTCTGGTACTCTCGCCCCAACGAGGCAGTCTGCGAGCGCCCAGACCAACGCGCCAAGATATGAGGGAAGGTGACTGGCCTGAAGAAGAAATCGATTCGCCCGCCTAAGAACCGCGACCAGCATGAACTGGTGATCGTCTCCGGGATGAGCGGGGCCGGGAAGGCCTCGGCCCTGAAAACCTTCGAGGACCTGGGCTACTACTGCGTGGACAACCTGCCGGTTGGACTCATCTCCAATTTTGCCGAACTGGTGCTGGATTCGCTGGAGATCCAGCGGGCCGCGCTGGTGGTGGACATCCGCGAAGGGGCGCGGCTCGACAAGTTGCCGCAGGTTCTTGCCTCCCTGCGGCGACTGCTCAAGACCACGGTGGTCTTTCTCGAAGCCGACGCCGATGTCCTGGTTCGGCGTTATAGCGAGACGCGGCGTCCGCACCCGCTGGGGCGTGACGTCTCCGTAAGGTCGTCGCTTACGGCAGAGCGCCGCCGCCTGCAACCGCTGCGCGCCCTGGCCGATGTGGTGGTAGATACGACCCGGTTCAATGTCCACGAATTGCGCGCCCAGCTTACCGAGCGTTTTCAGGGCGGCAATAGCGACCGGAACCTGCTGATTTCCTGCGTCAGTTTTGGCTATCGCGAAGGGGTCCCGGAAGATGCTGACCTGGTGTTCGACGTGCGCTTTCTGCCCAACCCGCACTTCATTCCCAAATTCCGCCCGCTAACTGGGCGACATCCGGAAGTGGCCAGGTACATTCGCTCGTTTCCGCAAACCCGGGAATTCATCAATCGCATCTCCGAGTTACTGATCTATCTGATCCCGCATTACATCCGCGAAGGCAAGAGCTATCTGACCATCGCCTTCGGATGCACCGGCGGCAAGCATCGCTCGGTGTTGATCGCCGAAGAAGTGAAGAAGCGTCTGTCCAAGGCCGGGTACAACATCAAAGTGGTGCACCGCGACGCCGAAAGAAGCTGACACGCTGGGCCAAACTCTTTCGCCCCATGCGAGACTGGTTTTGTGCGCTTTCTTCCATCGTGACAAACCGCTCCGTCGAAAATCATTTACCACGGAGACACCGAGGACACGGAGTTCTTGATTTCTATCGAGTTTCCTCCGTGATCTCCGTGCCTCCGTGGTTAATTTTCATTCACGTGGTTGGGCCGCAGGCCCATGTGGCACTCGGGATGACAGGCCAAGAAATTTCGTCACGAAACTGACAACTGGCCCACTGGCCTCTCGTCCACAACCGGCCCCTCACCTCGCCACGCGTGCCTTGTCGCTGTACCATGGCAGTGCAATCCAATGCGACGGAGGAAGTCATGATACCTGCACTGGCAGAGTTGGAACCCAAACCCGTATGGAAGCATTTTGACGCTCTCGCAGCCATCCCGCGCGCCTCGACCAAGGAGGCTGCCGCACGCGAGTATGTGCTGGCACAGGCGGCCCGCCTGGGTCTCGAGGCCGTTCAAGACAAGGCCGGCAACATCGTTGTCCGCAAGCCGGCGCACCCTGGTCGCGAGGGCGCGACCAAGGCCCTGTTGCAGGGCCACCTCGACATGGTGTGCGAGAAGAACGAGGGCACAGCCCACAACTTTGACACCGATCCCATCAAGGTGGTGCGCGATGGCGATTGGCTGAAAGCCGACGGAACCACCTTGGGCTCCGACAACGGCGTGGGTGTGGCGGCGGCCCTGGCGGTAATGGAGAGCACCGATATCGCTCACGGTCCACTGGAGTTCGTTTTCACCATCGACGAAGAAACCGGTCTGACGGGCGCTGCGGAATTTCAGGCTGGAGTGCTCAAGGCCAGTTATTTTCTGAATCTCGACAACGAAGAGAAGGGCACGCTGTGCATCGGCTGCTCCGGTGGAGTGACCACGACGGCGCGCCGCAAGGTCACGCTCCGGCCGGCGAGCGCCGGCGCTGGTTGGCGCATCAAGGTGTTTGGCCTGAAGGGCGGCCACTCTGGTGTGGATATCCATCAAGGCCGCGGCAACGCATTGCGGATTTTAGGTGGCGTGCTGCAGAAGGCGCTTGAAAGTCTGCCGGTTGAAGTCGCCGACATCAAAGGCGGAAGCGCGCAGAATGCAATTCCTCGCGAGGCCTCGTCGATCGTGGTGCTGGACGCGTCGCGGGAGAAGGAACTGAAGTCCCTGGTTGCTACAGCCGCGGCTGACTACAAAGCCGACCTGGGCAGCTTCGATCCCGATTTGCAGATCACCGTGGAGAAGGCCGAGCGCCCAGAAAAGGTCCTCGACGCTGCTGACGCAAAGCAGACCGTCGCCTTGCTGGTCACGGTGCCTCACGGCGTTCTGGCGATGAGCCCCGATGTTCCCGGACTGGTGCAGAACTCCACCAACCTGGCGATCATTGCCACCAAGGGCGACGTGATCGAGATCGTCACCAGCCAGCGCAGCGCGATCGAGAGCAGCAAGCAGGCGGCCGCCCGCATGGTTGCGACCGCATGTCGCCTGGCGGGATTCGACGTCGAGCATCGCGGCAGCTATCCCGGCTGGAAGCCCGAGCCCACCAGCGAAATTGTGCGCAAGCTCCAGGCGGTGCACCAAGAGCTCTTCGGCGAGCCCGCCAAGCTAATTGCCATGCACGCCGGCCTGGAGTGCGGCGTGATCGGCGAGAAGTATCCCGGCATGCAGATGGTGTCGTTTGGCCCGACCATCGTCGATCCCCACAGCCCCAACGAGCGTGTCCAGATATCTTCGGTCGAGAGCTTCTGGAAGTACCTCAAGGCGGTGCTGGAGCGGATTTGAGCCAGGCCCTGCCGTTGCGAGTGGGAGATTGTGCCCACCCTCTCGCCAAAAGCGGGCGAGAAGGGTGGGGCATCCGCCTGGGAACTAGTCGGTTCCAGGATTGGTGCGTCCCGCTACTTCAGCTTGGCATACTCCGCTTTGGCGGCATGGAGGATGGGGATATCGGGGTCAGCCTCTTTCCAGAGGGCGAAGAAATCCTGATACGACTTGCGGGCGGCTTCCTTTTCGCCCATCATCGCCTGGGCGCGTCCGAGTTGTAAACGTGCCAGAGCGCCGGTGATGAAGTTATTGACAACGCCAGGATGGTCGATGACCTTCTGAAACTCGGCAGCCGCCGCTTGTCCCTGGCCCGCTTTCAGGTACGCCTCGCCGCGAACGTAGGCCGGGTAGAGACTGGCAAAAGATCCGAAGCCACCAATTTCATAGGGAATCGCTGCCTGCAGGATTTCGATCGCTTTGTTTGGATTGTTCTTCTGCAACTCGATGGAAGCGCGAATGGTGGGCAGGAAATAATATTGCATCATGGTTCCCTGCGGGAACGCCTGATTGAGTTCAAGCACCAGCTTTTCGGCCTGTGCCACATCGCCAGCCCGCGCCAAGGTCAATGCCGCCGACGTCTTGGTGCCCAGCGCCGTGCTGAGCGCCAGCGCCTCAACCACTCGCAGCCGCGCCTTGGCGGGGTTGTCGATTTCGGCTTCCGTTAGCGCCTCACCTATTCTGCAATCGGCCGCCGACTGTGGTGCCCGAGCCTGCGTAGCCAGCTGCACCGCATTTTGTGAGAGTTGACCAGCCTTGCCCATGCGGCCGTAGAATGCCTCGGTGCGCGACTCGGCACATACAAATGTGTCTTCCACCCTGGGCTTGCCTGCCGCCCACGCCAACACCTCGCGCCTGGCGTTATCGTCGCCCTGCAAGAAAGCCAGAACATAGCGCTGCATGTACAGATAAGCGTCGTCCAGCTTATGAGCGCGCGCATCCTCGAAGGCGACCTTGGCGTCATCAAAACGGTTCAGAGAGATATAGGAAGTCACAAGGTTGACATAGGGGGTCGCCGCCGGCTCCAGTCGAATCGACTCTTGGGCCTGAGCGGCGGCTTTTTCGTATTGCCCGACTGCCATGAATTCAGCACTGAGATCCATATACCAGATCGGGTCCTTCGGATAGGCTTTTTCCGCCTCGGCGAAGGTCTGAATGCCCTTCTCCAGTTCACCGGTAACGCCGATATAGTAAAACGACTCGATCGCGAACTTGTCCCGCTGGGTCACCCGGTCACGCAATTCGTAAGCCTTGGTGAAATATTGAGCAGTCAGAGCGGTTTCATTGGCATTCAGATGAGGGATGCCCAAGCGCACATAAGCCTGCGCATAGTTGGGATCCAAGTCCACTGCCCGCATCAGGTAAGCCGCACCGGTGGCGGCATCTCCGTGTTGGCGTTTTATATGGGTAGCCATGGTTAACGCCTGCAGGGCCTCCAGCGACGGGCTGGTAGCCTGGTCCAGCGGTTTGTTGAATGCTTGCAGCGAGGCGCGTGGTTCGCCCAGTTGGCCCCGCAGCTCGTCCCCAGCGATGCCCAGAGTCTTAACCACCTCATTTCGACTGGACGCCTCCTTCTCGGACCTGGCAAGTGACTTTCCAGTCTGGCAGTCCACGGCATTCAACTCGATGCGATAGTGATTGCCGGCATCGGAAATGGAACCGTCCACCACCGCCTTGCTGTTGGTGCGCTGGCAGACCTCGCGCGCCAAGGGAGGTGTGAGCCGCGCATCCACAGGTTGGTTCATCAGCTTCAGGGCCCGGCTCACCTTGTCGGAACCCAGCAGGTTCAAGTAAGGCGACTGCTGCAATTCGACGGTCAATGCCGTATTCAAAGCATCGTCAAACACCGCGTCGCCGGTGGAGTTAGTGAGGTCGGCCAGCACCACGGTATCTTTTTCCGTTAGCCTGGTGGTCTTTCGCGAGCGCCAGTAGAGACCGCCCGCCAGCAGGGCGACCACAACGACGGCGGCCGTCGCCAGCGACTTCCACCGTTTGAGCAAGGGATGCTCGCTGTCACGCTTGACGTTCTCCAACTCGGAGCGGACCTCGGCGGCTTTCTGGTAGCGGAGGTTGCGGTCCTTCTCCAGACACTTGTGAATGACGTTTTGCAGCTCAACCGGAAGTTCGGAATTAAGCTCGGCGGGAGGCGTGGGCGTGTGATGCAGGACGGCATCGTGCAACGCCGCCGTATTGTCGCCGGTGAATGCCCGCCGGCCGGTCGCCATTTCATACAGAATCAAGCCAAAGGAAAACAGGTCGGTGCGCGCGTCCAACGGCTGCCCTCGCGCCTGCTCTGGCGACATGTATGCGGCCGTCCCAACCGCGATGCCGGGGCGGCTGATGTTCAAGGCTTCCGGGCCCGCCAGAGCCGGCAATGGTGTCCCGGCTTCGCCATCCGGTTCTCCCGGCATCGCTTGCTCTCCGCTCGGCTGGAGCAGCTTTGCCAACCCGAAATCAAGAATCTTGGCAACGCCCTTGGTGGTGACGAAAATATTGGCTGGCTTGATGTCACGATGAACGATGCCTTGTTCATGCGCAGCTTCCAGCCCGTTGGCGATTTGGATCGCGATCCCCAATAACCGGTCGAGAGCAACGTGCGCTGCCGAAGCCGTGTCCTTCAACCCGCCCGAGGCCAGGCAGTCCCGCAAGGTCTGCCCTTGCAGCAACTGCATCACGATGAAGGGCCGGCCTTCGTGCTCTCCGAATTCGTAGATGGAACAAATGTTGGGATGGTCCAAAGACGAAGCCGCGCGGGCCTCGCGCTCGAACCGTTCCAGCGCCCGGGGATCGTTGCCGACCTCTTCCGGCAGAAACTTTAGCGCCACGGCGCGGCCCAGCTTTAGATCTTCTGCCTTGTACACCACCCCCATGCCGCCGCCGCCCAGCACCGACAACACGCGATAGTGCGAAACCGTTCTGCCGGTGAGGCCGGCGGGCTCAAGGTCAAGCTGCACCCCGGTCCCATCGTGGCTGCTCGAAACGGGCCCGGTTCCCGATGTATCCCCAGAGGTGGAATCCAGGCGCTCCACCGGCACCATCAGCCGGTAGCCGCGGCGGGCGACCGTCTCGATGTACTGCGGATTATCGGCGGAGTCGCCCAGTGCGACGCGAAGCTTCTTTATGGCGGCGTTGATGCTGTGGTCGAACTCGACTATCGTGTCATTCGGCCAAAGCTGCCGCTGGATCTCTTCGCGAGTGGTTATCGCACCAGCGTGTTCGATGAGCATCCGCAGGATCTGGAGAGGCTGTTCCTGCAGCACAACTCTTCTGCCCGATTTCTGCAGTTCTCCTGACTTCAGATCGAGTTCGAAAGCGCCGAATCGAAGGCGAAGTGGCAGTGTGTTCTTCATCGAACTGTAACAGTTGTGGGCGAAGTGTACACCGCGACATCCCCAGTTCCAAGCGAAGTTTGCAGCTCCCCACCAGAATTCAGTTGCGTTAGCTCAGGAAATCCAAGTCGAAGCGTCCAGCTAAGCGCTGTGGAATGAGCCGTTTATTCCGGTCACCGTTAGATCATCGGCAGATCACCCACAAATCACCGCTGGTGCATTGTCAGTGCCGACGAACCGGCGCATTGTGCGTTCATGAGAGCGGAAAACGAGCATAACTGGCCGTCTGCTCTTCTGCTCTCTGTCGGGGGACGCATCCGGAGGCGGGGAAACAATCCCGCCTCCGGGTTGCGCGGCAAGGTCCCCGACGTACCACCGGCGCCGACCGACAGGAAGTGCACAGCTTGACGAAAGGAGAATTCCAATGATGACCGACAAGCGACAGCTTTACCGGGCCACCGAGACCCTATTCCGCGCGTTTCACTACCTGCAACCCAGAATGCGCGGAGGAGCCCTGGCTCCGCCCCTACCCATGAATGCCGAGGCGTTGGCAGGGTGCATTTTGCACGGCTGCATGTCGCGGCTAGTCAGGGAGCTGCAGGAGCAAGCCAGTCCGGGTCGGACGGGCCGAATGATCGAGCTTGACAGCCCGTCGAGTGCTGGGTGAACCGGGGAAGGGCCGATCTCGGAGAAATTTTCGGACAGCATCTGCTCCCGAAGCTACGCGAACGCAACTTCGCACAACCACAACCCGGCGCCGCTCGAACTTCGACCGTCGCCACAAACCCTGACCACAAGGAGGTCACCATGAAAACGCAAATTCGTATCGCTTCACTTGCTCTGCTCGCAGTCCTCTGCCTGACCCTGGCCGCTATTCCAGCCACGGCGGGTACTCTGTATGACAACGGCGCGATTAATGGCTATGTCAATAGCTGGGACATCACGCAGGGCTCAGGCAATGCCGTATCCGACTCATTCTTTCTTACGGCAGCGATGTCGGGTGTAGAAAGCGTTCATTTCGGCGAGTGGACCGAGGTGGAAGCTCGGCCCTCTACAGTCGAGTGGGAAATTGGAAGTGCTCCGTTCACCGGAGACAAGGGCGCGGGCACGGCTACCCTTGCCTGGAGTTATCTGTTCTACAACCAAGGATGTTGTGACATCTCCGAGGCCAGCTTTACGCTCCCCAGCATCAACCTGGGCCCGGGCGAATACTGGCTCACCTTATCGAATGCTGTTGCCTGTGGGCCCTTCGGATGTAACGGCGCAGTGAGGTGGGATGAGAACAGCGGCGCAGGCTGCGGTGGTACTGGCAACGGCGCGAACTGCCCATCAACGGCCTATTTTGACAACACCCTTGACTCGATTCCTTCCGAATCGTTCACCATCGATGGTACTGCAACGCCCGAGCCCAGCAGCCTCGTGCTGTTCGGTTCCGGCATGATCGGCCTCGCGGGAGTGCTGCGGCGAAGGTTAATGGAATAGCTGGAGCGGCAATTGAGGCCATTGATTGAGCCGCTCCTTGGGGCGGCTTTTTTCATCGGCGAGGGCAGGCGGGAGGACCCCGCCCACCCTGCCGAAGTTTGTATTTCCACCCGCCGTGGTTACGGTTCAGGCAGCCATCGAAGGCGGCTAGATTTTGAGATCTCGGCAACGGTTTTGTGCACCCTATGGGAAGCGAGACAATTCACCCGCCGAAATTGCGGCTCAAGGGGTATTTCTACTTGGGTGTTTTCCTGCCGACAATGTTCAGTTCCACGACCTGACCATCAGGATTTTTCACCAGCAATACCTTGCCGTTTGGGACGTTCACTTTGGCAGGAAATTCTTTGCCGGTGGTCCAGTCAATGAAAGTTGCAGCGGGGGCGTTGACGCGGCAAGCGTAGACGGTATCACCCAGGCGCATGGAAATCTTGTAGGCATCCGACCCTGCCATGTGCTGAGCGTTAGCGGCGACTCTTTCGAAAGCGACAACTCTGGCCATCTGATAGCCTTCGTCCGCGCTTTGCGCATAAGCGAGCATCGCCGCCATGGCGATGCAGCACGATAAAGCAAGCAAACATGTCCTCATTGGTGTTCCTCTCTGACGGTCGAAAAGAAAGTATAGACCGAGTGCCCGATGCACGCCGGAATAATGCTGTGCAGAGCAGAATGGTTGCAGAAGAAGCGCGGGTGACCCACCCAAGTTCCGGCAGGTCCCGAATTTGTCCGGGAATCAAGTCTGGGTACCCGTTCTAGAGATCAGGAACACGTCGTACACGCGCTTACGCTTGTCGGCCAAACTTCAGTTTCCTGTTTGCTGCCGACCCAGGAGCAATCACGTGGCGGTTCGAACCCAAGGAACTACTTCGGCCGCTTCGCGGCGGACTGCACGACAAACTCCTGCGAAATGTTCGACGCACGGGAAGCACCTATTTCCGGCTGACCGGAGGCGCGACGAACACGGTCTTGTGCGGAAGCTTGGCAGCGGCTTCGGGACTGAGTCCGAGGTTCGTTGCAAGCACGTCGACGGGATTGCCGGCAAGCCACTCACTGAGGTCCATCGCCTGATAGTGGGGACTGTTAAAGCCGACTAGGATGCGGCAGACCTCGTTGCCAGTGTTCTTGATGTAGTGGCCGGCTCCCATCGGAGCGTAGCCGACGTCGCCGGCTTCGAACTGGTCGACGACCGCATTTCCCTGGGCAAGAAACACGCCCATTTCTGCCGTGCCGCTGATGTAGTACTGCCACTCGTCCGCATTCGGATGCCAGTGCAACTCGCGCAGAGCTCCGGGCTGCAGCTCAATTACCGATCCCGCCATCGTGGTTGAAATAGGAAATTCATCCACCGTTACAGTCCGCTGCGTACCACCTCCCGGGACGCGCCGGGGCTGTTGGGCGTCAAGCGGGTACCGATGCATCGTCGCCAGTTCCGGAACTCTACGCGGTGTCGCAGAGAGCGAGCTATCGTCAGGCACAGGACCGCGAACGAAGTAGGCTTCGTGGTCGGGCAGCGGCGCCAGTTCTTCCACGGACATACCCAGGTTTTGCGCCACAACTTCACGCGGCATCTGCGCCAGGAAGTCTGTGATACTGAAGGTGTGATCTTCTGAGAAGTCGCCGTTATCAAAGATCAGGATAAAGTGGCACTCTCCGGGGCCGAGTCCCTGGATCGAATGACCATACCCTCGCGGAAAGTACCAGACATCGCCGGCGTTGAACGTGTCGACATACGCTGATCCGTCTGGATGGAGGATTGTTGTGCGGCAGGAACCGCTGACGACGTAAGCCCATTCGGCGGCATTGGCATGCCAGTGCAGCTCTCGCATTGTGCCTGGGCCCAGCCTCATCGAGACGCCCGCGATGCCGGTTGAAATAGGAAACTCACGGACGGATGCGCCGCGCGTGACGCCCCCGTTTCCTACCTTTGGATCCTGCTGCTCAAGACGGTAGCGGAACGATGATAATGCCATGGATCGAACCTCCGGTTGTGAGTTGCGCTGGCAGCGTGGTGGCCAGTGGCTTCCGACTGTTTCATCGGGAACTGGAAGATGGCGTGTGCTAGGGAGACGGCTTTTCCGGCACCGTCGCCGCACAATAGCACGATTCATAGCCCTGCTGGGTGAGCCCGCTAATCGCACAGTACAGTCCTCTCACATCTTTAGCAGGAATGGGTGCGGCAGAACTCGATACCATGTAGAGGTGCAACCATAGGTCACGCGCGGTGTTGCGGGTGGCGATCTCATCATAAATCTTGGCCAGACTCGCGCCGTCCAGTTGCGGCACTTTCCATCGCCGCGAAAACGTATACTCCCGCCTCCAACGTCCGCCAGTCTTACCGCCTGCCTGCTTGAGATTCGTCAGAAAGTAGGTGGTCTGATCGGCCAGCGTTCCGTCGCTCCTGAAATCTACTATGCGAAACCCGGGATTCTGGTCATAGATCGGAGAAATCGCGGGATCAATCAGCACAAACTGCCGGTTGGCGCCATCAGTTCCGATCACCCGGAAGTCATCTACGTGGGTGTGACCAGCGAAGCTCGCCAAGACCGTGCTCCGATATCGCTCCAGCAAACTGTCGAACCGCGCGGTCCACTCCGGGACCCACATGGGCACCACCGAACTCGCGCACGACGCGGCCGAGCTGCCGGTCCCCGCAGCGGTTCCATCATAGGGATGGGTTGTCGCCCAGCCGTCAATCCCTGGGGGAATGTGAAACATGAGCCAGACTTTTTCGTGTGCCTGTTCCGCTTCCGCCAACTGCGATTTCAGCCAGGTGAGCAGATCGCTCGCAGCAGTGGAGTTGACCGTCGCACAGCCATGGCTAAAGCTGGCGGCACGATAGTGGGCGGACCAGAAGATGGTGTTGAGCGACAGGATGCGCACACCGTGCAGCTTGGGATGCTCCAGGCTGTAGCTTCCCAGCGACTTCCAGGTGGCGCTGAATGGCTCGCCTTCCATCGCAAGATCGCGGGCCCTTTCCGCAGTGTCCAGCAGGAATGCTCCATTCGCCTCGATGCTGTAATCGCAGCAGTATTCGTCGTTGTTGCCGGGCGTCAGCAGGATCTTCGCCGCCACGAAACGCTTGCGGAATTCCAGCGCTACAAAGTCAACCGTCTTAAGCACGAAAGCGCGATAGTGCTCGGGCTCGCTGTCATGCGTAATGCTCTGGTAAGTTCTACGGAAGTCGTGCGCCAGCAGATCGCCAGTGAACATCACCAGCGCCGGATGGGGCTCAGCCCGAACCATCGCCTCCAGTGCAGACCGCAGTAGCCACCAGTTCGTGTCTTGCCCGTAGCTACTGAACGCCGCGAGCTTCGATCGCTGCAAAATCGTTTCCCATTGCGAGGAGTCGGCCGCTGCGAGATCGGCGACCAGTGAAGGATCAGCCATCGGATTGAAGTGAACGTCCGATGCGATGAGCAGCCTGCCGGTAGCGTTTTTCCGGGCCGGTTGGCCTGCTGCACCGGAGATGAGCAACAGCGGCAGTAAAACAAGGATGTAGGTACGCAGGCGCGAGCTGGGGTGACAATCTGTTGCCCTTCGCCGATTCTCTGCCGCGCATGACATGAGTTTTAGCTCTAAAAGTTGAACAGCGTCATCAGGTCGCCGATGGCGGGACTGTTGGTCGGGAAATAGGGGGCACCGGGGGCGATTACAGGATTGGGGAGATTGTCGCGGCTGCGCGACGACAACGGCTTCAGTCCCCAGTTTTTCTCAATGAATTTCAGCAGCGAGGCGTGGTCGCCGTAGGTGTGGTCCACGTACCCGGGCTTGGCGAACGGTGAAACCACAATGAGCGGAATGCGCGGGCCGTCACCGAAGAAGTCAATGGGCTGAATGTAACCGGAGTCGTAATTTCCGCCCGATTCGTCGAGCGTAATAAAAATGGCTGTTTGTGGCCACAAGGCGCTTTGCGCCTTGACCGTTTCAACCAGGTTGCGGGAAAAGGCTTCGAACAACAGCGGCAAGGATGTGCCCGGATGGCCGTCCGTGATGTCGTCCGGCTTCACGAACGAGACCGCCGGCAAGGTGCCGTTCTGCACGTCCTGATAGAACTGGGTGATGTCCTGAAGGTTGTTCTGGAGATCGGTGGTCATGATGGACGGCGCGTACTGGAAGGGATTACAGATGTCACAGTAGTGCGAGTAAACTCCGCCTAAGCCGCTGGAACTGAAGCCTTCGCCATAGTATCTCCACGAAATGCCGGCGGCCGAGAGCGCGTCGCCTATGGTGGGAACCGAAGATGGGCCCACGGTATGGCTCTGGTCGGCGCGCAGTGTGCCGTCGCGGTTGTAGGCAGGATCCTGATTGTTCACCAGGTAATAAGCTCCAGGCGCACAGTTGCCGGAGTTGAATGGCTGGTAAGGCAGCGCGGCCAGGTAGTTCATGATGGCCGACACGCCCGGCTGGGTGGAATCGGAGCAATTGGTATAGGAGGCATTGCTCTCATTGCCGGAATCCGGAAGGTAGAAGCCGTCTTGCTTATACCAATTGTTGCTCCCCGGATAAGGATCGGGATTTTGGATCTGCAGCGCTGGTGGAGTGGTCGGGGTGCCGTTGGCGTCGCTATAGATGAGAGGCACACCCGTGCCGATGGAAATAGAGTTCGGTCCGGTTCCACCCAACATGAACTGGTGATAGTTGTCGCTGATGGCGTATTGGTTGGCGAGCGACGCGAAGTAGGGTACATCCCCGGCAGCCATATTGTAGAAGCCCATCGAGACTGCACCCTGGTAGGTGGACTGGTCGGTGAACAGCGGAGGTGGAGGCCCATTCTCTACTCCAAAATCCCAGCCAACGGTAATTGCCACCCACGGGAACAGATCGGCGGCGCACCCGCTCGGATTAGAAGCGCTGATGTTGGCAACGCTGCAGTCGATCTGCTGCCACATCTGGTAGAAGCGATGGACCGGATCGCCAATCGTATCCGAGGACATCGCATACTGCGTGATCGGAAACGGGCCGTTTGGCAAATTGCTGGGAAAGCGCGCGTCTGGGACTAATGGAACTTGGTGGGGCGGCTGATAAAAAATCCCGCCGTCGTAGAGCAGCCCCTGGTCACTGGGAGCGAGCCCCGGGTCCGACACGATGCCATAGTCAATCGCAGGCGGAAACAGAATAGGACTCAACGTTGTGTTGGGCTGCGGCAGGGTGGAAAAGCTGCCAGTCTGCGGCGGACTCAAGCGGTAGTAATCGGTGTCGCTGGCTTGCTGCTGGGCTGCGGCGGCGAAGTTGGGGCCTGGCGCTCCGGTCGCGGTCACGATTTGCTGCGACAATAAGTTCCAAACCTGTTGCGATGGATCGCTCGGCTGATAGGTCGCGAAAAGGTTATCGAAGCTGCGGTTTTCCCCGATGACGATAATGACGTGCTTGATGGGAGTGGTCGTGCTCCCGCTGCCGGGTGGAGGCTGAGCGGGCGGAGGGGCTGTGGCAGTCCCGCCGCATCCAACGAGTTGAATGGCGAGCGCCAACGCGAGCGCGCGTTTGAGATGGAGTAACCATTGGGCTGGAAACCTCATTGAGACGTGTCCCCTCGTTTGCGCGCACCGGAAGCGCTGACCGGCGATCGCCAGTTTTGTTTTTCGGTATTCGCGCCACATCTTTTTTGCAGTGTGATATTAGCTTAAGTCCTCGGCGGGAGTGAATAAATTTCTGCCTGAGCATTTGCTCCGCCGCCATGTCAAGGTCTGGAGAGTTCCCTGAGTCAATGACTTCGTACGCTGGGGGATTGTGTGACGCGTCGATGTTCGCCAGCATGGTCTTGTTCAGCGACAATCACCAAGCCGACGCACAGGTCTAAGACAGGTTTCGCCCGAGTCACGGGCAAACCCGGAAGTAATCTCACGAACCTCTCCGACGCGCGCAGCGACTCTCTGCCGGGTAAGTGACGGGTTGACCTGACTGATTTTTTGAGATTGAAATCAGCGGGTTGGAGCCCGCTGATCTATATGTAGGAAATTTGAAATAAATGGGCCATGGTGGAGGCGGCGGGAGTTGAACCCGCGTCCGAAAATGCTGCNNGGCCGCGCTCAGAGCGGACAAGAAACGCAGCCAGCCAACCTGATAATCTCGCCGCGAACTCACAGGTGGAGAGTGCGCAGCCAGCTCACTGTGCGACGCCCTTTTTCAGCCCATGAGCAAAGCCGAGGAGGACGGCAACTTAACTAATTAAGCTGCGTATGCCAGGTTTTGATTGGCAATTGTGTTTTTGCACGCGATTACGGATGTGTGCGCTCCGGTATGCCTCTTTACCGCAATCACTTCCGTCGAAGCCGTGACGCCCCCGAAGTGAACCGCGATCTCCTTCACTCTACCAGCTAGCGAAGTCAATCGCCAACATATAGATGCCGGCGATGGGGTCGGCGACTCGGGCGTGCGAATCCTGCATCCCCCTGGCAGGGAAGTCATCCAAACCTCTTGGCTGCCTGTTAGTCTGATACGAGTGGCGCGAATGGCCAAACTGGTTCATCGATTGATTGCAAACGACTGTCGGCAGCTTCTGGATTGCGGCCTCATTCGCCGCGCCTGCCTGGGCGGGCGCTGTTGTCGGGAGACAATGGCGTGATTCCCGACTGCATCTCGTTCAACTCCATCCCGCACACCACCCGCATCTTCAGCGATTTCCTTTCCTACTCTCCCGCGATCCGCCAGTTCTTTCCCACTCAGCCCGACGTGGAGCATGTCGCCGCATTCGCCAAGTCCGTGCCCCGCGATCGCGAACGGCAGGCCCGTGTCGCCGACGCGCTGGAGAAACAGAATCGCGCCTGGGGAGCTTCGGATGCGACGCTGCGCAACATTCAGCGGCTGCGTGATGGCGCTTACGCCGTAGTCACCGGCCAGCAGGTTGGACTGTTCGGCGGCCCGCTGATGTCGCTGTTCAAAGCCGCATCGGTACTGGCACTGGCCAAGCAGGTGGAACAGGCAGGCGTGGAATGTGTGCCGGTGTTCTGGATGGCCTCGGAGGACCACGACCTCGACGAAGTCAACCAGGCGTTGCTGCTGACCCACGATTTTCAACTTGCGCCTTTCACCGCCAAGACGGCAGGCGTTGCGGGCGCTCCGGTTGCGCACCTTCGCTTCGCTGAAGGAACCAACGAGATCGTCGCCGAAGCCGCCAAGCTGCTGGGCGAATCGCTGGCTGCCGATTACCTGCGCCAGAGCTACGCCGAGGGCGAGACCTTCTCCAACGCGTTCGCCAAACTTTACACGCGCATCTTTAGTGGGAGTGGGCGCGAGCACGGGCTTATCTTCCTCGATCCGGCTGACCCGGAGCTGCATCGCATTGCCGCGCCGTTGTTCCTGGAGGCGCTGCAGCGCTCCGCCGAACTCGACCAGGCCGTGCTGGAGCGCAACCAGCAGTTGCGTGACGGCGACTATCACGAACAGGTCAAGGTGACGGGAGAATCCACTCCGTTGTTTGCCCTGGTGGATGGAGTGCGCGTCCCGGTGCATCGCGCCAATGGGACCTTCACCATTGCGAAGGAGGCCGTTTCCGCCGAGGAGTTGCAGAAGCGCATCGCGACGGCGCCGGAGAACTTCAGCGCCAACGTGCTGCTGCGTCCAGTGCTTCAGGACTATTGGCTTCCCACCCTGGCCTACATCGGCGGGCCAGCCGAGATCGCGTACTTCGCGCAGGCTGCGGTTGTGTATGAGAAGCTGCTGGGCCGAGTTACCCCGATACTTCCGCGCATGAGCGCCACGTTGATCGAGCCGCGCATCGAGCGGCTGCTTAATAAATACGAAGTGGAGCTGCCGGAATTGTTTCATGGCGAATGCCAGCTTCGCGACTGTCTGGCCGCCCGCTCGTTGCCTGCCGAACTCAAGCAGGATTTCGAGCAGGCACACCAATCGGTTGAAGCCGCCATGGCGGGGATCAGCGGGTCTTTGAAGACGCTGGATCCAACCTTGGTGGAAGCCGCCCGTCGGGCCGCCAGCAAGATGCACTATCAGGTAAATCGTCTGGAGAAGCGGGCCGCGCAAGCCGAGTTGCGCCGAACGGACATTCTGTCGCGACACGCCGCCCAAATCGAAAACGCTCTTTATCCCAACAAGGCGCTGCAGGAGCGCGAAATCGGCGGGCTCTATTTCTACGCGAACCATGGTCCAGAGTTGATCGATCGCCTGACCGATCTCGCTCAAGCCCGCTGCCCCGAGCACAAAGTCCTGACTTTAAGCTAAGTTTGCTGCTCCCTGCACAATCCCCTCCCGCTTTTTGGCAAAGCAGTGTAAGCTCGTTAACCGCCGGAGAATTAGCCGCGAAGAGATCATCGTGCTATTCAACGTTCTCATCATCATCGGCTGTGTCGCTGGGGGGACCGCAGTTCTTTTCCTGGTTAGCCGCACCTCAACCGCACCCTCTCGCAAGGAGTCAAACGACTTTACCGGAGCGGTGGTTGCCGTCATCGGCACCACCTACGCGGTCATTCTGGCCTTCACGCTGGCGGGTGTCTGGACCATGTTCCAAGAGGCCCAAGCCAACGAAGAGAAGGAAGCCAACGCGCTGGTGAACGTCTTCCGCATCGCCAGCCAATTGAAGGATCCGAACGCCAAGGCCATCCAGGAACTGTGTGTGCGCTATGCAGACAACGCCTTGCAACGCGAGTGGCCCGCGATGGAGAAGCAACTTATGCCGCCGGAAGGCGAGGAGATGATTAACCAACTCTGGACGCTGGCAGGACAGAGTGAGGCACAGGCGCAGCCCGGCGCCATCGCGGTGTACCAACTCATGGAGGAGTTGCGAGGATTGACCCAATACCGCCGCATTCGCGCCATGCAGGCGCGCGAAGCCTTGCCCGGCATTCTGTGGGCGGTCCTGGTTGCGGGAGGCATCATCACAGTTGCGTCATCGTGCTTCTTTGGCGTGCCGAATTTCCGTTTTCACTTGCTGCAGGTGATAGTGCTGAGCTTCTTGATTGCCTTGGTGTTGGTGGCCATCGCGGACATTGATCAGCCCTATCAGGGCGCGGTGAGGATTGCGCCAGAAGGCTTTGCGTTCGCCGCCGGCTCGCTCCACAACCTGCCGAGTCCTTAGCCGGAGCATGATCCGCTGTCACTGTAATGTGTGTTTTGTGTTGTCATCCCGACCGAACCCGCTTCAGCGGGTGAGTGGAGGGACCTGCTGTTCTCTGTGAGCGGCGTCACTGTCTTCTTTGCGATTCTCGCCGATCATGACTCGATGGAACACCGCTATTACGTTTACATTCTCGCCAGCAAGTCACGAACGATATATATCGGAGTCACCAGCGATCTGGAAACGCGAATCCGCGAGCACCGCAGTGGCATATTCGGTGGTTTCACGGCCGATTACAAAGTGCATTGCCTGGTGTACTACGAGCCGTTCACGTGGGTGCAGTCCGCGATCAGCAGAGAAAAACAGCTAAAGCGCTGGCGGCGAGAAAAGAAGATCGCCCTCATCGAGCGTGACAACCCGACGTGGGAAGATCTGTCGGCGGAGTGGGGAAAGCCCGCCCGGCTGCAAATCCATGTTCCTGACCAATGAAGGAACAGCAGGTCCCTCCACTCGCCCGCTGAAGCGGGCTCGTTCGGGATGACAACAAGGTTTGTTGCTATCGTGAGTTTGGAGCGGACTCGGTCGGGATGACAACAAGGTTTGTTGCTATCGTGAGTTTGAAGCGGGCTCGGTCGGGATGACAGCCAATTAGTCCATACTGTTAGAAAACAAGAAACCGAAAAACAAGAAACCGAAAAGAGAAAAAGCCGGCGACCCTCCGCCGGCTTTGGTATGAGTTATGAATGAAGCTAGTTTTCCAGGGCCGCGACTGCGACCTCTGAGTCTTGCTGCACGATGACTTCCGTGAGCGCCTTGGCGCCGTATTCGAATCCCCGGTCGAAGGCCTTCAAGTTCAGTTCCCGATAAGCTGGAGGCACGGAAGCCCCCACGGCGTTGCGTAGCGCTTCACGTTCGACCACCTGGGAGATGGCCCCGAAAAATCCGACCATCACGATGTTCAGCACCATCTTCTTGCCGAGTTCTTCGGCGATGCGGGTCGCGGGGACGCTGTAAACGCGCACTCCGGCCGGCAGCTCGCCGATCCGTACCAGGTCCTCTTCGATGATGAGAATGCCGTCGTCCTTGAGCTGAGGGGCGAACGTTACGTACGCCTCCTGCGACATCACCACCAGAATGTCGGGCCGGGGCACGTAGGGATACAGCACCGGCGTGTCCGAAAGGATGAGCTGAGCACTGCAGGCCCCGCCGCGGGCTTCGGGCCCGAAGTTCTGCGTCATGGTGGCGTAGCCGGGCTGATAGATGCAGCCCGCTTTGCCGATGATGAGGGCCGACAGGATAACGCCCTGGCCTCCGAATCCTGCGATACGGATCTCGCTTACTGGCATGTACAGGCCTCCGTTTCCACGTAATCGTCTCCCAGCGAATCGAGCAGTTTATCGTGCATGAGACCGCCATAGTCGCTGCGCTCACGATCGACAAACTTGCCCACGATGATCTCGCCGCTCTTGCTCAAGGCAACGTCTTTGGTCGCTGCGCCGTTTTTGATTTTGCTGGCTTGTTTGTAGAACTTCATGGTGTCGAGGCCGTCGCCCATTTTGTTGCGCCGCTGATAAAGCGTTGGGCAAGGCGACAGCACCTCGATGAAGCTGAAACCCTTCTTGGCGAACATCTCCTGCATGGCGCGCGCCAGTTGTTTAACATGGAAGACCGTCCAGCGGGCCACGTAAACCGCTCCCGCCGCTTCCACCAGATAGGGCAGGTTGAACGCCGGATCGTATGTCCCGTAAGGATTGGTGGAAGTAATAACATCGCCCGGCGTAGTCGGGGCGGTCTGTCCACCGGTCATGGCATAGATCAGGTTGTTGACGCAGATGACCTTGATGTCCACGTTGCGGCGCGCGGCATGGATCAGATGATTGCCGCCGATGGCGAACAGGTCGCCATCGCCGGAGTACACCACCACGTTGAGCTTGGGGTTGGCCAGTTTCAAGCCGGTGGCGAACGGAATGGCGCGACCGTGCGTGGTGTGGAACGAGTCCTGTTTCATGTAGCCGGCAACCCGCCCGCTGCAACCGATGCCGGAGACAATGGCGACGTTTCGGGTGTCAATCTTGGCATCGATGAGCGCGTGGACGAAGGAGTTGACGCTGGTGCCAATGCCGCAGCCCGGACACCAGATGTGGGGAATGCGGTCCATGCGCAGGAATGGTTCCACTGGGTTTTGGGGAGTCACTTCGGTCAGTTCGCTCAGCTCGCTCATCGCGCCACCTCCAGGATGGTCTGCAGAATGTCTTCCGGACGGTGTACGCTGCCTCCGGCGTGTCCCACGAAGCGGACGATCGCCTTGCCGGCCGCGGCGCGTTCTACCTCGCGCACCATCTGTCCCAGATTCAGCTCTACGACCACGAATGCCTTCACCTTGGCGGCGATTTCCGCAATCTGCTTTTCGGGGAAAGGCCAGGCAGTGATGAGGCGGAACTTGCCCACCTTCACGCCCTTCTTGCGCGCCAATTCGATGGCGCGCTGCGCCACTCGCGAAGTGATGCCATACGACACCACCACCACGTCGGCGCCCTCGATCTGTTCTTCCTCGTACAGGGTAATTTTGTCGACATTCTTCGTGATCTTGTCCTTCAGCCGTCGCACCAGCTTGTCCTGGGTGGGAGGCGTCATATCGGGATAGCCGCGCTCATCGTGGGTCAGGCCGGTGACGTGGACGTTGTAGCCTTCGCCGATTCGCGGCATGTCGGGCACCAGATCTTCGCGCGGCTGGAAGGCGAGAAACTCGTCGGGGGGAAGCGTGGTATAGCGCCGCGGCGTGATTTCAATTTGCTCGGGGGGAGGGATGACGACCTTCTCCGTCATGTGACCCACCACTTCGTCCATCATGACGAACACCGGGCAGCGATACTGCTCGGCGTAGTTGAAGGCGGTGATGGTCAGGTCGAAGCACTCTTGCGGCGAATTGGGGCACAGCGCAATGATCTCGTAATCGCCGTGCGAGCCCCAGCGCACCTGCATCATGTCGGCTTGTGCGGGCAGGGTGGGCAATCCGGTGGAAGGGCCGCCGCGCTGCACGTTCACAAAGACGCAGGGAGTTTCGGTCATGACCGCCAGGCCAATGTGCTCCATCATCAGGGAGAATCCGGGACCGGAGGTCACGGTGAAGGCCTTGGCGCCGCCCCACACCGCGCCTTGCAACGTAATCGAGGCGGCCAGTTCATCTTCCATCTGGATGAAGGTCCCGCCTACGGTGGGTACGCGGGCGGCGAAGCGTTCCACGACTTCGGTTGAGGGGGTGATGGGATAGCCGGAAGCGAAGCGCGCTCCGGCGGCCAGTGCGCCTTCGCAGCAGGCGTGGTCGCCATCAAAAAAATGGGTGCCGGTCAGGACCCCGGCGGCTTCAGCATGCATCTTGGTCCTCCTTGATTTCGGCAGCGGGAGGCGGGGCGGCTGCGGCGGCAACGTCCTTGGCCGCGGCCGGCTGCTTGTACCCGAAAATCGCGAAGTCGGGGCAGTACATGCCGCACAAATCGCAACCGCTGCACTTCTCCGGGTGGACCATGTAAGGAGTGTGATATCCCTTGGCGTTAAAAGCAGAGGAGAGCGCCAGTACGTGCGTGGGACAGAACTCTACGCAGAATCCGCAGGCCTTACAGCGCTCAACCACAATCTGCACCGAACCCTTGGCCATTGCTGCCCTTTCTTCTTGGGGCCGCACCTGAGGAAGGGCAGCCTGGACGGCGGCATCTTCCCTGATTAGGTTTGGCGGCACCTGAAATTACGCTGCGGTTGGGAGCTTTATCCACCTACCGAACGATAGTTCGATTTTTAACCAGGCACTGCCCAAGGCGAAGTGACAGCGGTCACAACGCGGTGTGAGTGAGAGCACCGCGCGTAGCGGTCAGCACTCAGCCGTCAAGCGCTGTTGTTCGTCCGCGGGCTTTCGGAGCGTGCGGCAGAAGTCGTTCTGAGTTGGCGGGGTGGAATGATCGAGGATTCGTCTCTGGAGTTGTCGGTACGAGCGAAGCGAGGAATCGCGCGGTTACTCAGAGTGCCAACATCCATGTATGATAGAGATATCAGATTGATTGAGCTGAGAGGAGCTGCCTATGGCCAACTCGCGTCCATCTTTTACCAAGCGCCAAAAAGAACGGTCACGCCAGGAAAAACAGGCCGAAAAGTTGCAGAAGAAGCAGCAGCGCAAGCAGCAATCGGACAATGAGACCGAAGCTCCTGCCACCCAGTCAGTGGCCGACCTGGTGGTCACGCACGACGAGGAAGGTCAGCCGCAAGGCTTTGATTTTCATGACTTTGCCAAGTAATTCCGCGGCAGCGGCCGGCCCCCCCGCTGCTTTCCCCGGCGTTCTCAGGGAGTCTGTGGTACACTCCTGTTAGACGCTATTAGCCTCGGTTCGCTTGTGGTGCGACAGTCCGATCCGAATTCTCGATCTGATTTCCCGCCTTTCCTGCTTCCCGTTTGTTTTCAGCGCCCAATAAACTATTGAGCGGCATCCGAAGTATCTTCGCGAATCGCATGCACCAACTAAATGCAATCGCGAGACGCCCCTCCAGAAAGTAAGATTCGATTGACACAATTCACAGAAATGCCTCTTTCCGCTGACCTTCAGCGGAAGTTGGCGCTTGCTAATTTCACCATTCCCACCGCCATCCAGGCGGAAGCGATCCCGCACGCTCTTGCGGGCAGAGATGTCCTGGCCACCGCCCAAACCGGCACTGGCAAAACCCTGGCTTTCCTGGTGCCCTTGATCGAGCGCCTGTTGCAGACCACGTCTCGCAACCCGGAAGCGCTAATCCTGGTGCCTACGCGCGAACTTGCCATGCAGGTCCACGAACAGTATGAAAAGCTGCGCGACAAGAAACTTGCGCCCGCGGCCCTCGTCATCGGCGGTCTGGCCGAGAAGGCGCAAATTCAGGCCTTGCGCTCGGGAGCGCGGGTCATCGTAGCCACGCCCGGGCGGCTGGAAGATTTCCTGGGCCGCCGGCTCGTGCGCCTCGAACAGGTCAAGACCCTGGTTCTGGACGAAGCCGATCGCATGCTCGACATGGGCTTTCTGCCGGCCATCCGGCGCATCGTAGCGGTGCTGCCGCGCGATCGCCAGACGCTGTGCTTTTCGGCAACCCTGGAAGCCTCCGTTGCTGGCCTGGTCAATGACTACATGCGCAGTCCGGTGCGCATTGCGCAGGGTTCCATCTCGAAGCCGGCCGACACGGTCGAACTCCACGCCTTTGAAGTTTCCTTATCGGAGAAGTCAGAGGTCCTCCGCCAGCTTCTCTACGCCGAGAAGGGGCGCACCCTGGTGTTTGCCCGCACCAAGCGCGGTACCGAGCGCCTGGCGAAAGGCCTGATGCGCGACGGTTTCGCTGCCGCGATGATTCACGGCGACCGCACTCAGTCACAACGAACGGGCGCGCTCGCGGGCTTTGACGCGGGCCGCTTTAAGGTCCTGGTGGCCACTGATGTTGCTTCGCGGGGCATCGACGTGCAGAACATCGCGCACGTCATCAACTATGATTTGCCGGCCATTCCCGAGGATTTCATCCATCGCGTGGGCCGGACCGGTCGGGCAGGATTGCGCGGTCGGGCTTCGACGCTGGTAGCGGGCGCCGAAGTTGCCGAACTTCGCGTCATCGAACGGGCCTTGAAGCTGCGCATCACGCGCAAGCAGTTGAGTGGCGCGGACAGATTCGTGTCTGATCGCCCGGTGCGGAATACCCTTCCCTCGCGCACCCTCTCGGCCATGGCCGGTGAGGTGTTCTCGTAAGGCTTGTTGTCGAGACCAGGGCGAAAGCTCTGGTCTCAATCGACATCACACGACCCGCCATTTTTCGTGGCAATTCTGCTACCAAAATTCCTGCCTTAGCTGTCTAAAACAGTGACAGGACGAGCCTCGTCTGCTTTCCGGTCGTCCCACGGAACAAAATCCCGGCCCCACACGTACCAATCAACAGAACAGAATCCTACCCAATCGGGGAGGCGGCAGTGGCGAACGGCAACGGTAAGAAGAAGAAGAAGCGCTGGATCATCATTTCGATCGTGTCGGTTGCGGTCCTGGCGTTGGTGATCGTCGCGGTGGCAGCGACGCGGGGAGGCACCAAGATCGATCCCACCAAGCTGGCAAAGGTGGAAAAGGGTGACCTTGCTAAGAGCGTGGTGGCGACCGGCAAAGTCACGCCCATCACGAAAGTCGAGATTAAGTCGAAGGCCAGCGGCATCGTCAAAAAGCTCTACGTTGACACCGGCGACAAAGTGAAACAAGGGCAGTTGCTGGCGGAACTCGACAAGATCGAGATCGAGGCGCAGGTCAACTCGGGTCGTGCGCAACTGCTCTCGTCGGATGCCAACCTCAAAGGCGCCGAAGCTGATCTGAAGCGCGCCGAGGTGGACGCCCAGGGCGTGGATATTCCCACCTTGCAGCGGGCGTACGAACGCGCCCAGGAAATGTCGAAGGACGGGGTGGTGTCGCAATCGGCCCTCGACGACGCTCAGCGCAGCTACATCCTGGCGGTCAACAAGCGCGATCTCGCCCGGGCGCAATACACGGTAAACAAGGCCAAGGTTGCGCAAGCCCAGGCACAGGTCAAGAAAGACCAGGCCAGCCTGAATCAGCTCGAAGAGCAGCTCAACTACACCACAATTACGGCCCCGATTGATGGCGTGGTGTTGTCGCGCGATGTGGAAGTCGGCGACGCAGTCAGTTCCATCCTGGTGCTAGGCTCGGGCGCCACTCTGGTGATGACCCTGGGCGACACCAGCGAAGTGTACGTGAAAGGCAAGGTGGACGAGAGCGACATCGGTAAGGTGTACCTCGGCCAGCCGGCCCGCATCCGGGTGGAGACGTTCAAGGACAAGACCTTCACCGGCCACGTGACCAAGATTTCGCCGATGGGCGTCGAGAAAGACAATGTGACCACCTTCGAAGTGCGGGTGTCCATCAACAATCCCGGCGGCGAACTGAAAGCCGAGATGACCGCCAACGCGGAGATCATCCTCGACGAACACAAGAATGTGCTGATGATTCCCGAAGGCGCCATCCTGTACGACAAAGACAAGAAGGCGTCCGCGGATGTGCCCGATCCCAAGGGCAAGGATGGAATGCGCAAGGTCGCGATCAACATCGGAATCTCCAACGGCGCCAAGACCGAAGTGCTGTCGGGCCTGAAACAAGGCGACCAGGTTGTTCTACAGCAATAGCATGAGTTAGTACTCGCTTGGGCTGCCGGCATAGGCAGCCCGATTTCTTGTAACGCAGTCACTTCAAAATTCCGGCGAGGCAACATGAAAAAGCCCTGCACTGCCCTTCTTCTGGCGCTCCTGTTGGCTCCGGCGCTGCTGCACGCCCGCGCCGAAGGTCACTTTGATCGCACTTTGACGGTCTCCGGAACCGTCAGCCTCGATGTCACTACTGGCTCAGGCGACATCACCGTTAAGGCCGGCGGCACCGACAAGGTCGTGGTGCACGGAACGGTGCACTCCAACAATGAATGGTTCTCCAACGCCGAAAGCGCCGTACACGCCGTCGAATCGAATCCCCCGATTCAACAGAACGGGAACAGCATTCGCATCGGGTTCGACTTGCCCGAGGATGTGCGTCGGCATGTCGCCATCAGCTACGAGATCACCGTCCCTGCCGATACCACGGTGCAAGCTCACAGTGGCTCCGGCAGTGTCGGGGTCGAGGGCGTCCGGGCTGAAGTGCAGGCCCAGACCGGATCGGGCGAAATTCGGGTGCGGGACGTTGGAGGGCGCTCGCGTGTGCAAACCGGAAGTGGAAGCATCCGGGCCGAGAACGTCGCCGCCCCGTTTTACGCGCATACCGGCAGCGGCGACATTGAAGCCGATCTCACCGGGTCGGGCGACGTCGATGTTCAAACTGGTTCAGGCGGAATCCATTTGCGGGGCGTCAAGGGCGGTCTGCGCTCCCGCAGCGGTAGCGGCGATCTCAGTGCCGACGGCAGTGTGGGCGGTCCCTGGAATTTGCACACCGGCTCGGGATCCATTCGCCTCGCAATCGGCTCGGGCAGCGGGTTTAATCTGAATGTGCACACCGGTTCCGGTTCGATTCACTCCGATCTCCCAATTACCGTGCAAGGCTCGTTGGGGCGTCACGAACTGAAAGGGACGGTCCGTGGTGGCGGCCCCGAAGTGGAAGTTTCCACCGGTTCGGGAGATGTAGATATACGGTAGGAACACAAGATTGAAGTATTAATCGTAGAGCCACCTTTCACGGTGACTTTTCTTCGAAAGTCACCCCGAAATCTAAAGTCAATCAATTGATCGGACGATATATTTTTCTGGTTCCCAAACGTGCATAAATGATGCATTCTATTGACTCAGAAGTCCTGAAATTATCAATTGACTGCCCCATATGACGATGTTGACCAGAGGGCGAGCTGTTCTGGCCGTTTGCCTGGCCTTGTTGTGCTCCGGTGTTGTTTATGTTCACGCACAGGCGATCGCAGCGATTCCCCGCGACCCGTCCGAGGTGTCCTTGCCGCCAATTGGACGGTCATCCAGCTCCCTGAACAACTCAGTCGATTCGGGCGCAGCCGCTTCCTCCTCTGCGACGGGCATCATGGCTGTGCCGCCGACACCCAAGCGCGAAACCGGAATCGACTGGCGGCACTTGGCGGAAGGATCATTAGCATTTCTGACCCTCGAGCATGCGTTCCGGTACGCCACCGAATATGGGACCCGTGATGCCTTCCACACGGCTTTTTGGCCTGGTTATTTCGATTCGGTGCAGAATTTGCACGGATGGGCTGACGGCGACCCCTTTTTGGTTAACTACATCGGGCATCCCATGCAAGGCGCGGTGGCGGGGTTTATGTGGCAACACAACGATCGCGCCTACCGCGACGTGGTGTTCGGCGAGAACTCCCGATACTGGAAGGAGAAACTCCGCGGCGCGGCATTTTCTTACCTTTACAGCCTGCAATTCGAAATCGGTCCGATTAGCGAAGCCTCTATCGGACACATCCAGGCGCAGTTTCCGCAACAGGGGTTCGTGGACCAGGTCATCACACCCACCGTCGGCCTGGGATGGACCCTCGCCGAGGACTCTCTGGATCGCTACGTCATACGGTTTGTGGAATCTCGCACGAAAAATCCCTACGTTCGTTTGCTCGCCCGCGGCGGGCTGAACCCATCGCGTTCCTTTGCCAACGTGATGAACCGTGAGCTTCCCTGGCATCGCGACGACCGCCCAGGCGTGTTTAAGCCCTATCCGGAGGCGGCGGCGGTGAAGAGCTTCATGGAACAGGCTACCAAGAGCGGGGTGGCGCATCCTCCCCCTGGAGTTGCTCCTTTCGAATTCACGATGACTCCCAACTACCGGGCGTATGTGGGGAGTGGCGCGAAAGGATCCTGCGTGGGCGGCGGCGGTACAGCCGCGATTCGCGTTGCTCCAGAATGGCAGATTGTTGTGGACGTCAATGGCTGCAAGCTGCTGGATCTTCCCACTAATCTCAGCGGCGATTCACTGAGCTACATGGTCGGGCCTCGCTGGACGCCCTCGAGTTCCGGTCGCTGGAACACGCACGCGCAGTTCCTGGTAGGTGGCACCAAGCTTACCCAGGAAATCCTGTATCCCGAAGAAAAGGCCATAGTGATCGCTGCCGCCCCGCCAGCCGACCAGGGATATCCTCTTCATCACCTTTACACCAAGGATTGGGATACGAACGGGTTTGCTATCGCCGCCGGAACAGGGGTGGACTACAAGATCAACGACGCACTGGCCTTCCGGGTGGCCAGCCTGGAGTATTCGCATTCCTGGACGCAAGAGCTGAACGGCGTGAATTATCAGAACGGCCTGCAGCTTACAACTGGGTTGGTCTTGCGCATGGGGACGTGGTAGGCGGCGCGTCATTATTGGCGCACTTGACTC
>PLBW01000201.1:0-1697 GCA_003135475.1 Acidobacteriaceae bacterium
TGAATGTCAATAATGCCGACTTTGACGCCACCGGAGGTGGCGGTGGTGGCAGCAGTGGTTGGCGCGGCGGGGGTGGCGGCGGCACCACCCGGCGCAGCCGACCCGGTTTGGGCCAGTGCCGATATCGTCAGAACAACAGCAAGCACGGCGATGCCTGCGAGCGTACGCTTCATTAGGTTGATGTAACTCCTTGAACTGCTCCGGGAATTCCTCAGATGTACCAGCGGCGAACGCGATCCTGCTGCGAACTGCTCTGGACAGCCGGAGACAGGCTCGCTGCTCGAATGCAGCCTCGCCCATGCCCCGACCGGAAGATTCGGCGGTGCGGATACCCTAGATTATAGGGAAGCCTGCTTGTCAGCGTCAAACCGATCCGAGATGGGCTCCGATAAGGACGAAAAATAACCACGGAGGCACGGCGATCATGGAGAAACTCTATCGAAACCAACCTCAGTGTCCTCCGCGTCGTAGCCCGCCCTGAGAGAAGCCGAAAAGTGGTGAATGATTTCTCACGAAGCGTGATCGAGACCGCTATAACCGTGCTGTTCGGAGTCTCGCTAGAACGTGGTGGCGACCGTGAAGCGAAACGTCTTGCGCGGCTCACGCAACAGATACCCCGGCTGATAGGTCGAAATCGCTTGCGCGTAGGTGAAATCGCCGGCGGCTCCCGCGGGGAACATGCCGCGGGTGATGGGAGCCGGTGAGGCAATGGTTTCGTCAATGCGCAGGGGATTGTAGGCGTAATAGACGCGGAAAGGCGCATTCACCACCGGCATGATCACCTGCAACTCCAGTCCGGTTGACATCCGCGGCTGGTAATTGGTGCCGGAGATCGGCTTGAGAACTGCCGAGAACGGGAGCGTGGACCCACCCGCACAGGTGAAGGTGGACGTCAAGGACGGGCAGCCGAAAACCGTGGTCTGCAGGGTAGTGAACTGGGTTCCGGCAATCCGTAGTTGCGATTGATTGGAGATGAGGTCGAATCCTGTGTCCACAAAGGCGGCAATCGTCACTGGTCCAACGATGGGAATGCGGTACTCGAGGTTGTTGACCAGGTTGGTGTCGCCGCCGGGAAAGATGATCTGTTCCACGGGGATAGTGATACCGTAAGCCCCACGCCGCGGATTCGACGGATCCAGGGGCACGGTGGTTCCGTCGGGATTCTGCAGGGGAATGGTTATGGCGCTGGGGAAGAACGCAACCGGGGAGATGGCGCGAATGTCGAAGCCGCGAACGTCGGTATCGCCGCCCATATAGAAGCGGTCGAAGGGCGGAGCCACCTGACCTCCGTATCCCGAGATCCACGAGCCCAAAACGCGGAAGCCAAAGGTATTACGGCCCTTGTTGACGGGGATAAATTTCTTATACTCGGCAACCGGCTTGATGTACCTCACATTGCCGCCGAGACCCGCAAATTCGGCGGCCACATACAGGCTCTGCCCGGAGTGCGGACGCTGCGGGTTATCGATTCGGTTGTAGGAAAAATTCGGCACAACCTTACTGGTGATGATGCCATTCAGCGCGTTCGGTCCGGAGATGCCGCGGAACGCCAGGGCCTGGAAATAATCGGCTGACGCGGCGCTGAACGTCTGGACCGATGAGTCGTCGAACGAATACGTAATACCTACCCGTTTGAACGAGCGCTTGATGGGATAGCTGACGGAAGTGGTTGCTCCCGTGCTCGTCTGGGTGAAATT
>PLBW01000201.1:1798-5809 GCA_003135475.1 Acidobacteriaceae bacterium
TTGCCCTTTTCCCTGACCTTCAAAGTGATGTCAACCGTGGAATCCTGTACGTTTTGCTTGATCTCAGAATCCTTGTCAGGCTTGAGCACTTCGAAGTACTGTAGCTGGTTTAAGCGCAGCAAACTCAACTCCCACAAGTTGCCGTTGTAAACCTGGCCTTCCTCCAGCGTCAGTTCGCGGCGAATGACCTTGTCGCGGGTGGTCGTATTCCCCTGGAATTCGATTCGGCGGACAAAGAATTGCTTGCCTTCGTCCACATCAATGCGCAGGCTGATGAGTTTCTTTTCATCGTCCGCTTCGGTGTTCGGGACGGGCGTGAAATTGATATAGCCAAGTGCAGCGTAGGCCTTTCGCAGGCTCTCCAAACCCTTGCGGACGGCCTCCGTGTCGAAAATCTCGCCATCTTTGATCTTGAACAGGGCGCGCAATCCAGCCGTATTCGTCACTGCCTTGTTGCCGGTGAAGGTGATCTCCTTCAAACGGTAACGTTGGCCTTCTTCGACCGGCAGAGTGATATCGACAGCTTTGCCGGGGGACGACTTGAACGGCCAATACCAGCGGACGCCGCTGGTGTCGTGAATCTGCGTTTTGGGATCGGCTACCAGCGCCTTGAAGTAGCCCTTGGTCTGATAGTAGTAGCGGACCCGTTCGGCGTCCTCGCTCAGCTTGGTGGAATCGTAGGTGCGGGCAAAGAGGTTCTCCAGGAAGATGGAGTGAGGAATACCGACGGGCTTCAAGTTCTTCATCGCGCTGCGCAGTTCCCGCGACTTGATGGCCTTGTTGCCTTCAAAGGTGATCTTTCCCACCTTCACCTTGGGACCTTCCTTCACGACGAAGGTAAGGGCGACGGCCGCGGGAGGGATGGGGCGCACTTCCGAGCGGACGGTTGCGAACTGATGGCCGTGTGCCGCCAGCAATTCCTTAACGACCACTTCGGCATGCTTGACTTTGGTTGGATCGTATTGGCTCTCCTGGGTAAGTCCGACCTTGCGCTCCTTGAATTTGTCGAGGATGTCACTCTGGGAGACCGAACTCAAGCCCACGTATTTGATCTCGCGGATGGTCGGCTTTTCCTTGACGTAAACATGGATGATCCAGCCTTTGGCGGAAGCCTCCCGCTCGATACGCAAATCGTCGAAGTAACCCGTATTCCAAAGGGAGTTAAAGTCGCGCTCCAAGGCCGCCTGGTCGTAAACGTCCCCGGCCTTGGTGAACATTCGTGCCCGGATGGTTTCCGCCGGAATCCGGCGATTGCCATGGATAACGATGCCCTCGATCACGCCCTGTTGCGCCGCACACGTTCCCGCAAGAACGATGAAGGCGAAAAAAAGGCTGATCGTCGTGGCCCAGTAGCGCGTCCCGCGGGCGAACAGGACCGCGGGTCTTACCTGAAGATGGCAAGAAATGACGAAACCTCGGTACAGGTTTAATGAAAGCGCAATTATACGGTACGGGTGTTCTGGTTCGGAAACCAACCGTCCCTTTGGTCCACGACGGATGGCAACCCTAACCCTTGCTGGGGCACGAAGTTTCTGGAACGCGCTCGACCTCAACCAAGGTGGAATAGAACGTAGCACCACCACCAAGATCGGTGAGCCTGTCCGAGGTCAACACATTAATGTTGAGACCGGCTTCGGACAATTTTGCCCAACCCAATTGCGCCCCGACGACGCCGGCTGCCACCGTGCCGTCGACCCGTGCATGTAAGAAAATCTCGCCTCGTTGGTTGTACACACGGACACGGTCGCCATCGGCTATGCCACGGCGCTTCGCGTCGGCACGACTCATCTCCAGTTCATGCTGCCGCTCCATCTTCTGCAGGCTGGGCAGATTGACGAACGTGGAGTTCAGGAAATTGTCGGCCTTACGAGCCAGCAGTTCCAGCGGGAATTTTTGCGTTCCTTGCCGATGACGCGACTCTTCCGGCGGGACAAACGAAGCCACCGGGTCCATGCCATGCGAGATCAATGCCGGGTCGAAGAGTCGCGCCTTGCGGTTTGGCGTATCGAAGCCGTCTGCGAACGGCAGCCAAGGATGTTCGCTTTCGTCTCCATGCAGGTTCAAACGAACGTGCGGGTCCCTCTCCAGGCGCTGCCGGCTGATCCCCTTCAGTTGCGGTACGCCCGACTGCAATGCCGCATCGATCATGGTGTCAACCGGCTCGCGGAAACACTCGTCCTCGAATCCCATGCGCACAGCAAGTTCGCGAAAGAACTCCACGTTGGATTTGCACTCGCCTCGCGGCTCAATCGCCGGCTGCGAGACTTGCAGGTAGTAGTGGCCATAAGCTTGGACCAGGTCTTTGTGCTCGAAGAAAGTCGTGGCCGGCAAAACCAGATCGGCAAAGTCGGTCGTGTCGGTGAGGAACTGCTCGTGGACCACCGTGAGAAGGTCCTCGCGCTTCAAGCCGCGCCTGACCAGGTTCTGATCGGGGCAAACCGCAGCGGGGTTCGAGTTGTAGACCATCAAGGCTTTGATCGGAGGATCGTCGAGTTCGGTCAACGCCTTGCCGAGTTGCACCATATTTACCGTGCGGGCCGGGCGTCCTAGCGGACTCTTCAGCATCAGGTCATGCCGCTCCATCGCGGCCCGGTCGAGCTGAAAGCCGCCACTGGTGGACAGTTGCAGCCCGCCGCCGACTTCCTTCCACGATCCCGTGATCACCGGCAGCATACACACCGCACGAACTGCAGCGCCTCCATTCTGCGAACGCTGGATGCCGTAGTTCAGGCGGATGGCCGCTGGGCGGGTGGTGGCGTACTCGCGTGCCAGGCGCTCAATGTTCTCGCGGGAAACGCCCGTCCATTGTGCTACGCGTTCGGGTGTGTACTCTGGGAGCCGTTTCTGCAGTTCGTCGAAACCTTCGGCGTAGCGCGCGATGTAATCCCGGTCATGCAGGCCATCGCGAACGATGACGTGCATCAACCCCAGGGCAAGCGCAACATCGGTGCCGGGATTGACCGCGATGTGCCAATCGGCAAGGCCCGCGGTGCGGGTGCGATAGGGATCGATCACCACCAGCTTGGCCCCCTTGCGCCGCGCCTCCTCGATGAACGGCCAGAGATGAACGTTGTTGCCGTGAATGTTGGCGGCCCAGGCGATGATGTACTTCGCGTGACCGAATTGTTCGGGTTCGGTCCCGATCTTGCGTCCGTAGATCGAGACAATGGCGTCGCCGCCGGTCTGCGAACAGATGCTGCGGTGCAGTTGCGACGCCCCCAGGCGATGAAAGAACCGCCGATCCATGGAGGCATTGCTAAGCACGCCGATGTTGCCGCCGTAGGAATACGGCAGGATTGCCTCCGGCCCGTGTTCCGCGCTGATGCGGCCCAGACGAGCCGCTATCTCGTCCAAGGCTTCGTCCCAGCTAATGCGTCGGAAAGCACCATCGCCGTGTGTGCCTTTCGGGGCCGCCCGCCGCAGGGGATAAAGGACCCGATCCGGCGAATAGACGCGGTCAAGATATTTCGCAACCTTCGCACACAGAAAACCGCGAGTGATGGCATGTTCGGGATCGCCCTGGATCCTGGTAGCGCGTCCGTCCTCCACCGTAATGAGCACGGCGCAAGCGTCGGGACAATCGTGGGGACAGGCAGCGTGGACCACGCGTTTCATATCGAGAAACCGCTTGAGCGATTATGCCACGAACTGGCGGAACAAGCGTGGCGCCAGTCGGCGGCCCGTCAACCGAGCGCGGCTGGGACAAAGCGCTGTTTGAGCGGGACGAATTGCAGCCTGGCTGGTTGACGAATTCAGTTCCCGCTTGCCTTTGCTACCCCCAGTCGGAGTATCATTTCAACACCCATCCGGCCCACCCGAGCGCTTCAAGGGAGAAGGCATTATGGTAAGCAAGATTTTGGCAGTCCTGATCGTCCTCACCACCGCGGCATCGCTTCCTTCCGCGGCCAAGATGCGGGGCCCTTCCACGCCGGAAGAACGGGCGCGCGCCATCGAGTATGTGCGCAGCCTGGAAGAGAATCCGCTGGCCAAAGATGGCCTCGAAAAAAGAAT
>PLBW01000061.1 GCA_003135475.1 Acidobacteriaceae bacterium
GATCACAAATGGTTCACCCATCTAACCGTCTCTAATATTGTCGTGGACACGCTGAAAAAGATGCACCTGAAATACCCAACGCCGACGAACGCGCAACGGGCGCAGATCGCATTGGCGCGGGAAGCCCTGCAACGTGGCAAGTAGGCGCCGAAATGACGTCGCAATCCAGAACTGGATCAGGTTATGCGGGAGTACGGGAAGGAAACCGATTTAAGGGCAGAATCAAAGCCCTGGCGGAAGGACATCTGACGCGGCGGCGGTTCGGGGCGATGCCGGGCCGGATCGCGCTGCTACCGANNAGGAGAGGTGTTGCAAAAGTGGGCCACAAATGGGGCGATTTTGGGCTGTGCTGCTGCGACTGGCAGACCGTCGGGAGTGCTCCCGATGAAAAATCCTTTTACGGTGTCGCGAACAGGCCAGACGGGTGTATTATGATGCCGTTTTCGAGGTCAAAAAGGAAATTCTGGCTTAGTTCCAAGCCCTCTCTATAAGCTATTTTCCAAGCGGTGCGGAAGTATAATCAATCCACGCTGGGACAAAATGGGAATCCCGGTTAAGCTGATTTTCTGAGAATAGGAAACAAAAAGGACGAGAGCTGACCCGAACGCCTAGTGTCATGATCGTAGTTGTGCTTTGCGGTGCAGTTTCGCTTCTTCTCGGTTGCAGAAGCGGTTCCCGATCCCTCGCTCCAAACGATAAAGGAAGGACTTGGAATTATTCGATTGTCCTCGAAACCCCCTCAGGCAAAGAGTTTGGAAAGATGGAGGTTAGAAATCTCGCAGGACGGGAGTTGTTCGGAAAGAGCGTTATCCCTCGCTCACAAACGATAAACGGCAAGAACGCTGGGATGTCATTTGTTGTGTCGGACGCGAGTGGAGTATATGAGATTGCGAGTCAGCAACCCGGAGACGAGACGCCGAAACAGACTGTCCCTCCGAACTACGACTTCAAGCTGCCATTGAGTGTGGGAACCTCGTGGGAGGGGCAAGATGAGACAGATTCGGACGCATTTCTTGACAAAGTTCAAGTAAAAACGAAGTGTTTGATTGAGAAACTCGATGATGAGGTGACAGTTCCTGCAGGGACTTACAAGGCTACTAAAGTAAGTTGTACCGGCTCCGCTCAAAGGGACATGAAGATGCAAGGGCTTACGACAACGGTCGTCGAATCCCATACTTGGTACGCCCCAGATATTGGCTTGGTGAAAAGCATCGACAATGAGGATATTCGAAACGCGAACTCCGTAATTCTGCATTCGATCCACGGGACACGGGATCTCGTCTCAATGGGTTCAGAAAAGGAATAGAGTTTAAGTATCTCGTGCAGTCGGACCGGTTTTTCCATCGCCGCCAGTCCGTCCTCGGTTGTTCGGGAGATTTACATGAAGGGCAACGCTGGCCAGTACTCTGAAGTGGAACCATTATTCTCGGCCGACCTTCAAAGCCTGATGCACAGCCCACAAGCTGCCGCAGGAGGAGGAATAAAAAGTTTCTGTGACGGAAATACTCGAGGTGGCACGATCACTGCAGTGGATGTCGTAAGCGAGGAAATCAAGGGTGAAGGAGCAAAGGTTGTCGTCAATATCCATTTCAAGGATGGCACAACCAAGGAACACGACAGTAACTCGCTCATCAAGGAAAAAAGGCTCGTGGAAACTGGTGGAGGACTGATCTTGGTTCGGCTCTCTGTACTTCCCGGCAATCCGCATCTAAGAGCGAGACATAAGAAAGAGCTGCTCTCAAGATGCATCACCGTCACACTGGAGGAAGCGCACGTGAAGATGTTGCGATGGACTACGCTAGCAGGTATGGCTGTTGCTGTAATCATCCTCAGCATCGCGGCCGGCAGCGCAGGGGCGCAGCAGCCGTCGGTTGTCGGCAAGTACTTTAGCGAGAGCCACCCAGAATCACAATATTATATCGAGCTGAGGGCGGACCGGACTTTTGTTATATCGGGGAGCGGCGGCAGGGCCATGATCGGGACCTACGAGGTTGAAGGTAACCAGATCACTCTTAAGGCGCAAATGCAAGCGCCAGCGCGGTTCAGGCTGGTAGGCAAGACTTTGATCGACCCTGACGGCGAGCGATGGACCCAGAAATCTACGAGTGCGCTAGCCCAAAGCCCCCGTCAAGAAGCAGCGCCCGGTGCTGGCACGTCAAAGGAAGAGGTGCAGCAGTCGTCAGTCGCGGGCAAGTATTTTAGCGAAACTCACCCAGAATATTATATCGAGCTGAAGTCAGACCGGACTTCTGTGATACCAGGGAATGGCAGGGCCATGATCGGGACATACGAGGTTGAAGGTGACCAGATCACTCTCAAGGCGCAAATGCAAAGGCCAGCCCAGTTCAAGCTGCTAGGCAAGACTTTGATCGACCCTGAAGGCGGGCGATGGACCCAGAAACCAACGAGTCCGCTAGCCCAAAGCCCCACTCAAGAGGCAGGCCCCGGTGCTGGCACGTCAAGGGCAGCGAATGCCGGGGCTGCTCCTAGCAGCAAATATCCGCAAGGTGACACGATCCTAATCGGAACCGAGACTATCCCGGTGCGCGTAAAGAATTTCTATCGGAACTCGAAGGGCACGGATGAGTATGGCGGCGTCATCCTTGAGAAGACTCCGTCGTATGTCATTTCTTACAACGAAAACATGAGCTGCTTCGAAACCAGCCAGCACCAGGGCTGCTTTGGAATAGACCTTGCCGACGGATTTGTGAGATCGGACCAGTTGAGGGCGGAAAAGCTCCTTATGACAAGACTCGCCGTCTCACGAGCAGACTTTTGCAAGCTACCCATCGCCGTCACGATCTTAGAGGATAAGGTCACTGGGTCGAAGGTGAGCACGCCTCCCAGCCCTTGCCCGAACGGCGCGCTTTATTAGTTGATTCCCTGAAACGACAAAAACAGCTTGTCATTTAATACCTTAGGCAAGCTGGCTTTGAACGCTTTCTTGTTGGGGGTTACGAGTCGCCAGCCTTTGGCGGATTTCCTTGCTTAGATTCCCAGATTCGAGATCTTCGTAGAAAAGCGATTGTGTTGCCTCCGTAATTACCCGCCGTGCCCCTCCGTGTCTCCGAGGATTGCCGTTAAGGGCAGAATCAAAGCCCAGGCGCGGAGTAGCAGTCCCGCCAAGCGGGACGGAATAAGATAGCCCACCGCTTCACCGGGGTCCCCAAACCGCGCTGGTTTTGCGCAGGTTGGGGTGGTTGAGCGGTGGGTAAGCAGAGATAGAGATCTGAGCCCCTCGGGGACGACACCCACTGAACGCGGCGCCTCGAATTTTCCCCTGTACGTCTCTAACACCCGATCAGCACTCCTCGTCCACTGCTTGCCAGTAGGGTGAGCGTTCTTTTGACTGGACCTTGGTCTCCGTGGAAACCGCCTTGGCACGATAGCTGAACCGCTCCACAATGGCTTGCTTCATGTCCTGCTTTTTCATTTCGGCAATCAGGTCTGGTGTTATCGCTGGGGCTGACCTCTCGTCTATGGCAAAACCGCTACGTAACATTGCATCTCCTATCAGTTCGTTATTAAAAAGAGCTATTCATGCTGCAAAACCTTGCCGCGCACGGTCAGGACCGGGCAGGCGGCCTTCCGCACAATTTCGTAGGCGTTCGGCCACATCAGCCGATCGAGCAATCCCGACCACGGACGCACGCCCACCACTAACAAGTCGGCTTCGATTTCGACCTCAGTGTGCAAAATCGTAGGTACCACTTTGCCGATCTCGACGCGGCAGCAAAGCTGCAGGCCTTCCGCGTCTTGCCCAATCAAAGCTGCCAGTTTCTTTTCAATTCCCTGCATGACCTCGGCCCGGTCGGCGACGCCACTCAGCTCGGGATGATCCAGTACATGGAGCATGGTCAACTTCGCGTTGTGCTCCCGTGCCAGTGCGCTGGCATAGTGAGCGGCATGTTCCGAGGCCGGCGTGAAATCAACCGCCAGCAGGATGTTCCGGGGCGCAAACCCTCGGGCTGCGCGGTGCAAGTGCGGGCCGACCGTCATCACTGGCACGGGCGATCGCCGGAAGACGCGTTCGGCTACCGAACCCATCAACATTTTGCCCAGGCCACCGCGGCCGTGGGTGCCGACCACGATCGCGTCAACTTTATTCTGGCGCGCGCAGTCCAGAATGGATTGGGCAACGTCCCCTTCCATCAGAAGCAGGTGATAGTCTTCGCCTTCCGTGTAGGAATGGGTATGCCGCAACTCGGCCTTCAACTCCAGCAGGTCGCGGCGGGCCGCATCTTTGGCGGCCACGTAGGCGTCCGGCCCGGCAATCAGAAAGTCGTCGCTGGGCAAAACGAACACCAGATAGGCCTTGGCTTGGTATTCATGGGCCAGTTCGAGACCAAAGTCAACAGCAACCGTGGAACAGCGGGAAAAGTCTGTCGCGATGAGCACACTGTGAATGCCCACCCCGACCGGGTTGAGCTGTGCCGTCAACATCTTGCGCGACCATTCTCCCCACGCGGTGGGGTCACTCGACGGAAACTGTCTTGCCCAGGCGCGAAGCCACGCCCCGCTAATCAACCGAACGGGACACTTCCGCTTGTTTGTCTATCTCTTTTGTAGCGCAATGCGGACCAGAACGCTGTGACGTGCGTCAACTGGGCAGGTGATGCAGCGTAGTTTTGGGATAGAGCCGTTTATGAGATGGATGAAGGAAAGATGATCACTTGTGTAATGGCGATGTTCCGCCAGCTATCCGAGGATTAGCCGGAACGAGTCAGTGTGGGTTAGCGACGAGTCAGGAGTCATCGCCGTGGGCCTGTGCTCTGAAGCTCGTTTGGACTGACGCGTATCTCGAACGGCCGCCGACCTGCTCGCCAAATCACGGTCGTTCAATCCCGGCCTGCTCCAACACGTCTCCTCTCGGATGAGAGCACATCAACCTCACGGGAATACGCTATGACTACATCTGGCACACGGATAAATGGGCGTCAACTCGAACACCGTCCCATAGTTGTGAGTGCCGCCATATTCGGTCGTGCCGTACAGATTGCCGGCGTGATCGAAGATCAGACCGGCGTAGGGCCAAAACCCGTCCGTGCCGTTGCCGAAGCTGCGGAGCACCGTTTCCGTCCAGCCCCCGCCCGCTGCGGGCGTCAACTCGAACACCGTTCCGCCGCCGTACGAGCCGCCATAGTAGGCCGTACCGTAGAGATTGCCGGCAGCATCGAAGATCAGGCCGGCATAAGGATTGAACCCGTCCGTGCCGTTGTTAGGGTTGAAGCTATGCAGCACCGTCTCCGTCCAGCCTCCGCCCGACATGGGCGTCAACTCGAACACCGTCCCTCGGTTGTAAGTGCCTCCATAGAAAGTCGTGCCGTAGAGATTGCCGGCGGCATCGAAGATCAGGCCGGCCCAGGGATAACCCCCGTCGGACAGGCCATTGATGCCGAAGCTATACAGTACCGTCTCTAGCCAGTCCCCGCCCGCCGTGGGCGTCAACTCGAACACCGTCCCTACGCCGTAAGTGCCGCCATAGGTGGTCGTGCCGTAGAGATTGCCGGCGGCATCGAAGATCAGGCCGACGAAGGGAGAAGCCCCGTCCGTGCCGCTGCCGAAGCTGTGCAGCACCGTTTCCGTCCAGCCCCCGCCCGCTGTGGGCGTCAACTTGAACACGGTCCCGTAGCCGTTGGTGCCGCCAAATTCGGTCGTGCCGTAGAGATTGCCAGCGGCATCGAAGATCAGTCCGCCGTAGGGATATTGCCCGTCCGCGCAGTTGGCCTGCGAGCAGAAGCGATACAGCACCTGCTCCGTCCAGCCCTCGCCCGCCGTGGGCGTCAACTCGAACACTGTCCCGTTGTTAGGGCCACCCGCAGTGGTCGTGCCGTAGAGACTGCCGGCGGCATCAAAGATCAGGCCGGCCCCGGGAACAGCCCCGTCCGTGCCGCTCCTGAAGCTGTACAGCACCGTCTCCGTCCAGTTTCCACCCCCGGCGGGCGTCAACTCGAACACTGTCCCATAGGCGTTAGCGCCGCCGCCATATTGGGTGGTGCCGTAGAGATTGCCAGCGGCATCGAAGATCAGGCTGGTGGAGGGCATGTACCCGTCCGTGCCGTTGCCGAAGCTATGCAGCACCTTCTCGTACCAGTTGGTAGACGCCCAGGTGCTCGTCACCAACAGGGTCACAGCGAAGATCGCCAGGGCCGCCCTCAATCCGATCAAAAATCTCTTGCCTCGCATGAGTAGTCCTCCTTTAGCACGGGACTTGCTTAAACATGCCCGACGGCCCGCCCAGTCCAGGATTGTCCGCCGATGTGCCTAGAGGATCGTGACCGATGCGGCGACCGCTTGTCAGTGACGCCTGACACACAGCGATGTCGGTCCCGCCTCGTCCGTAGAGGCGGGTGGCCCGGGTCTCGCGGGGGTCGAGACCCGGGGATTTGTGTGATTCACTGTTCTGGCGTTCGCTGCATCAGCGACAAGCCCCAGGTTTCGAAAACCGCGAAACCTGGGGCACCCGGCGAGGAACAATTACTGTTGAGTTCGGCCAAGCTCATTCCCAATCCCGAAATGGGACGCTAGCGCCGATTGCGAGAGATAACGCGATTCATCTTTACACTGGTGAAGCGTATCGTTCTCAGCTATGTTTACCTCTTGTTGCCTCGTTTTCCCCTGACGGGCACTTTTCGAGGATGACGCAGATGCGACGTTGGCCGCGACTAACTCTCATAGGCACGACAGTTGTCGGCGGTCTGCTCGGAATTGCGGTAACCCTGCGTGCGTTCTTCCGCTCGGAGCCGGGGTTCGGTGCCTTCGCGTTGTTGGGGTGCGCTCTGTTGGGATTCGTGTACATAACGGCAGCAGGTCTTCTCTACTGGAGAGACCCAAGGCAAGTACAGCCACTGACCTGGGCGCTGGCGATTCAAGTACCTTGGATTTCGCTGCCGGGATTTGTTTACAAGTTCGCGGCAGGTGCGGTCGGGTCTATTGCTCTGGTCGTAACAAAAGAAGGCGACACGTTGTCGGCAGGGCTTCATACCTACTGGCATGCCGGCTCGTCATTCGAGCTGAGATTTCTTCAAGATGCGCAATGGGAATTGGGTGTCAATGTGGCCGCCCTTTTGTTACTCGTGCTGCTGCAGAGGTCGATCCATTTGACAGCTGACGCCGTGGAAGCCCACTCCTCCACCGCCGATGCGAAAGCGCCAGTCTTGCCAATCCATCCCGACCAAACACTACCATCTCGCGATAACGAGTGATTACAGGCCTAATTTCGTAACCAATCCCAAGGGAGCGCTCGGGCAGCAGGCTTCTCTCAACTTGCTGTGTGCGGTACGATTATGGCATTCGTCCCGTTCATGAAAAGCCTGGTCTTTACGGCTCTCCTATTCTTTTGCGCGTCGTGCCTGCTCCTGGCCGGCACGAATCCCGCTGCACAGCAGTCGCTGTCCGTAGATAGTTGGCGTGAACGGGCGATTACACTCAAAACGCCTGCCCGCCGTCAATGAGTGTAGCGGCGATATTACGTCAAGCAATCCGCCAGGTGGATTTACCAGGGCCCCTTCCAAATGAACTTCCCGGAGGTATCGATGTATCCGATGTCCGTCTTCGCGACCCCGTCGGAGAAATCGGTGGCAGCTTCAAATCCAGATTGGCTGAGCTTCTGGCCCTTTTTGGTTAGGTAATTGCACTTTCCATTGCCATCACGGATGCGGGTAAGCCCATCATGAAATCCGTACACGAAGTCGGCGTCAGTCGCAAAAGCTGTCCTGCCGTCGGGTTGTATGAAACTCCATCGTCCATCCTGCTTAACAGCGGCTAAGCCATCCGCAAACGGACCAGCCTGGTCGAATCGCGGAGCGATTACGACTTTACCGTTGTCGTCCATGTATCCCCATCTGTCTCCGACCTGCACCGGAGCAAGCGGACCGCCCCTGAAAGTCACGCCAAGTAAATGTGTGGATAAAACTACGGCTCCACTCGCGTCGATATACAACGTTTGCGAGCCACTCCTTACGCACGCCCGGCCTTTCTCGAATCCAGAAGCCTCGTCGAATTGGGGCGAAATAGCAAAGTCGCCTTGCTTGTCAAGATAGCCCCATTTTCCATCTACCATGACAGGAACTCGATCTTCGGCGAACGTGTAAATATCACGATTGTTAGCCACTTCGTAAATCATTGGGACCACGGCACGCCCTGTGCGATCAATAAAGCCATAATGGCCCTCAAAATTTTCGACGTAGGCTCTACCATCGACGAAGCTGCCCGCTGTCCTCACCCACAAGTTTGAGATCACTACCCGGCCCGATGTGTCGATGTAAGCCCATTCGCCGTTTATGTTGACGGCGGCCAGCCCTTCAGAGAAGGAGGCACCTCCTTGGTAGGGACCGGGAAGCACAATCTTGCCGCTTTTGTTGATGAAGGCGTAACCGGAGCCTACTTGAGACTGGACCGCCAGCAAGTCATCGGAGTTCTGACAGACGACGGCAATAGAGGCGGCAAAGAAAAAGGCAACGGTGATCGGAAAATGTCGCATCGTTCCTCGATTCCTTCGTTCACCACAGCGAGGCCGGATGAGGTCTTTCTCGTTCGGCACCCTGTGCCCATTAGACGCAACTCCGATTGTGTTGATAGCTTGACAGTCAGCATTGTTGACGTAACCAGGCCTTATCACAAGCAATCGGCGCTTGGGCCTGCAAAGGGTCGCATGTGCGCGGTCGGCGCTCCCTGCACAAAAGGCCCTCTTCCATGCCCCATTTGTAATCTCACGCCAAGCTGCGCTTCGGTTTCTTCTGGCAGCGCTCGCATACGCCGTAGATCTGGAAAGTGTGGCGCGTTGGCAGGTACTTGTTCTTGCGGCCAACTTCCTGCTCAATGCGTTCAATCTCGCGCGAGAAGAACTCTACCGAGCTGCCGCATTCGGTGCAGACCATGTGATGGTGATTGCGGCGATTGTACTTGTGCTCGTAACGAGTCACGCCGTCATTGAAGGCCACTTCGCTGGCCAGCCCGCACTCGGCCAGCAGCTTCAAAGTGCGATAAACGGTGGTAAATCCGATGCGCTCGTCGTGTTTCTTGACCAGCCGATACAGCTCGTCGGTGGAAAGATGGTCGCGGGTGTCGAGAAAGGTGCGCAGAATGGCGTCGCGCTGCCCGGTAAGCTTAAGGCCCACTCGTTTCAGGTGTCCGTGGAAAATGGCTTCGGCCTCTTGCACCATCTCGCGTGAGATGCTGGCCCGATCGTCAATTCGTTTCCGGAGCGTGGGTCTGCTACTTCCCATTGTGGCCTAACCGCGACAGAATATTCTACGATTTGCTATCAGCATAACACCGGAAAGTGGGTGCCCCACCCTTGTCGCCTTCTTTTGGCGACAGGGTGGGAACAGAGCAGCGCCTTCTATTTGCCGCTATCCATCGCCATGAACAGGTTGTTCAGCGATTCCGCCAGTGTAGGGTGGGCGAAGACGCCATCACGCAGCGCGGTGTAGGGCAGCTTTCCCATCATTGCAATCTCGAGCGCCGACATAATTTCGCCGCCCTCGATGCCCAGCACCGCCGCGCCCAGTATCTGGTTACTGTCGCCATCCACAATGGCTTTCATGAAACCGCGCGTCTCGTCCACCTCAAGGGCGCGGGCGACGGAGGTCATCGGCAGCTTGGCCACCCGAATGTTCCGCTTCTGCGCGCGAGCTTCGGTTTCGGTCACGCCAATGCGGCCGAGTTGCGGATCGATAAAGACCGTGTACGGCACCAGCCGCCCGTCGGTGCTGGCGCTTCCCTTCCCGATAAGGTTGGTGCGGATGATACGAAAGTCGTCGTAGGAGATGTGCGTGAACGCCGGACCACCCTTGATGTCGCCGAGCGCATAAATGCCATTCGACGTAGTTTCGAGGCGGCCGTTCACCTTGATGAAACCGCGATCGTCCATTTGCACTCCCGCCGCCGCAAGATTCAGCGTATCCGAGTTCGGAACGCGCCCGGTAGCAACCAGCAGATGTGAACCGGCGAGCGCAGTCGAATGGCCGTGTTGCTGGATCCCCAACCGAATGCTGTTATCCACCCGGCTCGTGCGATTCGCATTCGCGTTCAGCAAGACTTCGACCCCGTCCTGCTGAAGTATCTTGGCGACTTCTTCGGCGATGTCGGGGTCCTCGCGGTTAAGAAGTTGGCCCCCGGACTGGACAATGGTCACGCGACTGCCGAAGCGGCGAAACATTTGCCCAAACTCCAGGCCGACATATCCGCCTCCAAGGACCAGCAGATGCTCCGGAACGGTGTCCAACTCCATGATGGAAGTGCTGTCAAGAAAGGGCACGGACTTCAGGCCGTCGAGTGTGGGCACCGATGGACGGGCGCCGGCGTTGATGAAAATCTTGCCGGCGGTGAGTGCTCGCTGGCCGCCGTCTCTTTGCCGGACCAGCAAGGACTTGGCGCCGGTGAAACTAGCTTCGCCGAAGATCAACTCGAGATTTGCCGTCTTCTCAATGCGGCCCTGGCTGCCATTGCGAAAGCTGTTCACGATGTCGCGCTTGCGCTGGCGGACGCGTTCCATGTCGATGCGGATGTCGCCGGTGTGAACGCCATAATCGGCGCCTCGCCGCGCGAGGTAAGCGACGCGGGCGCTGGCGACCATGGTCTTGGTGGGAGTGCATCCCTCGTTGACGCAGGTGCCGCCGACATGTTCGCGCTCGATGAGAGCGGTTCGCATGCCGGCTTCAGCCAGGGCAGTGGAAAGCGGTGTACCGGCCTGCCCTGAGCCGATCACAATGGCATCGAATTGCTGGGGAGTAGTCATAGGCGCGTCCAAAATAATGTATCGCAACTCTAGAAAGTGTTGGTTGCCCGGGAGGTGCCAAGCTTGTCAGGACAAGTTCGCGGCCCCGGCGGTGGCGACCGGGTGCGCCTGGTTGTCGTTTTGGGGGTGCCGAGTCGCCAAGGCGGATATGTGCAAAGTTTTGCACATTCTCCTCTGTAGCGAGCTCCAGGGAGGTCGGACATACTAAACCATCACCAGAGGTCGTAACGTGCAGCCTTGGGCCTATGGAGGCCTCTAAATGGCCATTCTACGAAATGCTAAGAACACCACATTGAGGCCTGAGTAGTATGGCACTAAGGTATTATAGTGTCTTTAAGCCCCTCAAAAACGTCATTCGGAAGCCTCCAGCCTCTCCGCCATCTCGAGCAATTTGGTCACGCTGTTCCAGTTCCTGCCCGTTCCGGGTACCTTTAGTGATTTCTCGATGACTGCCCAGGACAACTTCGGCCGCGCCATGCCACTGGGGTAATAGATGTAGAGCTCGCGCCCGTTCATCCGCAACTCCTCGGGTTCGGTCTTGAGCCTAAGAACTTTGTCGCGGGTTTCTGCGCCGGGATCGCTGGCGAGAAAGTACACCAGAAGTCTGCTCGGCTCGATGCCGTTCCGCTTGGCGAACGGATTTCTGGCAATCGCGTCTCGCAGTTCGCCAGAGGTCCGCAGAATTACCGCGGGGCGAAAGCCAAAGCCCCGCTCGATTGCGTCCTCGATCCGCTTGGCCAGTGCAATCAGGTCTCGCTTGTCAGTCCTGAAAACGACGTTGCCGCTCTGTACGTAGGTCTGCGGGTCGCGCAGCTCAAGCGGTTCGTAGAGCGCGCGCAGCGCGTCCATCTTGATCCGGTGGTGCGCCCCGACATTGACGCCGCGGAGCATGGAGATGATCACGGCCATACCAAACTCTAGAACGATTCCAAAATTACCGCATTTTGCGGGGAAGGGGTAGAGCGGCGCTTAACCTGCATTATTCATGATGGCATCGCGCTTTGAAGGGGCACGGCTTCAGAGTGTGCGTNNGGTTTGCTTCTCCCACCGCATTTTCGAAAAGTGAGTTCTCACGCACACTCTTTCCGCCCTGGGCTAAAAGTAATTTCGCCCCTGCGGGGCTTTGATTTTGCGCAATCGTTCCACCCTGTCAACTCAAAACCAGTGCTCACACACGCCTAAAGTCCTGACCGTTGCTGTACTTCGTTCGGCACGACTAAAAGTCGTGCCCTGATACACCCCGCAATTTATGAGATGAGTTTGAGAAACTCGACTTTCTTGTCTGACAACTGGCAACTGACTACTGGCTACTGAAGGCCGCTCGCCTTTCGCAAGACCGCAAACAGCCGTTCAATGTCGCCGGCATCGTTGTACAGATGCGGCGCAATGCGGATTGAATCTCCGCGAACGCTGACAAACACGTTGGCATCATGGAGAAGCTGCGGCAGCCCGACCGGAATACCGCGCGCGTGCCGGATGCCAATCATGTGCGCCGATCGTTGCTCAGGAGGCAGGACCGCGTAGTCGATGTCGGCGGCGAACTGCGCGACTTTTTCCGTCAGCAACGAAAGCGTTCGCTGGATTCGTTCCACACCCCACGCCAGCACTTGCTGGAGAGCGGCAATCGCCATCGGCGCCAGAACGAATTGCGGAGACTCGCCCATATCGAAGCGGCGCGCGCCTGGCCGGTAGGCGTCGGTGTGGTCGACCAGCCGGGAAAAATCGTCACTCCCAGCACGCGCGATCCACGACTGCTCGAGCGGCACACCCGACTCCCGCCATTTTGGGGCGACATAGAGATAACCGAGTCCGTAAGGGCCGAGCAGCCACTTGTATCCGACGGCCGTCAGGAAGTCTGGCTGGACGCGCTCGAGATTCAGCGGGCTGGCCCCGAGCGATTGGCTGGCATCGATCACCAGGCCAGCGCCGACGTCGCGCGCACGCTGTCCCACATGCTCAAGATCGACTTTGCTGCCATCCGTCCAGTGACATTGCGGCACGGCAACGATCGCCGTGTCGTCGTCGATTGCCCGCATCAGAGCTTCGGTCCAATCCACGCCAGGTTCCCGCTGTGCGACCACCACGCGTCCGCCGTTTTTCTTGGCCAGCTCATACCAGGCGTAAACGTTCGACGGGAACTGCTGATGAAGGATGACGATGGTCTGTCCGCGCGCGAGCGGCAGATTCGCCGCCGCAGTCGCGATTCCGTAGCTGGCAGCCGGAACCAGGGCTACCCCATCGCTGTCGGTGCCCATCACTCGCGCGGCAAGTACGCGCAACTCTTCGCAGCCTGAAAGCCACTCCGCAGCGGACAGATTCCAGGGCGAGGTTTTCGTGCGAACCGCACGAAGCCCTACCTCGGTGACGCATCGCAACTGCGGCGCCATGCTGGCGCAGTTCAGATAGGTGATGCCCTCGGGAATCTCAAACAGGTCCCGGACTGCTTCGATCGGGGTTGGGATAGTTGGCTGAATCGGTCTCATGGAACTGCGTCTGCAACTGAGATTACCAGCGCAGGCGCAGAGGGAAAAAGTACTTCACCAGGATGTCGGCCTTTTTTCTTGCTTGGCGTTATCACCAGATGCTATGGCAAGGGTCACTGACAAACGATTAGCGTCGGCGTGAATTGTGATATAGGTGTCCCGTGCGCCCATTGGCGGTGGCGCTGGCGTCATGCGGGTTCTGGGTTACAGAAAGCCAACGCATAAGGTTGGAATCGTGAAAAGCACCAGCATTAGCCGAATCCTCCATGTTTTATTGACCTTGACGGTCCTCTGCGCGTTTGTCAGGGCTGATAACCGGGGATCGGCGCCGCAGTTCACCGCCAAGACCCTCGATGGCGAAACCTTCACCAATGGCTCTCTCAGTGGAGGTGTCGTCCTGCTGCAATTCTGGACAACGTGGTGCCCGGTCTGCCACGAGGACCAGGCCGCCGTGGACAACATCGAAGCTGCTTTTGCCGACCAGGGGCTGACGGTTCTTGCCGTCGATGTTGGCGAGCCAGAGGCAACAGTCAGAGCCTATCTCCAGGCAAACCCGAGATCATGCCGGATCGTGGTCAGCGATGGCCGCAGCCTTGCCGCACAGTTTGGGGTACACGGTTATCCCCACTACGTTGTGATCGACCGCAACGGCAACATCGCTGCAAGCGGAAGTGGTGGGGGCGGAGAAGGATCCCTGCGATATCTGTTGAGCCGCGCTGGCCTGAGGTTGCACTCGGATACGCCGGTTGCCGGCAATCAGAACCCCGCTTCCTCGTCCTCGCCTGGCATTGGCAGATCGACCTTGATCAACGTGCCGGTAGGACAAAGCACTCTGCCACTAAAGCCCGTCCCGAAGACGATTTTCGTACTCGCCAATGGCGACCGGTTGGAGGCGGATCACTATGCGCTTTACCCAACCTCCTTGCATGTCGTAGTGGGCGGACAGCAGCGCACAATCGCGCTTAGCGCCCTCGATATGAAGGCGACTGTCGCGGTGAATCGCGAGCGCGGAATTAATCTCAATATTCCCAAAAGCCGGGGCGAGGTTTTTGTCACCTTCTGACCCCGCAAACGTAGCAGCTATGACCGCGGTGTGGTCTCAGAGATCATGCCGCCGTGTCCAGGCTACCATCGTGCGGGTCAACTTCCGAGTAGCCCGTGACTCGCTAGTTGAAGGGGTCGCGGGTGAAATGGCGATCTGACGGCAACAAACCACGAGTCGTCCCTTCCCGGATGCCATCGTCAGATCTTGCCTGGCCTCGACCAACCTCAGCAGGCTTTTTCAGGCCGTTATTGCCGGCCGCAAAGCCCGATAAAGCTGCCAGGCAAACGCTCCCAAACCGAGGCAAATCACAACGAAGTGGACGAACCCGCCGAGATATGGGATGTACCTGATGACGGTGAGAATCAGCAGGCCCACCAGCAGTGCAAGCAGCCAATCGCCCTTAGTCTCCGTCGTTGGCTTCAGAATCATCCGCCCCAGATATGCTCCAACCCAAATCATTGACAGGTAGATAGCAACCAGATAGAACGCGAGCAATATCAGCGAGACAGGAAGGCCAACCAGCGTGATGGCTATCAAGATTATGGCCACTGGCACACCCGCCAGAACTCCAAAGCCCAGCCCAAGGCTGCGCCAGCCAGAGCCCACCGCGTGGGTGCTGGCCTGGAAGAAGCCGGGAAACAGAATCAGGATCAACCACCCCACCAGCATGGCGGCAGCCAGCCACACAGCCCGGTAGAAGTAGAATCTGGGGCGCGTGAAGTGGCTCTGCCGCACGCGTATCTGGATGTCACGAGTGCCCGTAATCGTTGCGCCGTCGGCGATATGCACTTTTTTCAGATCGCGAACGCGAACGCTTAGGTTGCCGCCGATCCGGGCAGTGTTAGTCAGCGTAAGGCTATCCCCTGCCATGCTCAGTTCGCGGCCGATGCTGCCGCTTACATCGGCATTGCCAGCGTACAAGGTAGCATCGCGATTCACCTCACCTTCGATGGTGACATCGCCTGCGCCAACCAGGATACCGTGGCCCACGCGACCCCGGTCATTCACCCGCAAGGATTGCATTCCCCCGTAGATGCTGTGGCCCAATTGCCCGTTCAGGTCGAGGGAATTCGAAAAGTTGTAGATATTGCCTTCCACGCTCCCGCTTACCACGGTCCTTTTGGCAAAACTCACCAAGTCGCCCTTGACGGTGCCGCGCACTTCCACCGACTCGCCAAAAGCCAGCAAGTCCCCATTGACGACGCCGTCCACGCGCACAATGTTGCCGGTGGCCAAAAGGGTATCGTCTACAGTCTCGTTCGCCGCTACGGTGACGAACTCGCTGTGACGCCGCTGCAAGGCAGAGCCCGGCAACGACAAGGCCAGCAGCACGATCAGCAGGCGCAGGCCAGCTTGGCGTGGCCGCCATCGGCGTCCCAGCAGCAGTGCGCTACCGCCCAACAGCAACAGCAAAAAGAACTTCCCAACGACAGCAGCATAATCACCCAGCATGGCAGTACCTCCGTGTGCAAAGTAATAAGAAAGGTTAAAGATCAGGTTCGTGCGGCCGTTTAAGCTGGAGGGATCTAACCACTGCAGCGCTTCCGGAATGCTCAGCTTATCGATCCAGCCGACAACGATTGAACCCAGAGCCAGCACCGCGGCCACGACCACCACCTCACTCCACCCCAAAGACCACGGCAAATGGGGGGAGCCCGCCGGGCTGGCTGCTTCTTCCGGAAGCTCTTGCAGGCTTTCGCTCAGCACCCGGTTCTCCGCGCGTAATGCGTCCAACAGTTGCCGGCAGCGCCGGCAGGTGGCCAGGTGGTCGCGCAGGCGCCGCGCCTCCTCCACCGCCAGTTCACCGTCCACGAAGATAGAGACGATCTGTTCCGAATAACATTCCATGATCACTTGCTCCTGTGGCCCAGTTTCCGGCGCAGCTCCTGCTTGGCGCGAAATAGCAACGCTGCCACGTAGTTCCTCTGCAGGCCCAACTGCTGTGCGATTTCGTCATAGCTCAATTCGCCGTAATAGCGCAGGACCAGCGGCAGGCGATAGTTCTCCGGCAGATGTGCAATGGCATCCCGCACCTGCGCCCTCTCTTCCCGGCTGAGGACGGCACTCAGCGGCGACGGCTCCGAGCCGACTGCCTCGATGACCGCGACTTCTTCCGCAGCTTCCACAATCACCTGCTGTCCCCGCTTGCGGCGCCGCAATGCGTCAATGCACTGGTTGCCCGCCACCCGCAGCAGCCACCTGGGGAACGGTATGGACCCGTCGTAGCTCTCGATGGAGCGCTGCAGCTTGAGGAAGACTTCGCTGGTGGCATCTTCTGCGCTCTCCCGTGAGTCCAGCATGTAACGGCACAAGCCGAATACGCGCCGGACATACAGGCGATAAATCTCCCCCAGCGCCTCGGCATCGTGGCCTTGTGCGCGCTCGATTACGCTCTCCAGATCCGGCCCCTCCATTTGCGTGGCTTTGCCCTCCTGGAGCTGCGGTCCTTTCGCATTGTTTCTCTTGGCGTCCATAAAGCAGTACGCTGCAGATCGAACAAAGTTACACCGATTTTAGGAATGGAGGGAACGCAAGGCTGGACGACTCACTGCAGAATGGGGAGCGTGCCGTTGCCGGCACGCCCCGTTCGTATTACAACGGCGCTGCGCCTAGTCGTTGCTCGGAACAGGCAGTTGCGCGCCCATGTCCTTCAGCAACGGCGCCGGATTCTCGGGATGCTGCAGATCGGGAATCAAATCGGTCGAAGCACCCCCCGGAAACCTCTCAATGTTGGGGTACTTCATGATCGACCGGTCGAATTCAAGCAGCACCGGCCCAACCAGCGCCCCGACCCAGCCATTGTCCTGACCCGAATACCTTCCAGGGGAAGTAGTCAGCACACGGGCGGGCGCCGCTCCATTGAAGATCATGTCGTACTTCTCATGGGGGTCCATCGTGAGATTGTAGAGAGCACCGATGGCGCCCAGGGGTGCCTGCACTCCCAGCCAGGAGTCCTTCGCCGTGTACAAGTATTTCCAGGCGATGTGTACCCACGGGTCGTTGGGGCCGCCATTGATGTCGGCACGCGCTCCTCCGTAGGTCTCGCCATTGATGTAGATCCACGAGGTCCGCGCCGAGTGTGGGGCCTTCCCCAGGAGGTAGGCGCTGTTGTCGATGCTGTCGAAATAGATCGGCTTGCCATCGTTGCCCTTCCATTCCCCATGCGGGGGCGGAGTGAGGCCGGTCATGGCTGCCAGCGTCGCCCAGCAATCGATGTGTGACATCATTTCGCCGAACACTGTGCCAGCTTGAATGTGATTGGGCCACCACATGATTGCCGGGACCCGCCAGCCGCCTTCAAAGGGCGTGCCTTTGGTCCCCCGGAAGGGCGTGGTGCCGGCGTCGGGATAGGCGTCCTGCCACGCGCCATTGTCCGCGGTCAGGATGACGATGGTGTTGGGGGCATCCGCCCGGATTTCATCCATGATCCGGCCGATGTCCGCATCCATTTCCATCAACGAATCCGAGTAATTGCCCAGGTGCGACTTGCCGCGGAATTCAGGCGCGGGATTGGTCGGATTGTGCATCTTGATGAAATTGACATCCATGAAGAACGGTTTGCCGCTCTTGGCGTGCTCCTTGATATAGGCCACTGCTGAGTCAGCCTGCCGCACATCCATGGTAGCCAGGGAGTCGTAGCTGATGGTGCCAACCATCTTTGCCGGCTGGCCAGCTACGCCTTCCCATTCGCCCAGGTTCACCACGCTGTCATAAGCCTTCTCGAAGTCCGGATTAAATAAAGGAAACCAGGGGTGAAAATATGGCGAAGTGTCGTTGTAGGCGTAAACGCCTGCATAGTAGGCGGCGAAGTGCTTCATCTCGTCGAAACCGTGCTCGGTGGGATAAGACGCGGGTTTATCGCCCATGTGCCACTTACCGGAGAAATAGGTAGAGTAGCCGTTCTTCTGGAAGAACTCGGCGATGGTCGGCGTCTGCTTGCGAAGAAAGTTCCTGTCGCCCGGGCCGATGACGATCGACAGCGCCGAACGGATGGGAATTCGTCCGGTCATGAACGACGCGCGGCCCGCAGTACAGCTCGCTTGGCCGTACCAACTGGTGAAGAGTGCGCCCTCGTGGGCCATGCGATCCACATTCGGCGTGGGATGGCCAAGATACTGGCCTCCTCCCAAGTACGCACCGAAGTCACTCCATCCAGTGTCGTCGGTCATGAGCATGACGATGTTGGGTCTCTGTGGGGTGGACGACTGTGCACTGGCCACGGCGCCGCTGCTTGCAACGAAGCCCGAGACGGCCAGAGCGCCTACAGCAGCTTTGTAAAAGCTTGCTCCAAGATCCATAAGTCTTACCCCCAAAATTGTTCTAGCGTGGGTGCGGCCACGCTGTATGTTGACGACCTGGCTGGCAGCTAAACTTCTGCCTAACCAGCCTCATGCTTGTTTCTCTCCTGTTGGCCTTTGCCGATCATCCGGGCTCGTACTGAAAGAAAAAGGCGGGTTAGGCGCCGGTACCGCGGTGAAAACCGGCAGCATGGCATGAAGTAAAAGGGAGTTAAGCGGGCGTGGAATGTTGGGACCAAGGGCGCCGCGGTTACCTGTGGTCCGCCACTGGTCATAGCTAATCAGCCCAGCTTGCAGCAGCTTCTTCATCCCCTGCCGAGCGGGATAACCTGACCCAATCCCAGTGGTCAGTCAACGCCTGCCGCAGCGTCATCCTGGTTCCAGTGGCCGGTTTGTTCGCTCGCGGATTATCAGCCAGCACCTGGCCAAATGCTGCGACTACTTAGGAGGTTTGTCTGTGATGGATGATCCAGGGCAACGTGACAAGGAACTCCCCGGCGACTGCGGGTAGAGCGGCACTTTCGCAAGAGGCAATAAAGTAAGCAAAATGAAGGTAGGCGTTAAGGACTCGTCGTGCTGACGTCGATGCCCGAGGAAACGCCGTC
>PLBW01000047.1:0-8747 GCA_003135475.1 Acidobacteriaceae bacterium
GCAGGGGTTTACGACCCCGACACGATCGGCGGAACCCACGTGATCTACGTGCTGCACGATGCCACCAAGCCCGAGCGCTACGGCAACTTGCCGGCCAAACCGCGCATTCCGCTCAGCTTCACGGTTTGGAAGGATATCTTTAAACCGATTGGATTGTTTGGCGCAATGTTGGGCTTCGTGGGTGTGGTCATGCATTATGTCTTCGAAGGTCCACGGCGCGAGCAACCCACTCCTCCGGTCATGCGAATTGACCCGCCACCGCCTCCCGCGGGAAAGGAGAACTAGATGGCGACTTCGGCCGATCGCTTCGTACATCGCACCAACCCGATTGATCGCATGGGACGGACGGTGGTTTACACCGGTGAATTGCTGCGTCATCCCGTGTACACCCGCTTTCTCCATTGGATGGTCGGGATCTTCTTCTTCCTGGCTCTGCTGTCGGGCTTCGGGATCTATCTGCCGTGGATTTTCCGCTTCTTCACGCCGCTGTTCGGGGGCGGAGCCACAACCCGCTTTCTGCATCCCTGGTTTGGCCTGGCTTTCGTTTTCTTCTTTGCGCTGCAGGCGATCAACTGGCTGCAAGTGATGCGCTGGACTCCGGACGACTCCCGCTGGATGAAGCACATTAAACAGTACGTCTCCCGCAGCGACTCCGTAGAATTCCCTGAGACGGGCTTCTTTAATGCCGGCCAGAAGATGCAGTTCTGGGAGATTGTTTGCGGCTGCGTCGCATACGTCATTACCGGCGTCATCATGTGGCTCCCGGAGATCTTTGGGCGCATCGTGGTGGCGATCTCGTATGTGGTCCACGACATATCGGCGCTCATCATGCTGTTTGGGATTTTCTTCCACGTCTATCTCAGCACTTTCGGCGAGCCCGGAACCATTCAAGCGATGACGCGCGGCACCGTGAGCGAGGGTTGGGCTTGGACGCACCATCCTAGCTGGTACAAAGCGGTCACTGGCCGCGATCCGGCCGAGGCCTTGGAAGAGGCAAAGCGGCGCAACACGCCTCCGCCCCAGCCTCCGCGGACACTCTAAACAGGCTGCGGGAAAACTCCGCGCGCGAATGTGATTTGAAAGGGCACGGCTTCAGCCGTGCCGCTGAGTTCTTCATTTTTGTCATTCCGAGGGGCTTCAGAGTCTGTGTGGCTCTGTTGACATCCTCTGTAGGCGGAGGGCAGGTAGAGGCGGTACACATTGAACGAAAGCCCCAACAGGACAGCTTGCAAGGACTGTGTAAGGACAGCACGGCCGGGGGCGCGGGGGCCGAGCGCAAGCGCAGAGCGCGACGCAGTTCGCCATGCTCGCTGAGCCGTACCTCGGTCTCACGAAAAGTCCAGTCCTCCTACCGCATCCGGCACAGCACCGCCAACAACTGCGGCTGGGTGAACTGGTGTTTGCTAAAACGGCTGCGATAGGGCGCAACCGCCGCGCTGCTGACCCGCAGGGCGGCACGGGCGAAAGCAATCAGTCCAACTTCAGGCATGCCAGAAGCGGCAAATCGCCGGAGCCTTATAGCATGGCCGAAATCCCAGTCTTACGGAAGACCCAGGCAACTAGGATCTCAACAGAGCCACCCACGTTCTAAAGTTCCCGGCTAGGATGATAATCGCAAATTTCAAGACAGAGTCCTGTGTCAGACGCGATCTGTTCGTCGCGTCCTCGCTCAGGATAGCAGTCTTGATGCTGATGGCTGAGTGCTGATTGCTCAGCGCTGGCCCCTGGCCCCTGACCCCTGGCCATTGCTTCCCACTTCGCTTTCCTTGTACATGTACTTGATGCTGGGTTTGTAGATCAGCAGATTGGTGGCGCCGCTGCGGTTCACTTTCAGGCAGTATTTGTCGTACCACTCGATGACGCCGTGGATCTGTTCGCCATCGTGCAGTACCAGGACCATCGGTGTCTTGGTCTGCATCTGCTTCTGATAGTAGAAATTCTCGGCATGGGTCTGCTCCGGCGGCGGGGTCTTCTTGCCGCCGTTTATGGAGCTGGGGCGCTCGCCACGCTGCCGGCGCTCAGGGGCCTCCTGGCGCGGATGGTCGTTGCGGTTGAGGGCGGGACGAATCAGCTTGCGGTTGGCAAACACTTCAGAGTCGAGAGCTCGGCCCACGGCGGTGGAGTCCATGGAATCTTTCATGGTGTTTGCTCCTATGGTGGTTTGCACACCAGCCTTACGGATGCCGCCAACTCAAGCGTGAACTCAATGCAGGGGTCGCGGACACTCTGGCTTGAATTATCCCAGGCTGTTAAAGGTGTGAACTTGCAGATACCCTACCACAGCCGATTGCGCAAAACAATCCATTCTGCGGATACTACTTTGGTGTGACGGCCGCATGGCACAGGTTAGCGCTCCAACGATGTCGCAAACGTATCGAGCGCCAGCGAGCGCAGCAAATTCCGGCGCATGCCGCTCTCCAGTTCTCCCAGCCGCTGGGTCGCGCTCACAATCCAGGCAAACTCAACCTGCGACGACATCTTCTCCAGCTCCGCCTGCAGGTCCTGGTTCCGCACCAACTCCCCCGTTCCCGACTTCAGGAACAGCAGATCTTCCAGCAGGGAATATAGCGTCCGGATCAACAGCTCCGTCTTGGCCTTGCCGTCTGCGCCGGCGCGATAAGCATCGGTCACGCGGAACAGAGCGCTGTGGTCCGCGCTCCCCATCGCGGGGCCCAGCAGCGCCAGCGCATCCTGGCGCGCGGCCACATAGGCGGACAGATCGAAGCTGCGCGCGCGGCCCAGGCCTCCGCCGCAAACCCGCGCCACCAGCGCCCGTTCGCGGGCCTTCCATTCCGGACGCACCTCGGCGAGATACGGCTCGACTTCGGCGGCGGCAACCGGCGCCAGCCGCAGGTGCATGCAACGCGAACGAATTGTGGGCAGCAGCGCCGCGGGATTGTCGGTCAGCAGAAAGAGGGTTGCGAATTCCGGCGGCTCTTCCAGAACCTTGAGCAGCGAGTTCGCCGCTTCCTTCATGAACTCGGCGTCGCTGAAGATGTAAACCCGTTCGCGGCCTTCCACCGGCTTGTAGTAGATCTCGTGAATGACGTGGCGAATTTGGTCCACCTTCACCAGCATCTGCGGCGGGTCGGGCGGGACGATCAACACGTCGGGATGGGTCTGCACGAACAGGCGAGTGTCGCGCTTGTCGGCCTCGCGCAGGTTCTCGCGAGCTTCCACCGCCTCGGCAAATCGCTCTTCCAGCGCGTCGGCCTCGGCAATGCGGACGCAGTTGCTGCAATGGCCGCAGAAATCCGGCAGCCCGTTGGTGATCGGTCGCTCCAGACAGTTCATGGCTTTCGCAACCATTTGACTCAGCGTGAACTTGCCGGAACCCTGCGGTCCCGACAGGATTACTGCGTGCGGGAAGTGTTCGTGCGCCAGCATCTCGCGCAGCGCGTGGACCAAATCGGCATTGCCATGAAAATCGGAGAAAGGCATATGGCTTATGCAGGCGTCCCTTTCTCGCCCGCAGCCTCCAGCAACCGCTCGAATACCACGCGCACGATTTGTGGATGCACGATTTCAAGCTTCGGCCGCGCGTCCACCAGTACCACCCGTTGCGGCTCACGCTTGGCGATCTCCAGAAACGCATTGTGCACCCGGGTAAAGAAAGCGTAACTCTCTTTCTCGAAGCGGTTCTCGTCCGGCGTTTCCTCTGAGGCAGCCAGGTTGCGACGGCGGGCGCGGTCGACGCTGGAGCTTACGTCACAGTCCATCAGGATGGTGAGATCGGGCCACAGTCCGCGGCAGAGCGCCTGGTGCAACTGCAGCACGGCGTCGCTGCCCAGCTGCCTTCCCCCACCCTGGTACGCCTCGGTGGAGTCGGTGAAGCGATCGCACAGCACCCACAGGCCGGCTTCCAACGCGGGCGCGATCACCTCCGCGATCAGTTGCGCGCGCGCGGCAAACATCAGCGCCATCTCGGCGTGCGGGTCCAGTCCGGCGGTGCGGGAGTCGAGGAGCACCGCGCGGATGCGCTCGCCGATAATCGTGCCGCCCGGTTCGCGCGTTGTGACTACGTCAATTCCGCGTACGCGCAAAACTGCGGTGAGCTTCTCCAGTTGGGTGGATTTGCCGCAACCGTCGAGCCCTTCGAAGGTGATGAACTTGCCGCGCACCTTTGCTTTGGCCACGGGCCATCATACCAAGCTCTTGGTTATCGGCATGGCAGCAGGGAACCGGCAGCCCCAAAGGCGCGCCATGGCTGGCGCGCCTCTTCGTGGTTCCTGCGGTTTGTGGACCAGTTTCAGTCGGCCGCAGCGACGGAGCGTTCCGCTCGCGAGGCGGCTGGCACGGCGCTGTCTTGTGCGTCAACCACGGCAATAGTGGTCATATTCACGATGTCTTCCACCTCGACTCCGCGTTGCAGCAGATGCACCGGCTTGGCCATGCCCAGGAGTATGGGGCCAACTACTTCCGCCCCGGCGAGGCCGATGAGAAGCTTGCAAGCGATATTGCTGGCCTCCAGATTGGGGAAGATCAGCACATTGGCTCCGCCCTGCAACGGGGAGAAGGGGAATGCCGTTTGCATCTTCCTGGGGTTGACCGCGATGTCGCCCTGGACCTCACCATCGATGATGAGTGTGGGGTCGGCGTAGCGCACCAATTCCGTCGCCCGCCGTATCTTGTCGCACAGCGGATGCTTGGTGCTGCCGAAGCTGGAGAAGGAGAGCATGGCCACGCGTGGCTCAATGTTGAACCGGCGGGCCTCTTCGGCCACACAGAGCGCAATCTCGGCCAGGTCCTCGGCGGTGGGTTCAATGTTGACCGTGGCATCGGCCAGGAAGTAGGGATCGCCTTTGCGGGTGATGATGAGATAGACGCCTGAGACCTTGTGGATCCCCTCGCGCACCCCGATCACCTGCAATGCCGGACGAATGGTGTCCGGGTAATTCTGGCTCACCCCGGAGACAAGCGCGTCGGCGTCACCCATGCGGACCATCATCGAGCCGAAAATGTTGTGATCGTTCATCAGTTCATTGGCATCGCCCAGGGAGACACCGCGACGCTGCCGTAAGCGGTACAACTCGCGGACATACTCCTGCCGTCGCGGGGCCGTCTCCGGTTCCACAATCTCGATCCCGTTGAGCTGCAGCCCCAACTCCGCTGTCTTGCGCCGGATCTCATCGGCGTGACCCAGCAGAATCGGAATGGCAATCTTCTCTTCGATCAGGACCCGGCAGGCGCGCAGGATCTTCTGATGGGAACCTTCGGGAAACACCACCCGCTTGGGATGGGACTGGGCCTTGTGAATCATGGAGCGCATCAGCTCGTGCGCCTTGCCCAAGCGTTTCTCCAGCTGCTCGCGGTATGCGGCGATGTCCACCGGAATTTGCGCCACGCCAGTGTCCATGGCGGCCTTCGCAACCGCTGATGCCTCCCAGACCAGTACGCGCGGATCAAACGGCTTGGGGATGATGTAGTCAACGCCGAACTTCAGAGTTTCCACGCCATAGGCGCGACATACGGAGTCGGGAACATCTTCTTTCGCCAGGGCTGCCAGGGCATAGGTGGCTGCCAGCTTCATTTCTTCGTTGATCGTGGTGGCGTGCACGTCGAGCGCACCACGGAAGATGAACGGAAAGCCGAGAACGTTGTTGACCTGGTTGGGATAATCGGAGCGTCCCGTCGCCATGATGATGTCGTCACGGACCGCACGGGCTTCCTCGTATGTGATCTCCGGATCGGGATTTGCCATGGCGAACACCACCGGGCGCGGGGCCAGGGAGGCGATCATCTCCGGCGTGAATGCGCCCTTAACGGAAAGTCCGAACAGCACGTCGGCGCCCTTCGCCGCCTCTGCCAGGGTCCGCATCGGGGTGTCTTTCGCGAAGCGCTCCTTGTAAGGATTCATTCCTTCTTTGCGGCCCTTGTAGATGACGCCTTTGGTGTCAGCCAGGGTAATGTTCTCGCGCTTCACGCCCATGCACACATAGTGCTCAGCGCAGGCGATGCCGGCAGCTCCGGCGCCGTTGACGACCACCTTGATCTGGTCCATGCGCTTGCCCGTCAGTTCCACCGCGTTCGCCAGCGCCGCGCCGGAGATGATGGCCGTACCGTGCTGGTCGTCGTGGAAGACGGGGATCTTCATCGTCTTCTTGAGCGTCTCCTCGATGTAGAAGCACTCCGGCGCTTTGATGTCTTCCAGGTTGATGCCGCCGAAGGTGGGCTCCAGCAACTGGCAGGTCTTGATGATCTCGTCGGGATTATGAGTATTCAGTTCGATGTCGAACACGTCGATGTCGGCAAACCGCTTGAACAGGACACCTTTGCCTTCCATGACCGGTTTGCCGGCCAGGGCCCCGATGTCGCCCAGTCCGAGCACGGCGGTCCCGTTGGTTACCACCGCGACCAGATTGCCCTTGGCGGTGTACTTGAATACATCCTGCGGGTTCTTCTCGATCTCCAGGCAGGGATCAGCCACGCCGGGTGTGTAGGCGAGACTGAGATCGCGTTGTGTAAGACAAGGCTTGGTGGAAACGACCTCTATTTTTCCCGGCCGTGACCCAAAGTGGTAGTCGAGAGCATCCTGCTTAGTAATTGCCATGACGGCCTCCGAATGAATGAACGTAAGATTGCGCGTGTGGGAACGACAGCTCCGGCGCCATTACGGCCCGCAAAGCTTAGCAACGGAGCGGCAGGCATTAGTAAATTGGCGGTAACGATGCGCCTTTGAAGTGGGCCCACACAAATTCTCAAGAGCCGGAAGAGGCTCTCTGCAAGTTAAGCATGGGCTTGTTCCGGCTCACGGAAAAGTGCGAAGGTCACACCGGATTGTGAGGCAAGACACAAAAAGTGGATAGCCAACAGTGGATAGTGGTCGCTGGGAATCTTCGGCCACTAGCCACTAACCACTTCTTAGCAGAATTCCCACAATGCTGGCCGACATCAGGTTGGCCAGCGTGCCTGCGATCATGGCGCGGAAGCCGAGCTTTGCCAGATCGTGTCGCCGGTTCGGCGCCAGGGCGCTGAGTCCGCCAATCTGGATTCCGATGGAGCCGAAGTTCGCGAATCCGCACAGCGCAAACGTAGCGATGGTGAACGACCGCGGATCGAGCGCGGCCTGCTGCGCGCTCAACATGGTGAAGGCGACCAGCTCATTCAGCACCATGCGCGTGCCCAGCAGGTTTCCAATCGCCAAACAGTCATGCCAGGGCACGCCGATCAGCCACGCCACGGGCGCGAAGATCACGCCGAATATCGACTCCAGCTTCGACGGGAACCAGGGAAAACCATGCGCCGCAAGTAGATTGTGAGTTCCGCCAAGAACGCCATCCAGCAGCGCAATCAGCGCCAGGAATGAAATCAGCATCGCGGCAACGTTCAAGGCGAGGTGCAAGCCATCGGTCGTGCCTTTTGCCGCCGCGTCCAGAACGTTGCTGGCGCGCTCGCCAAATTCGACGGAATCAATCTTGGCCGTCCCGGCGGTCAGCGGCTTCTCGGTCTCCGGCACCAGCATCTTGGCGATCAGGATGGTTCCCGGCGCGGTCATGATCACCGCTCCCAGCAGGTGTCGCGCCTCGATGCCGAGCAGGATGTAAGCACCCAGCATCGCGCCGGAAACGTGCGCCATGCCGCTGGCCATGATGGTCATCAGCTCGGAGCGCGTCACCTTGGGCAGGAACGGACGAATGGTGAGCGGAGCCTCCGTTTGCCCCATGAAGATGCTGGCCGCGACGTCCAGCGACTCAACCCCGCTTGCGCCCATGAAGCGCATCATGACTTTCGCCAGTTGCCGGATGATGAACTGCATCACGCCGTAGTGGTAGAGGATGGCGAAGAATGCGGCGATGAAGATGATGATGGGCAGCACCTGAAAGGCGAAGACTACGCCGAAGCGGGAGAACTTGGCCCCGAACTCGCCAAAGACGAACTGCGATCCGGCGAAGGAATAGCTGAGCAGCCGGTTGACTGCGTCGCCCGCGACGGTCATGACGCGCACGCCAAAACTCACGCGCAGCACCAGGACGGCGAACACAAATTGCAAGATAAGTCCGACGAAAACGGTGCGGTAGCGAATGGCTTTCCGGTCAGTCGAGAAGAGATATGCAAACAGCAGGATCGCGAGGATGCCCAGCGCGCCGGTCAGACGCGCCATGCGAACTCCTGCGTGAGTCGCGAACCAAGTCTAACGGTTTCCATTGGATCGATTGTCCGACGGGGCGCCCAATTCCTGCACAATTTCGACGCTAGCGCTGCTGCCGATGCGGTTCGCGCCGGCATCGATCATGTCCATGAACTGGGCCGCAGTTCGAATGCCGCCCGCCGCTTTCACGCCGGTCTTGTGTCCTACCACGCCTCGCATCAATACCACGTCAGCGGCCGTCGCGCCCGCATCCGCGAATCCAGTGGAAGTCTTCACGAAATCCACGCCCTCTTCCAGCGCCAGCGAGCAAACCAGGATCTTCTCGACCTGGTTCAATAGACATGTCTCAAGAATCACCTTCAGGAGTGCTCCCCGCTCATGCGCCAGTCGAACCGCACTCCGCATTTCTTGTTGCACCATCACTCGATCGCCCGACTTCAGCGCCCCAACGTTGAGCACCATATCCAGCTCATGCGCGCCATTGCGCAAAGCGGCTTCCGCTTCTGCCAGNNGCGAGCCGCGCAGTCGAGCGGCGGCCAGGGCCACGTTGGCCGGATTCACCATGACCGCGTGAAAACCGTAACCGAGCGCCTCGTCGCACAACGCGATCAGCTGGTCGCGCGTGGCATCGGGCTTAAGCAGGGTGTGATCGATCAGG
>PLBW01000047.1:8830-17738 GCA_003135475.1 Acidobacteriaceae bacterium
GCAATCTTCAGCGACTTCGGCTGATGAGCGCGCAACATGCTTTGGATGAACGTCAGGGTCAAACCGGTGTCCAGAATGTCTTCCACCAGGATGATGTTGCGGCCCTCCATCGAGCAGTCCACATCCTTCACCAGCTTGACCTCGCCACTCTGCTGCCTGGCGTTTCCATAGCTCGACACCGCGATGAAATCGAAGCTGACGTCGAGCGTGATCTGCCGCGCCAGGTCGGCGAGAAAAACGGTGGCGCCCTTCAGCACTCCGATCAGCACGACCGGCTCGCCGGCGAAATCCTGGCTGATGCGCTGCCCCATCTCGGCCACCTTCGCCGCGATGCGTTCGCGCCCGATCAGCACCCTGAGCTTGTCCACCAGTGTTCCGCCTGAGAAGGGATGAAGAACTCATGATCTCACGCTTTGAAGGGGCGCACCTTTAGAGCCTGCCCTGAGCCTGTCGAAGGGTGCGCCGTTAAGCTCTTTGTTTTGTCATCCCGAGCGGGCGAACAGGGGTCCCCGACAAGCGTTGGGGTAAAGTTCAGCCCGCGAGCGGACCTGCTTCCCGACTTCTTCAGCAGCCGCTGAAGCCGCACCCCTTCAAAGTCTCCTATCAATTGCGGCGAACCGATGCATCTCCAGATCATGGACTTTCCCGTTTGGCGTGAATGTTTATCGACTGGTTACTCCCCTCCCCCCTCCCCCTGGGCCCGCAAAATCTTGAAAACACACGGTTGGAGGTAAGAAATCGTTGCAAAATGTTCCTGCGCAAGGGGTTAGAGGTCAAAATATTCATAAATAAAGACTTAGCCTGGCGATTTTGGCTCGGTTATAGCCCCAGCTCTCAGACTTGTGTTAACTAATTGAACAACCTGACGACCCGCCTCTGCGGCTGCTGAGGCGATGGATTCTGTTTTCAAAGAGCACCGGGTCAGGTTATGTGCAGTGCGCTTTCCGCCGGCCCATTGGGCACAAGGGCCCAACCTACAAGCGTAGCTCGAAGCTCATGGCTGTCAAGTTACGAAAGGACATATAGGGATAAAGCGCAGGCGGATTGATGGTCGAAATCCCCACCCAAGCAATGTAAGCTTGGGTGCGGCGCCCTCGGAATGTTAGGATGTCCACCCGCGAAAATCCTGGCTGATACGCTGCCCCATCTCGGCCACCTTCGCCGCGATGCGTTCGCGCCCGATCAGCACCCTGAGCTTGTCCACCGGCATTCCGCCTAGGAAGGGATGAAGGACTCCGGATGGTAGAGAAAGCGTGGAGGAAACTCAACTAGGGTGGAACGTGGGTAGTGGCAGTTCCAGCAAGTGTAGTTGGGTCGCCAAAAGTTCCCTGGCTCGTTTACGTCGAGGTTAATGCGGACGGGCTTGTCACCCGTGATACGCTGGTTACCCGCAATATATCTCGTGGAGTCGGCTTTCATGGACAAATCCGCCAGACACGTCATCGCGGGTGCGTTCCGCCTTTTAGACTCGCAACTACGTCTTGTTATCACCGTAGCGCTTTTCATAGGGTCGGCCATTGCCCAGACGTCGGCGCACGCTGCTGCACCCTCGACTCCGTCCTCAGTCATCTCCGAGTTAGATACCTACGTCAAGATCGTCGGAGCAGCGATCACTGGTGTCGTTACCCTGCTTGGCTTGCCCATCGTCTTCGTAACATACAAGAAGACCCGTACGGAAATCATAAAGCTTGAGCTAGAAGCAAATGCTCTAAGGGAGCAGCAAGCAAAACCAGTTGAGCAGACAAAAGGCGCGGAAGACAACATTCGTATTATTGTCGATCGATCCCCAAGCACAAACATCCAAGTTCTGGCTGATCCTAGGTTCTTGGCGCCGCTCCTGATTCTTCTCGACTTCATCTTCGCTTCGGTCGTCTTAACACTTGCTGGCCATCTCCTCTCACTATTTACGCTTGGACCGCTCAGCGATCTCTTCCTCACAGTCCTCGCTGCGACCTTGCTTCTACCCATTGCACACCAAGTGTTGCGCGTCCGTACAGTTCTCCGCCCGCTGCGGACTCCGGAAGAAGCGCTTGCATCCTCAGAACAGTTCCGAGTAGCCGCATACGCTAGTTATGGACTCTTTGCGGTGTTGGCGCTGGTGTTCGGCATCGCGCTTATCGTCCTTTTTGATGAAGCCGTCCTCAATAGCTGGCACCGCTATCTTGCATGGATATTTATTGGCTGGGGCAGTCTAATGGTGATCCTAGCCCCTCTTGCCAAGGGCCTTTTCGACCGCTATCTGATTAGAAAGCGAGAATCGGACGTGAAGCAGTTAACAGCGGTTTCCAGTAGCGACATGCCGGTGACCGGTTAGGGCCGGAAAAACCTGCTGTGGGCGGGTGGCGGGCTTCCCCACCAAGCTTCTTCGCTTGGGTGTGATAGTTTGGGCTCCGCAATGTTCGCTTTCTTCATGGCTGTCTGGCCATCCACCAATCTTACAAACCTTATGTGTCAAGCATGTCCCAATCGTCTCCTAAGACCCATCGAAGTGCAGAGAGCTTGCCGTTGATCATGCCCCACTCGAAATCACTCCAGGGCCCAAGGTTCTTCTTACCGTAGCGACGCTCGACCCTCCGAGCAGATCTTAACGCTCCTTTCCACACGTCCCGCTGGACCGTTTCCCGTGCGCCAGGCGGACGGGGGTAGGTCTCCTTGTCTACTACCTTGATCCTCCCCTCTTCGACGCCGGTTCTCAAACCCCAGTGCCGGTCGTACCAAACTTGGTTGAACAGCAAGTCCTCAGCCTCCAGGATCTCTGTCAGGCCGCGGGGCTCTTGGGTCCACGATTGCTCAAGCATGAGGTCAGTAACAAGCGACGGCTCAACACGGCGGAGCGCCTCTGGCAGGTTGATGAAATAGAGCGACTTAATGCGCGAGAAAAAGCCCGCCAGGTCTGCGTGGGGCATCTTGTGATTGCCGTTCTCGATGCTGAACTCGCTTTTGTTGTGCGTTACGAACGCGAAGCGCACGCCTATTGCCGTCTTGTCTCGTACGCATTCGCCGTACGTTTCGATGATGGTAGCGTCGGCCATCGCATTCTTGCCCCGATGGAACGGGGCCCTCTTATCGATTGCCCGTTGAGCGGCCCGGAGGGTGACGGCCTCAGACGGCTCGATGATGGGAGACGCTTTCAGCAGCTTTTCAATACGATCCAGGGCGTTCACAGCCGTACCGCCGATGATCGGGATCTTGTGATCCACATCGTCGAGGTGCGAAAGGACGAGCTTCATCTTCCTCTTGTCGCCGCCGATTTTGTCAACTGCGTCTTTCACAACTCGGAAGTGCGCTGAGAGGCTCTTTGAGCTTTCTTTGGCAATGCGTTCCCGATTCCGCCGGAACTCGTCGAGGACGATGCGTGGCACGATGAGCGTCACTATGCCGAGCTTGACCATTTCCTCGACTGCCCCGAGCACAGATACCTGCCTCTGGTCCTTGGCAATGTCAAGCCACACGCAAGTGTCGATAAGCATCTTGAACATAAGGCCACTCCAACTTAGCAAAACGGCAGTTTGGGTAAGATGGGATTATGGGGTCACTTCTGAGCTGTCGCGCGTCTGTCGTCTATTTCCATCACGCCGATGCGCATTCTGGGCCCGTGGCCCAGCTTAGCACTCCGCGGGCGCCCACCCAACCTGCTTGTGCTTGGGTGGGATAGTTCTGTAACTTTCAGGTCCATGAAACGAATTCCGCGAATATGCCGCCCCGATTTACTCATTCTCGCACGCCGCGGCGGGCACGCCGTGACATGAAAGCAAAATTCCCATCCAAGCAAAACCAGCTTGGATAGGGCACCGGCAGTCCACAGTTTCTTGTTCCCACCCTTTCGAAAAAAAGGCGAAAGGATGGAGCACCCGCGCAACCGCTACGACCTCGTGCGATGGAGCCTTGGCCAGTTAACCTGCCTAGATCGTGCTCTCAGTGATCGTTGTCACAGACAGCAGAGGGCCCAGGGACGTACAAGGGAAGGTCTTAGTCCGATTGTTCTTTGTGAAAACGTCCAACGGGCAGAGAATCGGTATGTGTTAAATCTCTTTGTGAAGGATATACCAGTTTATGCGCCAATCGTCATTTGCCAATCAATCCTATGCGTCTAGTACGCCAACCCTATTAATGTTGTCGGTTTTGGTTCTTCTCCTGGCAACCTGTGTGCCTGCTGCCGCTCAGTCTGACGAATGGCAGGTGTTCGGCGGCTTTTCTTATTTTCGCGCTGCAACCTCTCCCCAGCTGCAACCGTTCGGACTCCAGCACATAAACGCATATGGCTGGGATGGTGCCGTCACCGAGTATCCGTGGCGCTGGCTGGGAGCAACCCTGGATGTCAGCGGAGCCTATGCCAATCCCTCCATAACGATTCCCGCTAATTACTTCGGGCCGGGCACCCCCCCGACCAACACGACGATCAACAATGCGATCCACACCTCTGCGTATACCATGATGTTTGGTCCCTCATTCGCCTACCGTCACAACTCCACTGTTCAACCCTTTGCACATGTTCTGTTAGGTGGAGTGCATGGCCAGGCCAGCCTCACCAGCAAAGGCGAGCTCCTGGCGGGGACGTCGGCGAGCGCTTCTGATTGGTCATTCGGATACGCAGTGGGCGGCGGCGTAGATGTCAAGATAACCAAATGCTTAGCCGTGCGCGGACAAGGCGATTGGATTCGCACCGCATTCAAGAATGCAGACAATGACCGTCAAAACAACATAAGAGTTTTGGCAGGTCTGGTGTTTCGGTTCTAAGACCGACCAGTTTTGTTGACCGGCTGTTGGCCAAGTTGTCCTCTTGGATTGTGGATCGCTGGTGAGAACGCGAACTTCTCGCCAGCTCTCCGAGGCGCAGTACGGAGGAGTCAGTTTCCGCGAGTACGCCGCCCCGGTTTACTCCTTCTCGCCCGCCGCGGCGGGCACACCGTGACATGAAACCAAAATCCCCATCCAAGCAAAACCAGCTTGGATGGGCGCCCTCACGATGCTAGCCTGGGCCACCTGTCCGGAAGTTGTTGGCGGCGATCGGTGGCGGCACATCAACGCGCACGAGGACCCCCTCGAATGCCGCTTCAAAGATCGCGGGTACTCCGGCCATGCGGGAGTCATGGACGGGCTGCCAAAATCACTTGCTTGGGTCCGCCGGTTTAGCGGGCTGGGAAGGTGTCGATCCCTTTAGCTTGGCCAACGACTGGTCCACGCGCGTCTTGAAATCGCCTGCGTCGTCGTGCGCCAATCCGCTGTAGCTTGACTGGACTTGCATCACACAACTGGCGTCCTGAGGATTCAAGTGTACGGAGTTGGCTCGCGAGCGTAGCGCACCGTTGATGTTGTAGGAAGCGGTCATTTGGGTGTTGTCGGCGACTACGAGGATGTAGTTCCCGGAATTCTTGATGGTGTCCTGAACCGCCTCCCACAGCTCGCTGCAAGGAACGGGATAGGTGTCATTGTGGGTTTTGGCGAACATCGGCACAGCAACAGCAAGCGACATTAAAACAACAACTGCAAATTTCATCTTGTTCTCCTTGGCCGTACGGCCGGAATCGAATCAGCTTATGAGACGGGCGGCGGGAAGAGGGCAACGCAAAGGTCCTGTTGCTCGCTGCTTGGTGCGCTACGACGGTGGATGAGAAAAAGGCCGGAAGTCCCTCTCCAAGTCACGCAGAGATTCTCAGTCTGGCGATTGGCGTTTGTCAGTGACAGGTAACGCACCAGGAAGTGATAGCCGGGAATACGCCGCCCCGATGTACTCATTCTCGCCCGCCGTGGCGGGCACAGCGCGACATGAAACGAAAATCCCCATCCAAGCAAAACCAGCTTGGATGGGTACCGGGCTCGATGAGTACGAGAAGGTAGAAATTTTACCGAGCTATTAGGGGGACACCTCAACTTCATCAGAATGCAACAGTTGAACGCTATTTCGCGGCTGCTACCTCCACTCGCGCGAGCGCCTCCAGCCGCGACAACCGCTGCTGTAGCGTGGCATTCTGCACTTGCAATTGTTGTTTGAGGTCCTCGATTTCCCGCTGCTGCGCTTTGATCATTTCGGCCTGAGCTTCGGTGCGGTGATACTGCTTCTGCACTTCGTTGAGCAGCATGGTGGCCAGATACTGATAGCGCACGGTGTACGGCTTGCCGTCGTTGTCGTAGGCGACAAGGTCGGGATAGACCTTGGCCACTTCTTCCGCAATCAGACCGTATTGCAAGGTACGTTCGCCCTTGGCGTACTCGGGCTTATAGAGGAAAGTTACCGGCCGCAGCTTCATCAAGGCATCGCTGCTGTCGCCCATGTCGCGCACCTGCTCCTTAAAGCGTAGCGAGGAGGGCGAAGTTCCGAGTTGGCCGTTGGAGTTGACATAGACCGGAATACCGCCCGACGAGGTTGAACCATAGATACCAGCTATGTAAGCAGTGCTTTGAACGTTCGGATCCCCGATGCGGATGGTGTTGGACTCGGTGCCCGAAGTTGGGCCATAGTTTTCAATGTAGATGTCGTCGTTGCCCGTTTGGTTATAGTAGCCAGCCTGGTAGCCGACGAAGATGTTGCCGTCGCCGGTGGTGTTGTTGATGCCAGCGTTAACGCCCGAGAAGGTATTGTCCGAACCGGTGGTGTTGCTGTAGCCAGCCTGCCAGCCGGAGAAGGCGTTCGCGAGACCGGTGGTGTTCTTGAAGCCAGCGTTACCGCCCGAGAAGGTATTGTCCGAACCGGTGTTGCTGTAGCCAGCCTGGTAGCCGACGAAGGTGTTGTCCGAACCGGTGGCGTTGTTGCCGCCAGCGTTAACGCCCGAGAAGGTGTTGTCCGAACCGGTGGTGTTGCTGAAGCCAGCCTGCGAGCCGGAGAAGGTGTTAGCGGAACCGGTGGTGTTGCTGACACCAGCATAAGGGCCGGAGAAGACGTTGCCGACGCCCTGCCCCGCCACGTTGCTGACACCCGCTCCCACGCCGAGAAACAGGTTGCGGCCGTCCGCCGGAAAGCCGAGCCACACGACCGTTCTCCCGCCGATCTGGTAGCTCGTGTCCGCGTTAAGGAAGTCGGCGGTCCCAGTACCGTCAATGTTGAAGTCGGCGGACTTCTGCTGGTAGCTCCCCAGACCGTACGTGTTCTGGATGAAGCACAGTGCAGTGTTACAAGGCTGGCCTGCCGGGTTGGAGGTTTGTGCTTGGGACTTTTGTTGGGCTGAACCCATCGGGACCAGCAACAAGGTAGACAGAGCGATAACGATGCTGATGCTGATGTTGATGCGGCGCACGGTACAGCTCCTTTCGTGTGATCGAATTTATGGACACCGTGGGATCGGCGCGGGTGCCCACCCAAGCTTCTTGTGCTTGGGTGGGTTAGTTCTATAACTTTCACGGACCACAGAAACGAATGCCGCGAGTACGCCGCCCCGATTTACTCATCCTCGCCCGCCCCGGCGGGCACACCGTGACATAAAAGGAAAATCCCCATCCAAGCAAAACCAGCTTGGATCGGCACCCTCACGATGGTGCGGGCCACCCGGCCCGGGTGGATCTAAGAATCCGCTTTACGCGCCTATCTTCCGCCTCGTGAATCCCCATAGGAGCAGGGCCCCGGAGCTCAACAAAAGCATTGCCGTAGGCTCCGGCGTGGGGGCGGGGCCGTCATAGTTGCCGCCACCTTGCTGGGGGCTCATAAGCCAAATTTGATCGTACATACACTTGCCACCAGGACCAAGGAAGTCACACTCGGTGCCCCTGTAATAACTGCCCTTGGGCAAAGCGGGGAAGTTCTTTATGTAGAACTCATACATCGTGTGGTCCTCTAGATCGTTCGGCGAAGGACCAAAGCCGTAAGCCGCGGCCCAATCCGTGCGAGGGAGAGGTTGCCCATTGAGTTCAAAATGGTCTCTGTTAGGATCTAGATACATCCATGCTTGGAAATCGTTGTTTCCATAACTAATGTTGAAATAGTTGTATTGGTTGTCGCCGATCCCTTGGGTGTTCCCTACCCAGTCATTCATCAGCCACAACGTACCATCTGTTGTGTAATCCAGATAGAGGTACGAATACACTCCCTTTATGGGTGTGATGTCGTACCACTCGTATGTTGGGGGCGGATTGATTGGGTTCCAACCGGTGAAATAGCCATCGAGTGTGTGGGGATATTGACTTGGGGGATTGTAAATAATGCTGTCACAACGGGCAGGGTGGGTACCCATGAAGATCAGAAGCACCGACGCTAGCGTTACGCATCCAAGACTTCTCCTGAGAGTCATGATGTCCTCCTAACATTACGTCAACGTTCCTCGAAAGGCGCGGCATCTCTAGCGCGAAGCATCAGACGATGGCCGAGCCTTCCGACATGTAAGTAGCCAGCCCGGAAAAACCTCCGGGCTCCGGAACTGCCGTCGTAGCGATGAAGCTGGCATTGCTGGATCATGGTTGACCTGCATTGCCAAACGATCGAAAGGTACAAAGAGTTGGAGTCGATGCGGGCTCGACAACTGGGGACGGTGAGCCGGCGACAGATCGATCTTGCCTGTCGTAGCTTTGCCCACTCACCAGCGCACGCGATAATCCAGAAGGGGTCTCGAAGCGTGCACTTTTACTAAGCTAACTGTAGGACAAAGCTACGGCAGGTCAAGGCAAAAATGGGAAATTTCTTCCCATTTTTGTCCACAGATTCCCGAATTGGAACCAAACTGCGGAAAAATGTGCGCCGAAACCCGCGGCTTGCACTTCTCGGTGGGAGCCCCCGCATTTATGCGGGGGAAGGAGCGCCTCAGCGCTCCGGGAAAAGCTCGACTTCAATCAATGCGCTTTAGCGCCGGAATCGCGAAATCCCAGGGCTAAAGCCCATTTCAAAATCAAACGCTTTTCCGCTGGACTAAAGAGTGTGTGTGAGAACCTCTGCCGTCCCTACGGGACTCGGGTCACATATCCCACCTTACCCAGCGCTGAAGCG
>PLBW01000188.1 GCA_003135475.1 Acidobacteriaceae bacterium
GAGTTCCGCTACATCCAGGATGGAATCGAACTTGCCGACAGCTACACCTTTAACCCCCACAAGTGGATGTTCACTAATTTCGATTGCAACTGTTTCTATGTGGCCGACCGCAAGGCCCTCATTGACACGCTGAGTATCCTTCCGGAATATCTTCGCAACCAGGCAACCGAATCGGGCGCAGTCTTCGACTACCGCGACTGGCACATTCCTCTCGGCCGCCGCTTTCGTTCGCTCAAGCTATGGTTCGTGATTCGGCACTACGGAGTGGAAGGATTGCGATACCACGTGCGCCGGCACATAGAAATAGCGCAGCAATTTGCCGAATGGGTAAAGCGGGACGAGCGTTTCGAGATTGTCGCACCCGCGCCGCTGAACCTGGTGTGCTTCCGGCATCGCGGCGGCGATGAGAACAATCAACTCCTGATGGACCGTCTCAACCACAGTGGCGATTTGTACCTCACGCATGCGCGACTGAACGAGCGCTTTACTTTGCGCTTCTGCGTCGGCCAAACACACACCGGCTTGCATCACGTGGAGAATGCGTGGAGGCGCATTCAGGAAGAAGCCGGAAAACTGTGACGGAACAGCATCCTCAGTAGTTCGGTTTATCCCGCGGTGGCTCCGACGCGAAGAAGTCTTGCCGGAAGCGTTGCGCGTAATTGCTAATCAGCTCTTGCACCCGGCCGGGATCGGGCGATTTCACGATCAGGCCAGCATGGTGCTTCTTGTCATTCAGGCGCCAGACAATTTCCGGATCGTTGTATGCTGAGCTGTCGGGCTGCTCCTGCCGTGCCAGCGAAATAAGCAGGCCGGCACTGTCGTTTCTCGCAACCGGCGGCCGGTAAGAAGCCTTTCCACCGGCAATTTCGATCTTGGCCCACTCCGCCCACAGATTGATTCCTGTGGCCGCTTCCACCAGGTCAGCGATGTGCGCTCCTCCGACGCGGGCGGAGGTCTCCAGAAAATACAATTTGCCATCGCGGCCCGCGATGAATTCGCTGTGCGAAACGCCTCGAACCAAACCAAAGGCCTGCAAGACTTTTTGGTTGAGCGCCAGCAGAGGCCGTTCCTCATCCGAACCTCGGGGCAAAGTACGCGTGGTGAAAATGTCGCCCTCGTGCGCGACCTCCATGGGAGGACGGCCATAGCGGCTGGCGATGGCAAACAGCAGTTCGCGTTCATAGACTATGGTGTCCACGTGGTAGATATCGCCGGGCACATACTGCTCGAGCAGGTAATAGGACTGCTGATCGCCCAAGAGTTCCAATGCCGCCCACAGTTCCTCGGCGCCGGCGATTTTCTTGATGCCCATGGAGCCCGCCAGCGATCGCGGCTTCAGCACCCAGGGCGGCGGCACGCAATTGAGAAAGTCGTGCAGCTTGCCGTAGTTGAGGATGTGAATGAACTCCGGCACTGCCAGGCCCTCGTCACGCGCCTTGGTTCGCATGGCCAGCTTGTCGCGAAAGTATCGTGCCGTGCTGTCGCCCATGCCGGGGACGCGCAGATGCTCGCGCAGCATGGCCGCGGTTTCCACGTCGAAGTCATCCAGAGGAACGATGCGATCGATGTTTTCCGACCGCGCCATGTAGCTGACGCCCAGCATTACATCTTCGATCTTCCACTTCTTCTCCACATCCGGCATGTAGAAGATCTCGTCGATGCTCTGCCGCGGCCATTCTTCGTCGCGCAGGCTGTTAGAGGTAAGTAACAGCACGCGACAGCCTTGCCGCCGGCACTCGCCAATGAAATCGAGTCCCTTAAAGTAGCTGGCGAGACAGAGGATGGTCAGCCGCGGTTTTCCTGGATCATTGCCGGGCGAAGTTGACACGGGGTCTCCCTAACCACGCAAGTCAGTTCGAAAGAATGTACCTCATGAGTTGCAACGCCGACAATTGCGCAGCAGACTCATGCGCGAGGGATCGCTGTTTCTTTCCTACTTCTTCTCCTGTATCTCCGCGCTGGCGATGGTGTTTTCCCAATCCAGCTTCAACACGGCCGAGTTCGCGCTGGTCTTGTCCAGAGAGATGGTGAATGTCTCCATACCCGAGGACTTCTGGCTCACCTTCATGTCCACCCGCGCCAGGTCCTGGCCCTGGCTGTATTCCGTGCCCCATTGGCCGGTCTGCTTGTTGATGATTAGCTTCCAGTTGTTCATGCCGGGCAAGGTATAAAGCGTGTAGCTGCCCGCCGGGACGTTGACGCCGCCGATGATCAGGTCAGCGTCGGTCTTGAGGCTGGTTGCTGCGTTCGCGCCGGTGCGCCAGACCTTGTCGTACGGCACCAGTCCGCCAAAGATCTTCCTGCTGCGCATGGAAGGACGGCTGTACTGAATGGTGACCGTTTTTCCGTCGTCGAACTTGACCGAGGCTTCGCCCGGCGGGCTGAGTGGCTTCTTCTCCTGCGCCACGCTGATGGTCGCGCACGCGGCGATGGCAAGCACGACGAACATTCCTAGACGGTTCTTACGCATTGCACTCTCCTGTTGATTGCAAATTGCCACTTCCTGTTGCCGCTCTATTATTCACGCCGGGGCGGAACGATACAATTCAACCCATGGGCATTCTGGACGAAAAGCGTGAAGAGCTGGAGCAATACGAGTTCATGATGGGTGTGCCGCGCGGACGGCTGGCGGTGGCGCTCGATGTGTTGACGGATGCGCTTACCATGGTGGGCCAGCATGGCGTCTATTGCCAGAGCGCGCGCCAGCCAGGCATGCCGGCCATGGATATCCAGATCGCGATGAAGGGCATCACCGATGCGAAGGAGCTGATCTCGTCGGTGATGGAAGAGATCAGAAAAGCGAAAGAGGCGCAGTGAACGCACGAAATGCGACTAAACAAGGTCCCGATTGCTTGTGATATGGCGATTTTTACGTAAGTTACCGTTTAGTCACCCTCGCACTCATCCCACAACCGTTGGGATTGCTGCTCCGTGTACGTGTGAAGAATGCGTCCTGAACGGGGGCTCGATGATGTAAGCAATGCTCTTGCCCATGTTTGCTCCGTAACCGCTGCTTGGCGGCACTTGAGCATTCACGATCGGTCGTTCTGGGTCATGAAGCCAACGACACGCCAGCACATTTACCCAACTCACATCGCGAGCAAACTGTGCGCGTTCCGCATCTGAAAAGAAGTTCAGCCCCGGCGGATTGACGCCTCCCGGATATGTACGGGCCACGTCAGCCTGACCTTGCTTCATTACGTTGTGCTCCACCACCCGGCCTCCCACAACCTCGTATACAAACACTTTCCAATTACCGACTAAGCCGCCATTGCTTGAAGTGACCGCTAGCAAGTCTGAAGCTGGTGACCACATCGCGTATGGTGAGTTGTACATGCGAATGGCTGGGGATAAACGTCGTCCTCCGCTTTTGATGAAGTACTCCAATTCGGATTCGTTTTCAGAAGCAGAGCGTGCCTTTTCTTCCCCGTTCGTCCACAACACGAGCTTGCCATTCGGGGCGGGAACTGCTAACGGTTTGGAAGCCGAAAAAGGTAGGTCAACACGATTCGGCGCAGCGGCGTGTTGTTGTGCCGCGAGAACAGAGCACATCAGCGAGACACAGGCTAGTAGCTCTAGAGCGCGAATCATAACCAATCAAGTTTAGGAACGCACAGGTTAGCATGTGCCAGTTGGCGTTAACAGGCCATTACACCAGCCCTGCCGAAGTTGCTCTCTTCCAAGAACCGGGCACAGGGGCGCGGAGTCACAGAGAATTCAATGTCAATTCTCTGTGTCCTCCGTGCCTCCGTGGTGAAGGTTCTTACGCCGTCACGTACTTCCCGGTCTCCAGCACGCGGCTGGCGATGTTTTCCTGCAAGGCGATCACGTTGACCGGGTCGTGCTTTGCCAGGCGGCGCACAATTGCCATCTGGGTGCGCAGCATGTCGCCTTCAGCAACATCAGCGATCACTTTCTTCGCCGCGGCTTCCAGCTTGGCAAATGCGCCTTCCAGATAGACCTGGGTCATGGCGATAACCAGCGCGCCTTTGGCTTCGCCATTGGCATCGACGTACTTGCGAGCGCGCAGCAGGCTGGAATCCATGGCGAAGGTCTCGATCACCATGTCGGCGATGGCGCCCATGACTTCCTGATGATCGACCAACTTCTGCATGTACTTCTGCGAAGCCGCGCCCGCCACCAGCATGGCCAGCTTTTTGCCGTTCTCCACCAGCTTGCGCTCGGCGGCGAGCGTGCCTTCCAACTCCTCGCCAGATGGGCCCGCCATGACCTCGTCCATGGTCTTCTTGATGGCCGGCAGCAGCGCGAGTTGTCCGCTTATGGCCCGCTTCAGCAACCATCCGGTAATGATGAGCCGGTTGATTTCGTTGGTGCCCTCGAAGATGCGGTTGACGCGCGAGTCGCGATACGCCTGCTCGGCGGGATATTCCTCGACAAAGCCGTAGCCGCCGTAAACCTGCACGGTCTCGTCCACCACAAAGTCGAGCATCTCGGAAGCCGAGACCTTGATGATGGAACATTCGACCGCATACTCCTCAATCGCCTTGCGCACGGTCTCGGGACTGTGTTCGATCGCCGAGAGTGCTGTGTCCATCATGCCGACGGTGCGATACACCATCGACTCGCACGCGTACAGCCATGCCGCCATCTGCGCCAGCTTCTCGCGAATCAGGCCGAACTCCGCAATGCTCTTGCCGAAGGCCTTGCGCTCCTTGGCATAAGCGATGGCATGTTGCAACGACGTGCGTGCGCCGCCGACGCAACTTGCGCCCAGCTTGAAGCGGCCCACGTTCAGAATGTTGAAGGCGATGATGTGCCCTTTGCCGATCTCGCCGAGCACGTTCTCCACCGGCACCTTGCACTCGTTCAGGATGAGCGGCGCAGTGGACGAGCCGCGGATGCCCATCTTCTTTTCCTCGTTGCCGACGGAGAAGCCCGGGAAATCCTTCTCAACCAGGAAGGCCGTGAACTTTTCGCCGTCGATCTTAGCAAAGATGGTGAACAGGTCGGCGAAGTGGGCGTTGGTGATCCACATCTTCTCACCGGTCAGAAGGTAGTGCTTGCCGTCGGGCGACAGCACGGCGCGGGTGCGGCTGTTCATCGCGTCCGATCCGCTGGTGCTTTCCGACAGCGCATACGCGCCAATGATTTCGCCCGTGGCCAGGCGCGGCAGATATTTCTTCTTCTGCGCTTCCGTGCCAAAGAACACGATGGGCAGGGTGCCGATGCCGCTATGCGCGCCCATGCTCACCATGAAGCTGCCGTACTTGGCCATGTAGTCGGCGATGATCGCGGACGAGGTCTTGTCCATCTCCGATCCGCCGTACTCGGCCGGAACGTCGGCGTTGGTCAGGCCCATTTCAGCGGCTTTCTGCAGCAGTTGACGCGAGACCGCCCAGTCCTTGTGCTCCATCTTCTCGGCATTGGGCAGGATTTCGTTGGTGGCAAACTCTTCCGCTAGTTTGGCGACCATCTGCTGATCTTCGTTAAAGTCTTCCGGAGTGAAGACGTTTTCCAGGTTGTGATCTTCGAGCAGAAAACTTCCGCCCGTAGTTTTGGTCTTGGGAACTGCCGATACCGTGGTTGCCATATCTAAACCTCGCTTTTCACTCTTCGCTTTTTGCTCTTCGCTCTTAGCAAGCGAAAGATCCGTAACTATGCCGTTAGAAACCATCTGCTACTTGAAGGTGAATGCCGTTACTGGCGGCCTCACCGAAACATTACATGCTGCTCGGTCTCTTGCTAATAGCTAACGGCTAAAAGCTAGGAGCCGTCTTATTGCAGGTTCTCAAAGATGCCCGCCGCGCCCATGCCACCGCCGACGCACATCGTCACCATGCCGTAGCGTCCGTTGCGGCGCTTGAGTTCGCGGAGGATGCTTGCGGTCAGCTTGGCGCCGGTGCATCCCAACGGATGCCCCAGCGCGATGGCTCCGCCGTTGACGTTGATGCGCTCCGGATCCAGCTTTCCTTCCTGGATGACGGCCAGCGACTGCACTGCAAACGCCTCGTTCAACTCGATCACGTCAATGTCGCTCAGCTTCAGTCCGGCCAGCTTCAGCGCCTTCGGGATGGCGAACACCGGGCCGACCCCCATCTCCTCGGGTTTGTAACCTGCCGTTGCGAATGCCACATAGCGCGCCAGCGGCTTCAATTCCAGCGTCTTGGCGCGTTCGGCGGACATCACCACCGCGACGGCTGCGCCGTCGGACATCTGCGACGAGTTGCCGGCCGTNNACTGACCGGCACGGGAACGATCTCTTCGTCGAACTTGCCCGCCTGGATCGCCGCGATGGCCTTCTTGTGGCTATCGACGGAGAACTGGTCCGACTGCTCGCGCGTGATGTGGTAGCGCTGGGCCATCCTTTCGGCGGTGAGCCCCATCGAGAGATAAGCGTCGGGATAATTCGACACCAGCCAGGGGTTGGCCGACACTTTGTGACCGCCCATGGGGATCATGGTCATGGACTCGACGCCTCCGGCGACCACAATCTCCGCCCCGCCCGCCATGATGCGCTCAGCGGCCATGGCAATCGCCTGCAGGCCCGACGAGCAGAAGCGGTTAACGGTCATGGCCGAAACCTCAACTGGCAGTCCGGCGCGCAACGATGCGATGCGCGCGACGTTCATGCCCTGCTCGGCTTCGGGCATGGCGCAGCCGAGGATCACATCCTCGATCTCTTTGGGATCGACCTGCGGCACGCGTTCCAGCGCGCCCTTGATGGCCACAGCGGCCAGATCATCGGGGCGCGTCGCCCGTAACGTTCCTTTGTAAGCCTTGCCCACCGGCGTTCGCACGGCACTAACAATTACGACTTCACGCATTCAAAGCTCCTAGCAATTAGCTTTTAGCCTTCAGCTTTGGGCTATCGCCGTCAGCCCTCAGCTAAATCGACCTCGGTTTACGGACTAAACTATGCCGCCCTCCGGGCTGGTTCTCTCACCGTGCAATTTTTCTTGCGACGGCATTCGTCTCACTTCTTTCATGGTTGTGACTGACCACCGACCACCAGCCACTGACCACCGGTTCTCAGTTCCTTAGTGGCTTACCCGTCTTCAGCGTGTACTGGATACGCTCTTGCGTCTTCTTCTCGCCGCACAGCGACTTGAACGCCTCGCGCTCCAGGTCGAGTAGATACTGCTCGCTCACCAACGTACCCGGATTCAGCGCGCCGCCACACAGCACCTCCGCCACTTTGTTGGCGATCTTGACCTCGTGGTCGGTAATGAATTGGCCCTCGTGCATGATGTGCACGCCCAGCTTCAGCGTCGCCAGAATGCTCTCGCCGGGCGCAGGAATATCCATCCGCGGCGTGGGGGCGCGATAGCCTTCATGCGCCAACTCCAGCGCACGCTCCTTGGCATCCGTCAGCACCCGCTCCCGATTCATAGTGATGTCGTCGCCGCTGGAAAGGAACCCAAGATTCCGCGCCTCGAAGGCCGACATGGAAACTTTTGCCATCGCGACCGTCTCGAATGCCTGCTTCATGGCTTCCATCAGCTCGACGCTCTCGCCGCGGCCGTGAGGGCGAATGTGATAGGCCTTATCGAGCGCGCGCAGCGTTATCTCCTTGCAGCCACCGCCGCCGGGCAGCAGACCCACGCCGACTTCGACCAAGCCGGCGTAGAGCTCCGCATGCGGCTGGCGTGCTGCAGCATGCAGCGTAATCTCGGCTCCCCCACCGAGCGTCATGCCGAACGGCGCGACTACCACAGGCTTGGACGAGAACTTGATGGCCTGGGTCATGTTCTGGAACTGGCGGACGGCCAGGTCAACCTCGTCCCACTCTTCTTCCTGCACCGCCATGAGCAGCATCATGATGTTGGCGCCGACGGAGAAGTTGGCAGCGTCGTTGGTGATGACGAAGGCGTCAAAATTTTCGCCCGCGCCGCCCGGCTTCAGCGTCTGAGTGATCATCTGCACGATGTCGCCGCCCAGCGCGTTCGCCTTGGAGTGGAATTCGATGCAGCCAACGCCGTCGCCGAGATCGATCAGAGACGCGCCCGCATTTTTCTTCACTACGAAGGTCGACTTCTTGGCAACCGTGACCGACCAGACTCCCGGCGGTACTTCTTCAGGACGATAGCCGCCGGTTCGCAGGTCGAAGTAAACCCGTCCACTGGCGGCCTTAGGATCATCGGCGTACCAACTCTCCTCGCCCGAGGCGAGCAGCTTCTCGACGTTGGGTGAAACCGGCCTACCGTCCACTTTCATCCGCTTTACGGTCTTGGCAACGCCGGCGGCATCCCACAGCTCGAACGGCCCCATCTCCCAGTTGAAGCCCATCTTCATGGCGCGATCGATCTCAACCACCGAGTCGGCGATCTCGCCGATGCGATTGGCCGCGTACGTCCACAGATCTGACAATGCCGACCAGAGAAAGATGGCCGCCTTGTCCTTCGATGGCGTAAGCAGCATGTGGAGCCGTTCGGGCAGGTTCTCCACAGTCTTCGCCATTTCCAGCGAGGCAAACTTGGGCCTCTGCTGAGGACGATATTCCAGCGTCTTCCAGTCGAGCGCCAACCGTTGCTCACCATCGGCACTTTTCTGCTTCTTGTAGAAGCCGCCCCTGGTCTTGTCGCCCAGCCACTTGCGCTCCAGCATCGCCACAAAGAAGTCGGGCAGCTTCAAGTCGCTGCGCTCATCATGGATATTGGAGCTCGCGTTGCGTACTACGTGGCCGAGAACATCCAGCCCAACCATGTCGGTGAGGCGGAAGGTCGCCATCTTGGGCCAGCCGACGGCCTGCCCGGTAAGGGCATCCACTTCCTCGATGCTGAGGTCCATCTCCTGCAGCAGGCGCATGACATTAAGCGCGGAAAACGTCCCGATGCGGTTGGCGATGAAATTCGGCGTGTCCTTAGCGTGCACCACGCCCTTGCCGAGATGCAGATCGCAGAAATGCGCGATGACGTCCATCGCGGCGGGATCGGCGTCGGGAGTGGGAATGAGCTCCAGCAGCCGCATGTAACGCGGTGGGTTGAAGAAATGGGTCCCAAACCAGTGACGGCGAAACTCGTCCGGGAAGCCTTCGACGATCTTGGCCACTGGCAACCCGCTGGTATTGGTGGTGACAATCGTTCCGGGCTTGCGGACTGCGTCCACCTTGCGCAGCAGGCTGCGCTTGATCTCGAGATCTTCAACTACCGCTTCGATAATCCAATCCACCTCGGCCAGTTTCTTCAGATCGTCTTCGAAGTTGCCGATGGTCACCAACTTGGCAAGCGAAGGCTCGAAGAACGCGGCCGGTTTCGATTTCACCGCGGCTTCCAGTCCGGCGGCAGCGAAGCGGTTGCGCGCGGGACCGTCGGCATCGGGCGGAACGATGTCCAGGAGATATGAGGGCACACCGGCGTTGGCCAGGTGCGCGGAGATGCGGGCGCCCATCGTGCCGGCGCCTAGAACAGCGACCTTCTCAATCCGTTTCGTCATGGGATGATGATGACTCCAGCGCTAAAACTGTTATTTGGTTGAGAGCTTGCGCGCGCAAAGCCGCGTCTTACGCCGACGCGATCCGGGACTACGAACTTCGATTGCGGTTAATGGAGAACGGCTGTTGAATAAGATGGCTTAGTTGAGACGTAGAAGTGGACAGCATTGTCCCGACAACTCTCCTCAAGGTCAAAACGACAACGCACATAGGACGGCCCAAAATGCAAGCAGCGCGCGCCGTAAGATGTGGGGTGAGGATGGCAACGGCGCGCGCCTATTAAGTTGAATCGATCCTACTGAATGAATCCTCATTCAGTCAAGAGAAATCTGCCAGTCAGGAGAAATCTGCATAAATTCTTTTCCCATATTGGGTTAAGAGATCAGTTTGGCCAATAAGAAGGCTGCCCCGGCTGCAAGTCCGCCAATCACAACAGTTTGGGTGGCAGAACGGCCGGGCCGCGAGCCTGTGAAGCGCCCCTTGATATAGCCGAAAATACCGAGCGCGAGCAAGGTGACCACCACGGACCAGACGAGAGCCATGCGCGCGCTGTGCAACGTCATGTAGGGGGCCAGCGGGATGATGCCTCCGCAAATGTACGAGGCAGCGATAGTGAACGCGCTCTGCATGGCCCGCTTGGGATCGGGCTCTTCCAGGCCCAACTCGAAGCGCATCATGAAGTCCACCCACTCCTTGGGTTTTCGCGTCAACGCCTGCACCACGGGAACGCTCTCGTCGTGCGACAGACCGTAATCGGCAAAGACATTCTGCACTTCGAGCGCTTCCTCGTCGGGGATCTCCTGCACCTCGCGCTCTTCGCGCAGCCGTTCGCTTTCGTAGTGTTCGGCATCGCTCCTGGCGGCCAGGTAACCGCCCAGTCCCATGGCGATGGAGCCGGCGGCGATCTCGGCCAGTCCGGCGACGACCACGATGTGGCTGTTATCCACCGCGCCGGAGAGACCGGCGGCCAGCGCGAACGGTACGGTCAGCCCGTCGGACATGCCGATGACAACGTCGCGGACAACTGCGCCCGCAGTGAAGTGACGCTCAATGTGTGGTGTCTGTGGCATGATTTCCCAGCTCCGGATGGGTTTTCAGATAGCGCAGCGCGCTTTGGACCACATCACGCTCGCCGGCATAGCTTAAGGTGTTGGAGGCATCCTCCAGGGGAAGCCAATAGGCGTTCTGCACTTCGATCCGCATCTCAGGCGAGATGTTTCCCAGCCGCCCCGAGCGGTAGAGCAAAAGATAGAAGCTGACAATCTTGAAGACCCGCGCGCCGTCGCCCCAGTTGCGCACGTAGTAATACTTGATGTCGGCCAGCTTGGTCACCAGGTTCGCCTCTACTCCGGTTTCTTCGCTGACCTCGCGAACGGCCGCCTGCTCTGGTTTCTCGCCCTTATCGATGGCGCCCTTGGGCAGCGCCACCAGTGCAGCTTGCTTTGGCGGACTGTTCGAACGCTTGAGCGACTTCTTAGGCCGTAGCATGTGCGGCTCGATGACCGCCAGAAACCAGCGGCCTCGCATCTTCCGCAGCACCACGCCACCGGCCGAGAATTCGCGCACCACCATGAGCGTCCGCCAGAGAACCGGATAGTTTCGCAGACTCCAGGGGCCCTGACAATCAAAAGCCTGGGCGGGTAGTGGTGCAGTTTTCAGCCTTTATGATCACGGCTGATTTCAAAACTGCATTGCTGCCCCGTGACCGCCGTCACAGACAGCGATCAAGTGTGCAATATTGCGCAGACAGCGATAGGCGGTTCACGGATACTGGCCTTGCAGCTTCTTCAATGTGGTAGGTATAGCCCGCAGGGATTCTCAGAGGGATGACACAAGTGCATCCAGCGCAAACTCTGTTCCTGCGGGCTTTATTTCGCGACCCAATTTCAAACTGCACCACTACCCCTGGGCGCAAGGCGTAGCCGATTTGATCTCGTAGCGGATGAACTTTGCAGTCACGCAGATCGTGGTCGTCGAATCGGCGCTACATTCCCCGGCGCGTTGATAACCCACGAAATTCAGGCTTCCCGCGTTTCACTTCTTCGCCTCTCCCACCTGAAAGGCCTTGATCACGATGTCATTGGGCTGATTGCCAACGGGAATCAGCGTGACTAGCGCCCGCTCCGCGCTGAGTTTGGAATTGTCGCGCGTCTTAACCGTGCGCACCACGGCGACATCTCCTGAGCGCGAATTCACCACCAGCAAATGCCCCTCATCGGGGCTTAACGCCAGCCCATCGGGATGGCTGCCCACCTGCACCGTGCCAATTACGCGGCCCTCGTCGATGGCATAGACGCTGACCGTGTCCGACCCGAAATTGCTGACATAGAGCAGGCTGTTATCGGAGGTAACGATTCCGCGAACGGGCTGGTCGCCGATCAGGTAGCTGCCGCCGACCTCGTTGGTGGCGGTCTCGACGATGGAAAAATTGTTGCCGCGAAAATTGCTCACGAACAGCTCACCGCCATCGGGTTTCAGCGCAAGCTGCACCGGCATGTTGCCCACGTCGAGTAGCGTGAGCATCCGGCCCGATGCCAGATCGACGGAGGCGAGCTGGTTCGAGCCCGGGCACGCCACGAACGCCTTGCTGGAATCGGGCAGGATAACCAGGTCCTGCGGCTGCTGGCACAGCGGCGCCGTGCTGCGCACCGCCAGCCTCTGCGTATCGATGATGGAAACTGTGTTGTCGGTGCGATTGCTCACCACAGCCAGCTTTCCATCCGGCGAAACTCTGGCCAGACCGGGCGCCCCGCCCACTCGTATGGTCGCGATCACCGTCCGCGTATCGAGATCGATCACCGAAACATTGGCCGAGCCGGAATTAGCCACGTAAGCGCGCTTGCCGTCGGGGGAAACCGAGACGAAGTAGGGCGCGCGATGAACGCCAATGGTCGCTTCCACTACATTGCGCTCCGCATTAATGATGCTGATGTTATTGGAGTCGGCATTGGCAACGTAGATTTCGTTGCGGGTGGGACTGGCGGCGACGCCCGTTGGACCTGCGCCTACCGGGATGGTCTTGACGTTGCGAAGCTGAAGCAGATCGAGAACGCTGACCGAGTTGCTCTTGCCGTTGGTGACGTAGGCGTATTCGTGATAGCCGGGCTCGACGGTCTGGCGTCGATGGCAGCCAGTCGGGCCCAGGGTGAAGACCGCCACGCATAGGACCGAGCGCCATTGCCGCGCCGAAAGTTGCCGCAGCCACAGCGATACCGTGCGCATTCAGCGAGTGGCGACCGATGCAGCCACCACATTGCCGCGGCCAGCTACCGGGTTGGCAACAGGCTCGGCGACGGAACGGCCTAGCACGTTGGCGATCTGGCGGACCTCAACCATGAGGTCGGCAAACTGTTGGGGGAACAGCGATTGGGTGCCATCGCTCAGGGCGCGGTCAGGATCAGGGTGGACTTCGATGATCAGACCGTCGGCGCCTACGGCTACCGCGGCGCGCGATAGGGGCGTCACCTTGTTGCGCTTACCGGTCCCGTGGCTGGGATCGACGATGATCGGCAAGTGGCTCAAACGCTGCACCGCCGGCACGATGCTGAGATCGAGGGTGTTGCGCGTGTGGTCGGCAAAGGTGCGCACCCCGCGCTCGCACAGAATCACGTTGTAGTTGCCCTCGCTCATGATGTATTCCGCGGCCATCAGCAACTCTTCCAGCGTGGCTGACATGCCGCGCTTCAGCAATACAGGCTTATGCGCCCTTCCCGCGCGCTTGAGCAGCGAATAGTTCTGCATGTTGCGCGCGCCAATCTGAATAACGTCAGCGTACTTCTCTACCAGTTCGAGCGACTCGTTGTCGATGGCTTCGGTGACGATCAGCAGGCCGAAACGGTCGCGGACCTCCGCCAGAATTTTCAGGCCCTCCTCCGCCAGACCTTGAAACGTATAGGGAGAGGTGCGCGGCTTGTAAGCGCCTCCACGGAAGAAGCGGGCGCCGGCGCGGGCCACGCAATCGGCGGTCGCGAACGCCTGATCGCGGGATTCGATGGCGCAGGGCCCGGCGATCACCGCTACCTCATCGCCGCCGAAGGTCGCGTCAGAATTGGGGAAGCGCACTACCGTGTCTTCTTCCTTCAAGTCGCGGCTGACAAGCTTGTACGGCTTGCTGACGCGGATGACCTCCTGCACCCCTTCCATCTCGTCGAAGGTGCCGGTCTCCACCTCCGTCTGGTTGCCGGTAATGCCGATGGCGGTGCGCTGCGCTCCGGGCAGGGCATGGGCGCGAAAGCCCAGTGATTCTATCTTGTCGCATACGCGCTGCACCTGCTCTTCGGAGGCGTGCGCCTTCATGACGATAAGCATCGGGACCCCTTATTTCGTGCCCATAGTGTATCGCGGAAGGCGCGCCGCTGGGAATGAGAGGCACGGTGTGCATTGAAGGCACTGGTCGCCGGTGCCAAGGCGTTGCCCAGCGACAAACGCAAACCGCGCGCCCGCACATTGTAAAATCAAGGTTTACCCCAAGCGCATCAAAACACCTATGGCCGACTCCAAATCCGAAGGGCCGAACACGAAGCCGCAATCGAGCGCCCAAACTGAAGTCGCCAATGGCGGCGTCGCCAGCCGCGCCGACCGCTACGATCCCCAGGCGATCGAGCAGAAGTGGTCCGAGCGCTGGGCGCAGAATCCCGATCTCTATCGCGCCGAGCCTCCCACCAGCTCGCGCAAAAAGTATTACGTGCTGGAAATGCTGCCCTATCCTTCGGGTGCGCTGCACATGGGACACGTGCGCAACTACGCCATCGGCGATGCCTTGGCGCGCTACATGTGGATGCAGGGCCACAACGTGCTTCATCCCATGGGCTGGGACGCGTTCGGACTGCCCGCGGAAAACGCGGCCATCCAGAACCAGACTCCGCCGCGCCAATGGACGCTGCACAACATCGCCAGCATGAAGGCGCAGATGAAGCGCCTGGGCTTTGCCTACGACTGGTCGAAGGAGCTCGCCACCTGCCTGCCGGAGTACTACCGCTGGAACCAGTGGTTCTTCCTCAAGTTCTTCGAGCAAGGCCTGGCGTATCGCAAGAAGAGCAAAGTCAACTGGTGCCCCGAATGCGCGACGGTGCTGGCCAATGAGCAGGTGCTGCCCAACGGTTGCTGCTGGCGGCATGAGAACACGCCGGTCGAGCAGCGCGAGTTGGAGCAATGGTTCCTGCGCACCACGAAATACGCCGATGAACTGTTGCAGGGTTTAGATACTCTGCAAGGATGGCCGGAGAAGGTGCGTACCATGCAGCGCAACTGGATCGGCCGCAGTGAGGGCACGCTGGTCGACTTCAAGCTGGATGGCGCCGCTGGACCGGCTGGCGACACGATTTCCGTCTTCACCACGCGCGTGGATACGATTTACGGCGCCACCTCGTTGCAGCTTGCGCCCGAGCATCCCCTGGTGGCCGACTTGATCGCCAACGATCCAGGCCTGCTCGCCAAGGTGGAAGACCTGATGGCCGAGCAGCGCAAGGCGAAGGAAGTTGGCGACATCGGCGCTATCGAAAAGCATGGCGTCTCGACTGAGCGCTATGCGCTGAATCCGTTCAATGGCGAGCAAGTGCCCATCTGGGTGGCGAACTATGTTCTGCTCGACTACGGCACGGGTGCCATCATGTCGGTCCCGGCGCACGACGAGCGCGACTACGAATTTGCCAAGAAGTACGGTCTCGACATTCGCGTGGTGATCTTGCCGCGCCGCGACGGAGACGAGCGTCGTGAGACCGATGAGCCGGTCTTGCCGTTTACGGAGATGGACAGCCTGGTGATGAACTCCGGCGAGTACAGCGGATTGCCTTGCCAGGAGGCGATTGTGAAGATGTCGAAGTTCGCGGAGGCGCAAGGGTTTGGCAAGGCAACGGTGACTTATCGCCTGAAGGACTGGGGCATCAGCCGGCAACGCTATTGGGGCACACCCATCCCCATGATTTACTGCCCGGACTGCGGCATCGTGCCCGTCCCCGAGAAGGACTTGCCGGTGCTATTGCCGGAGAAGGTTCAGTTCATGCCGCTGGTCATTGCCGGCGTGGTGGCCGGCGGCTCGCCGCTCAGTCGCGTGCCGGAGTTCGTCAACGTGAACTGTCCCAAGTGCGGCGGCCCGGCGCGGCGCGAGACCGACACCATGGACACCTTCGTCGATTCGTCCTGGTACTTTTATCGCTACACCGATCCGTCCCTCGACAGCAAGCCGCTCGACTCTGACACTGTGGGATATTGGTTTCCCATCGATCAATACATCGGCGGAGTCGAACACGCCATCCTGCACCTCATCTATTCGCGCTTTTGGACCAAGGTGATGCGCGACATGGGCCTGGTGAAGAATTCCGAGCCGGCGGACCGGCTGTTCACCCAGGGCATGGTGATCAAGGGCGGGGCCAAGATGTCGAAGAGCCTGGGCAACGTGGTGTCGCCCGACGACATGGTCGCGCGCTACGGCGCGGACTCGACGCGCATGTACACGCTGTTCGCCTCGCCCCCCGACCGCGATCTCGATTGGCAGGACGCCGGCGTGGAAGGCATCAGCCGATTTCTGTCGCGGGTGTACCGGTTGGTAACCGAAAATACCCCGACACAAAACAATCAACCCGAACTGCCTGTCGCGAACAAGCGAGGGCCGGCAGCACGCAATCTTCAGCGAGAACTACATAAAACTATTAAGCGAATCTCCGACGATTTCAAGGGCCGCTGGCACTTCAATACGTCGATTGCTGCGCTGATGGAACTAACAAATCTGTTTTCTGGAATGAGCAGCGATATTGCGGATGGCAATGTCCCAATGGAGGATGTCGCAGAGGTGAAAAGATCCTTGGTGCTGATGCTGGCGCCGTTCGCTCCGTATCTCACGCATGAGTTGTGGGAGATGCTGGGCGAAACTGCCGACCTGCTGCGCGCGCCGTGGCCGCAGTACGATGCTGCGCTGGCGAAGGAAGAGGAAGTCGAAATCGCCATCCAGGTGAATGGCAAGATTCGCAGCCGCATCGTGGTCCCCGCCGACGCCGAGGAGGCGCAGGTGCGCGAACTCGCGCTCGCCGACGACAAGGTCAAGGCCGCCCTTGCCGGCAAAGAAGTGGTGAAGGTGCTGGTGGTGAAGGGCCGGCTGGTGAATATAGCAGTAAAGTGAAAATACACCTCCAAAGCTCCAAACTGCCTTCGCCTTTCCTGCTGTGGTGGCTCCTTTATAATGGGGTCCTGTCGAACGAAGAATGCCCTCTCCTCAAGTCCGAACAGCAATTGCCGGCCCCGATTCGAACGAAGTCCCTCGCCACTCGCCCTCGCCACGACGCCGTTGGATTTGGATCGTGCTGCTGTGGGCCATCGTTTATATTCCCGGTCTTTTTTCTCCGCCGCTACTGGACGACGCAGATTCGATCCACGCTGAGGCGGCGCGCGAGTTGATCGTCCGCCACGACTGGACCACGCTCTACATTGACGGGGTTCGTTACCTGGAAAAAGCGCCGCTGATGTATTGGGGTATGGCGGCCAGCTATACAGTTTTCGGGACCAAGGACTGGGCGGCCCGATTGCCGCTTGCACTCGGCGTGTTGGCGCTGCTGCTGGCCACTTACTCGCTGGGCAAGCGGACGCTCGGAGAACGCGCGGGTTTCTGGGCCGCAATGGTGCTGGCCGTTTCGATCGGGCCCTACATCTTCACTCGCTTCATCATTCCTGACTTGCTGGTGGCGTTGTGGCTCACGCTCGGTCTTGACTTCTTCCTGCGAACTCTGGACGAAGAACCTCCTTCGCGACTTTCGTGCTGGGGATTGGCGGCGACCGCCGCCCTGAATGTTCTCACCAAGGGACTGATCGGCGTGGTGTTTCCGGCGGCAATTATCGGGCTGTATCTGATTCTGACCGGAAATCTCAAACACCTGCTGCGCATACGGCTGCTCTCGAGCTTCGCGGTTCTGCTGGTCATTGCGGCGCCGTGGCATATCGCAGCCACGCTGGAGAATCCACCTGCGGGACAATCACGAGGCTTCCTCTGGTTCTACTTCATCAATGAGCAGTTTCTGCGCTACCTGGGCAAGCGCGTTCCACCCGATTACGACACGGTCCCCCTGGTCGTTTTCTGGGGACTGATGCTGGTGTGGCTGTTTCCCTGGTCGGCATTCGTCATCCCGTCGCTGGCACAGGTCCCGCATCGCTGGAGAGAGTGGCGCAGCGGGATGAACCGGCGACAACGGGCGATGCTGCTCTACGCAATCTGGGCGACAGTGATACTGGTGTTCTTCAGCTTCTCCACGCGCCAGGAGTATTACGCCATCCCCGCACTGCCCGGACTGGCTTTGCTGATCGGTGGCTGGCTGCAACAGGAAGACGAATCGCCCGCTGCTTCCCGGCTGCGGCGCAATGGGCGAATCGGGTCGATGGCCCTGCTCGTCCTCTCGGTTGTCGTCTTCGCAATCGCAATGTTCTTGCTGATGCAGAGCAAGAGCATGCCCGCCGACAGTGATCTCGCCGACCTGCTCAAGAAGAACCCGAACGAATACGCCCTGGCGTTGGGACACCTTTTCGATCTCACGCCGCGGGCGCTGGGACTCTTCCGTGCGCCACTGGCAATATTTTCGATTGCGTTGTTGGTGGGTACTCTACTGAACGTGTTGTACCGGAGGAGCAATTTTGCCCAGGCTGGCAACTGGGTGTTGACCATCATGATGGTGCTCGTACTTTTCGCCGTGCATCAGGGATTGATAATGTTCTCTCCCATCCTTTCGTCAAAAAAACTTGCCGACGCCATCGAGCAGGAGTATCGGCCCGGCGACGTACTGGTGGCCAATGGGACTTACGAGGACGCCTCCACGCTAAACTTCTACACGCGCCAGCCCATCCACATCGTGAACTCACGCGATGAAGGCAACATGTATTATGGGGCGCTGTTTCCGGATGCGCCCTCCATCTTCGAGGATGACGCATCGCTCCAGGCCCTGTGGAAAGGCCCGCAGCGCGTGTTTCTGTGGGCCGAAGCAGACAATGTGCCGCTCTTCATTAAGCAAAGCGGCAGCTACCAGCTCGCGCGCAGCGGTGGAAAGCTGATTCTCGTGAATCGGATGGTGCCGCACAAACAGTAGCCTTACCCAGCAAATTGAGACATCCTGGCAAGCAATCGTTACAATCAATGCTCTGGCGGGACCGGTTCGAGCAAGCCGGACAGGGAACTGGGTTTGGTTCCCGTGCGTCGCTCCGTCGAAAATCATTTACCACCCTTCGGCTTCGCTCAGGGCAGGCTCCGACACGGAGGACACGGAGTTTTTGATTTCTATCGAATTTTCTCCGTGATCTTCGTGCCTCCGTGGTTTAGTTTTCATTCCCATGGGACCGCCGGCCCATGTAACACTCAGAAAGGGATTCCCAGCGGCCTGAGAAAGCACACTTGATACACCCCGTAAACCCATTCTTGCTTGCGATGGCGGGCGCTGCTCTTACGTGGCACCTGTTGCGGCAACTGCTGTGGTCCATCGCCCTGATGGGATCGCTGACCTCGACCGTCTTTCTTGGCATGGTCTTGTTTGCGGTCGTCCGTTACGCGAGGACTTGCCGGAGCCAACGGCAGCGAATACTGGGCGTGCCGCCGCGGGATCTGCCTCGAGTAACCATCCTGAAGCCGCTTCATGGCATGGAGCCGAGGCTCGAGGAGAACCTGGAGAGTTTCTTCCGGCAGGATTACCCGAACTTTGCGATCGTCTTTGGCGCCCGCAGCAGCGATGACCAAGCGCTCAACGTTGTCGATAGGCTGCAGGCCAAGTACCCGCAGGTGCAGACGCGAATCGTTGTTTCCGGTGAGCCGTCGTGGCCGAACGCCAAGGTGTACTCCCTTAGCAAAATGATCGCTTCTTGCGCCGACCAGTTCCTAGTTATCAGCGATAGCGATGTTCTGGTTCGCCCCGACTTCTTGCGCAACGTAATACCACCCTTGCTGAATCCGAAAGTCGGCCTGGTGACCTGCCTTTACCAGGGCATTCCCGCTCACGGTTTCTGGTCGCAGCTCGACGCCCTGGGAATGTCGATCGAGATGCCTTCCGGCGTTCTCGTGGCCGAGATGGTGGACGGCATGAAGTTTGCCCTGGGCGCTGCGATGGCGGTACGGCGTGACGCGATAGAGGCTATCGGCGGCATTCGCGAGACTGCATATTTTTATTCCGATGACTTCGTCCTCGGTAACCGCATCGCGGAGGCCGGTTGTGAAGTCGTGTTGTCGCATTACAAAGTAGGGCACGTGCTCGCCAGCCGCTCCCTGCGAAGGACGCTGGGCGATCAATTGCGTTGGCTGAAGAGCACGCGCTTCTCCCGCCCGCTGGGGCACGTCGGCTCGGGTCTCACCTATGCGGTTCCGTTCGGCTTTCTGGCGTTGTTGTTGGGCTTGGGCCACAGCAATCATTTGCGTGCGGGGCTCGAACTGTTCCTGATGGCCTGGCTGAATCGCACGCTGCTGGCGCTGGTGGTGGGGTGGGGCATCCTGCGCGACCGCCGTTCGCTGTGGCTGTGCTGGCTATACCCGCTGCGCGACCTGCTGGGATTTGGCGTCTGGGTCGCCAGTTTCTTTGGCAACACATTTTTCTGGCGCGGTGAAACCTACCAGTTTGGCAACGAAGGCAGGATTACTCCCGAGCAGCGTCCTATCAGCTTGCTTACTGAGAGTATGCCGCACGGGCACGAATAAGATTCCCTAAATCCGTTCAAGTTTTCCGTGGTGCAGCCTGAAGCGCATCCCGCGCCATTCCACTTCATCTCCGAAGTAGCTGACCAACCAAATTGCCAGCGCAACCAGGTCACGCAGCGGTAGAAGCCATAGATCTCGCAAAACTTGTGGATCCGCGAGCACTCCCCGGCCAATCACCACGGCTGATGTCAAGCGGAGAGCGGCAGTAACGGCAAGGGCCAGCCATGTCCACCACGCGTGAGGCGCCGCCACCACGGCGAGCACAGCCCAAATCAACCCAAAGCTCACGATTAATCCAAAATACTGTGCCCCGCGGCGGTCTCTGACGTTGCGTGCCCAGCGCAACTGGTGCGCCCAGAAATCGCGAAAACTGTAATCGGGCAGCGCGGTCTCGACGACGATATCGGCCAAGCGGACTTGATATCCCGCGGCGGCGGTACGCGCGCCTAGTTCGTAATCGTCACCGAGGTAGTCGGCCAGCGGCTCCACGCCGCCGATTTCGCGCAGTACGGTTTTGCTGGTGGCGATGGTCGCTCCCAGTGCGAAACGAATGCCGCCCTCCATAACGCGGGCCACCAGCACGCCCCCGCTGAAGTCGGTGCTGAGCCCCAGCGCCTCGAGCTTCGAGCCCAGCGTTCGGCCCGCCAGTCCGCGATAGAGCGTCGTGACCATGCCAACTTCCGGCCGCGTCAACGGCGCAAGCACGCGCTGCAGATAGTCGCGTGGAACCAGGATGTCGCTGTCGTTGATGATGATGTGCTCGTAACGGGCCTGCGGCAGCATCTGGGCAAGATTGCTGACTTTGCCATTGAGGCCGAGCGCCTGCGGACAATGCACAACTCGCAGCATCGCTTGCGGAAACTCGTCACGCAGCTTCTCGACCAGCGCCAGCGCCGGATCGTTAGCATCGCTCGCCCCGAACAACACTTCGTATTCCGGGTAATCGAGCAGACAATGGCTGCGAAACGCGCTGTACATGTGGGGATCGAGCCCCTTTAGAGACCTCAGGATACTGACCGGAGGAGTGGAAGGCGTTTCGACAGGACTAAGACGGGAGCAGTCGCGCCGGAAGCGCTGGGCCGCTGCAATGCACATCGTGAAATATGCCGCGCCAGCCAGGGCCAGCAGCGCGCAGAGCAGGGCAACAGCGGTGAGCACAGAATGCATGGAGAGCTTTTCAGATTAGCAGAGTCAAGCGCCCCAGCCGACATCAGCGAGGCCACCACCGGCCTTCTGCGAGGAAACGGCGGGGGGCGCGGTATCATGTACGAGATGTTGCGGGATAAGCGCTAAGAGAGCCCCGATGATCAACGGTAAACGGGTCGCGGTCGTCATGCCGGCCTACAACGCGGAGAGCACGCTGGAAGCGACGGTCCAGGAGATACCTGACTTGGTGGACATCCGCATCCTGGTAGACGATTACAGCAAAGACAAAACCGTGGAAGTGGCCCGGCGGTTAGGGCTGACGGTGTTCGAGCACGACCGCAACCTTGGCTATGGCGGGAACCAACAGACCTGTTACCGCGAAGCTCTGGCCGCCGGCGCTGACGTTGTCGTCATGGTCCATCCGGACTATCAGTACACGCCGCTGCTCATCACCGCCCTGGCGAGCATGGTGGCTTACGACGTGTATGACGTGGTGCTGGGTTCGCGAATCATAGGAGGCCAGGCGTTGCATGGCGGCATGCCGCTGTACAAGTACATCTCCAACCGCTTTCTGACGGCCTTCGAGAACCTGTTCCTGCGCGTAAAGCTCTCCGAGTATCACACCGGCTATCGAGCCTTCAACCGCAAAGTCTTGACCGAGCTGCCGCTGCTGGAAAATTCCCCCGACTTCGTGTTTGACAACCAGATGCTGGCGCAATGTGTGCACTTCGGATTTCGCATCGGCGAGGTTTCCTGCCCGACCAAGTACTTTGAAGAGGCATCTTCCATCAATTTTCGCCGCAGCGTGACCTACGGCCTGGGCGTGATGGGCACGACTCTCCAGTTCGCGCTTCACAAGTGGGGACTGGTCCGCCTGCCCAGGTTTAGTCCGGAAGGTAGAAGGCTGGAGAGCGCAGGCGAAGCTTTCCCCGTGCCGCCCGCGAGCGAAGAGCAACTCCGCGCAGCCGGTCGGAATTAGCGACTTGGCAGCGCGGTTGCAAACTCCCGGCGCTACCAGCCAGCACGATTCCAGCATTAAACTGTCTCCATGGAAACAAGTTAGCGGGATTTTACGTACTTAGGGATGTGTCCGGGTTGGCGGGAACGTGAAAATACCCAAACTCAGCGGTTCGGTGCATGGACTCTTCAATTTCTAAGCGCACTCTTCGCCACGGCAGCTTCTTTCTCGAGCCGACGCTGATTGCGCTGCAAACCATGCGGGCGCACAAGCTGCGCTCGTTCCTGATGTTGCTGGGCATTATTCTGTCGGTCTCCACGCTCATTCTGGTGGTCGCTCTCATCAGCGGGATGAACGGCTATTTCGCCAGCCGCGTCGCCAACCTGGGATCGAACGTCTTTCTGGTCCACAAGTTTCCCATCATTAGCGATTCCAAGGAACTGCTGAAGGCAGCTCGCCGTAATCGCGATATCACCTGGGAAGACTATGAGGCGCTACACGACAATCTCAAGCTCGCGCAAGCCGTTGGCGTAGAAGTGCGGCGCACGGCAAAAGTCCGTGCCGAGCGGCAAAACCTGGAGGATGTTGATATCCGGGGAGTGACCGCCAACATTGGGGACATGGACGTAGAAGAGGTCGCGACCGGACGCTACATTACCGATAGCGACAATCAGCATCGCGCCATGGTTTGCATGATCGGCGCCGACGTGGCCGACAAACTCTTTGCCAATACCGACCCCATAGGCAAAACCGTCACCGTCGATGGAGAAGAGTTCCAGGTGGTCGGTATCGCCAAGAAAATCGGCAACACCTTCGGCCAATCGCGAGACACCTTCGTCTATATACCCATCGAGACCTGGCTGAAGATGTACGGGCGCAACAATTCCCTCAGCGTCAACATTCAGGCCCGTGGGCCGGAGTGGATGGCACGCACCAAGGAAGAAGCCCGGGTGTTGATGCGCGCCCGCCGCCATCTGGCGCCCAACGACGAAGACAATTTCGGCATTCTCGCCAGTGACAGCTTGATGGGCCTGTGGCAAAACCTTACCGGCACTCTGGCCTCCGGGATGGTGGGGCTGGTCTCAATTTTCCTGGTGATCGGCGGAGTCGTGATCATGAACGTGATGCTGGCGTCGGTCACCGAACGGACCCGGGAGATCGGCATACGCAAGTCGCTGGGGGCGAAGAAGCGCGACATTCTGATGCAGTTTCTGGTCGAGTCCACGGTAATGGCGATGGTCGGCGGAGCCATGGGCGTGCTGATCGCCTGGATTCTGTCGGTCATCGTGCGCAGCACAACCCCGGTACCGATGGAGGTGCCCATTTCTGCCGTGGTCCTGGCGATCGCGATCTCGTCAACGGTGGGAATATTCTTTGGCGTCTATCCGGCGCGCAAGGCGGCGCGGTTGGACCCGATCGAGGCGTTGCGGTACGAAAACTAAGTGGCTAGTGGTTAGTGGCTAGCGAAGTCAATGCGACGAACACGTTTATTCGCTATTGGGCTGGCACTGCGAGGGGATGAGGTGACAGAGGCAATGTCGATGCACTATCCACTAACCACTAGTCACGAACCACTGATTTTTTATGCTGCACTTTGGTGAAAACTCGCGGATGGCGTTGCAGACGGTGCGCGAGCACAAGACTCGTTCCTTCCTGACCGTGCTGGGCGTGGTGATTGGCGTCGCCGCCATGATCTTCGTCGCTTCCATTCTGGTGGGCGTCAGCCGTGACGTGGAAGGCTACCTCGACGATTACGGCACCAACACGCTGTTCATTTTCCGCTGGGACATTGGCATTTCTTTCGGACGCATGAACGCGGAACAGCGCATGCGCAAGCCCCTGACCCTGGAAGACGCCAAGGCCATCCAGGACGAGTGCCCGCACGTCAAGTACGTGACCGCGGAACTGTTTCCCCGCATCAATCCCGACCAACGGGAAGGGCCGGGAGCTTTACAAGTCGCGCGCTTCGGCTCCAAGGAAATCTCCAACCTCGATTACAGCGGCGCCACCAGTTCCTACCCTGACGTGTACAACGCGCACGTGGTGCAAGGCCGCTTCTTTACCGAGTTTGAAGACTCCCACAGCATGGATGTCGCGGTCATCGGCGACGAAATCGACAGGAACTTTTTCCCGGCGCACGATGGCCTCGGCAAAACCATTTTGGTGGACGGCGTCGCCTATCAGGTGATCGGCGTGCTGGAGAAGCGCAAGGGCCAACTCTTCAAGGATGAGACCGCCGACCGCGTGGTCAAGGTTCCGTACAACGCCTATCACAAACATTACCCTGCAGCCGACGAGCACTTCATCGGCGCCGAGGCCTATCCCGGCTTCAAGGATGAAGCGGAAGACGAGGTCCGCGGCCTGCTGCGACGGCGGCGCAACGTTCCCTATGACAAGCCGGACAACTTCGGCTTAAGCAGCGCCGAGGCCATCGCTGACAATTTTCGCCAGATCATGAGTACGGTAGCGCTAATGGCCATCGTCATCAGCTCGATTGGCTTGCTGGTCGGCGGCGTTGGCGTGATGAACATCATGCTGATGTCAGTAACCGAACGCACCCACGAGATCGGAATACGTAAAGCCATTGGCGCGCGGCGGGGCGATGTAATCCGTCAGTTCCTGACCGAAGCTGTGGTGCTGACCGGACTTGGCGGGCTTCTGGGGGTCTTGCTGGGAGTGGCTGCGTCTGCCTCCCTGCCGCTGATCTTCCCTTCGATGCCCACTTCGGTCCCCATCTGGGCCGTAGTTGCCGCGGTGCTGATGGCGATGAGCGTCGGTCTGTTCTTCGGAATCTACCCTGCGGTGAAAGCCTCGCGGCTTGATCCCGTCGAGGCCCTGCGGTACGAGTAGGTGTCAATGCGGAACTGAAACGTCATGTCATCGCCACGCAGTCATACCCACAATGCTCATGTGATCTAATACCTCTTCCGCAACTGTAAGCGGCTTACAGAATTCAGAAGGAGCGCTATGAAGTCATCGACCACCCCAGGTCACGTTAGGTCGCGGTTCGCGCAATTGTTCTTGTTGATCTGCATTCTAAGCCTCGGCGCGCAGGCCCAGAAAATCAAGGTCGAATACGACAAAAGCTTCGACTTTTCTAAACTCAAGACCTTCGCCTGGGGCCATCATGACGCGGTATCCCGTCCGACGCTGGCCCTCGTTATCGCCGGCGCAATCGAGGAGGAGCTGACCAAACGAGGACTGCGCAGAGTCGAGAGCAATCCTGACGTTTTCATCCAGATATATGGTTCCGTTGATTCGGAGATGAGCGTCAGCTACTCCAATCCGCTTTATAGCGGCATGGGCGGTATTCCCTCATTTGACTCGGGTTTCGTGATGTGGGGCTCCATGCCGGGGGGAACAACTGCGGTCACCGTCCACAAAGGCCAGCTTGTGGTGGACGTTATCGACGCCAGCCAGAAGAAGCTGGCGTGGCGCGGCATGGCGACCGGCAAGCTCAGTGACAAGAAAGAGAAACTACTGCAACAGGTCAATACCGCTGTTGAAAAAATGTTTCAGCAGTATCCGGCAGCGAAACCGAGCCATTAGCGTTTTGCGGACGTCATTACGCTTCCACTCCAGCGGGCTGGGCGTTGCGCCGCGGACGCCGGTTCTCCTGAAGAATTTTCTTGCGCAGGCGCAACGATTTCGGCGTGACCTCGACCAGTTCATCGTCGGCAATGAACTCGATCGCCTGCTCGAGGTTCAAATTCTTGAACGGCACCAAGCGAATGGCGTCGTCCGCCGTGGAAGACCGCATGTTGGTCAGCTTCTTCTCACGGACAATGTTGACCACCAGATCGTTGTCGCGCGAGTTCTCGCCCACGACCATGCCCTCGTAAACTTCCACTCCCGGACCAACAAACATTTCGCCGCGTTCCTGCAGGCCCCACAGCGCGTATGCGGTGGTGTGCCCGCCGCGGTCGGCGACCAGCGCGCCGGTCACGCGATGCGGGATATCGCCCTGCCACTCGGTGTAGCCGTCGAAGAGGGAGTTCATCACGATGGTGCCACGCGTGTCGGTCAGCAACTCGCTGCGCAGGCCAATCAGTCCGCGGCTGGGGATGGCAAATTCCATGCGCACGCGGCCATATCCGTGGTTGTGCATCTTCTGCATCTGCGCCTTGCGCGCTCCTAGCTTCTCGATCACCACGCCGACGAACGATTCGGGAACATCAATGGTCAGCCGCTCCACCGGCTCCATCAGCTTGCCGTCAACGTGTTTGGTCACGATTTCGGGCTTGCCCACCGCCAGCTCGAAGCCTTCACGCCGCATCATCTCGATTAGAATCGCCAGTTGCAACTCGCCACGGCCCATCACCTTGAACGAATCCGTGCTGTCGGAGTCCTCCACCCGCAGGGAAACATTGGTCAGCAACTCTTTTTCCAGGCGCTCGCGCAGATTGCGCGAGGTAACGTACTGTCCTTCGCGCCCGGCGAACGGCGAAGTGTTCACCATGAACTGGATCGCGATGGTCGGCTCGTCGATGGTCGTCACTGGCAACGGCGCAGGATTCTCGATGTCCGTGATGGTCTCGCCGATGTTGATGCCGGTCACCCCGGCGACCGCAACAATGTCGCCCAATTCGGTGGCGACGATGTCCGTCCGCTTCAGACCCGAAAACGAGAACAGCTTGGTGATCTTGATCTTCTCCATCGATCCGTCGCGCTTGGCGATGGCAACGTCTTCGCCGGTGCGCAGCGTCCCGTTGAAGACGCGCGCAATTGCCAGCCGGCCAAGATAGTCGCTGTAGTCGAGATTGGCGACCAGTACCTGCAGCGGCCCATCGGCGTCGCCCGTCGGCAGGGGAATGGTGTCAACGATGGCGTCGAACAGCGGGCGAAGATTCTCGCCGGGTTGATTCACGTCGGTCGATGCCGTCCCCACTCTGGCATTGGTGTAAAGCACGGGAAAATCCAACTGATCTTCCGCGGCGTCCAGGTCAATGAACAGGTCGTACACCTCGTTGAGCACTTCTTGCGGGCGCGCGTCGGGACGGTCAATCTTGTTGATCACCAGGATCGGCGGCAGCTTGGCTTCCAGCGCTTTACTCAAGACATAGCGCGTCTGCGGCAGCGGGCCTTCGCTGGCATCCACCAGCAGCATCACACCGTCCACCATCTTCAGCGCGCGCTCCACTTCGCCGCCGAAATCGCTGTGGCCGGGCGTGTCCACGATGTTGATTTTTATGTCATGGTAGAAAATGGCCGTGTTTTTGGCCAGAATGGTGATGCCGCGCTCGCGCTCCAACTCGTTGGAGTCCATCACGCGCTCGACGTGGGTCTCGTTGGCGCGGAAGGTACCGCTCTGGTTCAGCATGGCGTCAACCAGGGTGGTCTTTCCGTGGTCCACGTGCGCGATGATGGCGATGTTGCGAAGACTCTTGCTCAAAACCTAATGTCCTTCCTGTTGGGGAAAACCGCGTGCGACGAGGCAAACGGAGGGCTTCGGAACCGATAGTTTAAGTTTACAGTATGCCGCGCAGAATCGCTTCACCACCTGCACGGAGGCACTATTCCCTACCGGAGTTCAAAACACTTCCAGTGCACCTTTCGATTCGGGTTGCTCCCATTTAAGATAGCCATACCTTTTGCACGACTCAGGGAACTTGATGCGCATTCTCACGTTGATCGCTCTGTCGATCTTTCTGTCATTTCTTACTGCCACAGCTCGGGCGCAGACCGGCCATGCGCGCCCGGAATCCTCATCCACTCTCTCGACTTCACCCGCCGATTTTGCCGAGGACCAGACTTTCTCGCAATTTCAGCGCATCACCAAGGGCATGAAGCCGCCGAAAGCGACAGATGCGCCCGACCCGAAGTTCCCTGATTTGCCTCCCGATGCAGAGCAGCGCGGCACGGTCGTCATGCTGGTGGGTATCAACGCTAAAGGACGCGTTGAGGCGGTGCGCGTGCTTCGCAGCGACGAACCTGCTTTCGAGGCTAGCGCCGTGAATACGGTGAAGAAATGGAAGTTTCGTCCCGCCGAGAAGAATGGACACGCCGTGCCGGTGCAGGTGACCGTGGAAATGAAGTTCGAGAAATGACCAGGGGCCAGGGGCCAGGGGCTAGGGGTCAGGGACTAGGGGTTAGTTCTCAATGATTCAGTGATTGCTCTTCGCCCCACGCTTTACGCTTGTCGCTTTTCGTTGCACCGCCTTATCCCAGCCCGTAATCCCTAGCCCCTGTCTTTTCTTTCTGCGCGATAATAGAGTCACATGTTGAATCAGATTACGTCGCTTAGTTCCTCGCACCCGAAGTCCTCCGAAGACGCCGTCGATTTGCTGATCGGTTGCCATCAGCGCATTCGTCACTTCACCGCCGTAGCCATCAAGCTGGCGCATGCGTACGGCGCAACTACCGAAGAGATCGAACAGGCTGTGGCGGCCGTTCACCGTTACTACAGCGTCTCCCTGCCGTTGCACGAGGCCGATGAGGACCAGACACTCCAGCCTCGTCTGCGCGCCGTTGCCGGCGAGCCGGTACGCCACGCTCTGCTGGTCATGGGCGAGCAGCATCAGGCGATCGATGAGTTGATCGAGCGGCTGCTGCCCTTGCTGGTGTTGGCAAGAAACAATCCCGACACCCTGGCTGAAGTTGGCGGCGAGATGTGCTCCATCACGAAAGCGCTGGAGGAAATATTCCGCGCGCACCTGCAGATGGAAGAAGAGGTGATCTTCCCGGCCATTCGCAGTGTTTTATCGGAGAGCGCGCGTGAGGAGATATTGCACGAAATGCGAGAGCGGCGGAAGCAGATGCCTGCTGGAATTGAGGCGAAGGCCTTCGCCATCACCGTGGAGAACGAAGAAGGCTCCGACAAGCCGACCTCGCCGATCATGCTGATGGGCGAAGCCAGTGCGGGCGAGTGATCCACCGGCTTCCACCTGTTTCGGGGGAAATCCACAGGGTATTCACAGTCACCACCCGATTCCGGCTGAATCTTCCTCCCGTTTCCGGCACACTAGTACAGCATGGCCAATCCCGGGGATTTTGCATACACCGTCAAGCAGCAGGCCGACATCGTCCGCATCGTGGGCGAGTACATGACGCTGCGCAAAAGCGGAGCGCAAAACTTCCAAGGGCTGTGCCCCTTTCATCAGGAAAAAACGCCGTCGTTCTCGGTGCATGCCACGCGACAGTTCTTCCACTGCTTCGGCTGCGGAGCCTCGGGCGACGTCTTCAGTTTCGTGCAGAAGATTGAGAACATCACCTTCCCGGAATCGGTCCGTCTGATCGCCGAAAAACTCAAGATCCCACTGCCCAAGATGAGCTACTCCTCGCCTGAGGAGGAGCGCCAGGCGGGCATGCGGGTCGGACTGATCGAAATCCACGAGCGTGCCTGCAAGTTTTTCCAGGAACAATTGCGCCGGCCCGAGGCCGCCCACGCGCGCGAGTATCTGGCTTCGCGCGGAATCAGTCCTGAGATCATTGCCGAGTTTCGTATGGGGTACGCGCCCGATTCAGGCTTCATGCTGCGCGATACCCTGCGCGGACAATATGACGAAGCATTGCTGCGCGAGTCGGGCCTGTTCTCCTGGAAAGACAAAGGTCAGTCGTCAGTCACCAGTAGTCAGTTGCCGGAAGGCTCCGACGCAACTGTTGCACCGACAACTGACAACTGGCTACTGGCTACTGCTTATTCCAAATTTCGCAACCGGGTGATGTTTCCCATTACCAACGAATCCGGCAAGGTGATCGCCTTTACCGGCCGCACGCTGGCGAGCGACGAGAAGTCGGGCCCCAAGTACCTGAACTCGCCGGAGACGCCGATCTACTCGAAATCGCGAGTGCTGTTCAATCTCGACAAAGCCAAGGAGCCGATCCGCAAGCTGGAATACGCCATACTGGTGGAAGGCCAGATGGATTGCATCTCGGTGTACACGGCGGGATTTCGCAACGTGATCGCCAGCTCGGGGACGGCCTTCACCGAGTTGCAAGCCCGGCTGCTGGGACGATTCAGCAAGAACATCGTGGTGAACTTCGATCCCGACACTGCGGGTGCGGCGGCGGCTGAGCGTTCGCTGGCGCTGCTGGTGAGCGAAGAGTTCCAGATCAAGGTGCTGACCCTGGAGGCCGGCTTCGATCCTGACCTGTTCATTCGGCGCAAGGGAGCGCCAGCGTATGGCGAGGCGGTTTCCCACTCGCAGAAATATTTCGATTACCTGATCGAGCGCTCGCGATCGTTGTTTCCCGCTCGCACTCCCGAAGGCAAAGTGAAGGCCTTGAATTACCTGCTGCCGCACATTCAGCGCGTGCCCAGCCGCATCGTGCGCGACGAGTGGGCCAACGAGATCTCGCATCGGCTGGGAATCGAGTCCGCGGTGTTGCGCCAGGAACTGCGCCACGCCGCGGGCTCGCGTTCGGCGTCGCGGGTGAACGCTCCCGCTGCCACCGCCCTGATGGATGCCGAGCGAGTTTTGATTCGAGCGCTGGCAAGCCAGGAGCTGTCTCACAGTGCGGTAAGCGAGCGCGAAGGTCAGGACCTCGACTTCGAGCCCGCGCGTCAGGCACATTTTGCCCTGAGCCGCGAGCGATTGCATGCCGGTTCGGCGGCAGAGGCTCTCATCGATGCCCTCCTGGTGGGACAGGAGCAGGGAATCGATCCGATGTCGCTTCCGCTGGAAGAAGACGCCCGCAGCCTGCTGGCCACCGTGCTCATGGATGAGCACGAAGAACTGACGCCCGAGTTGCTGGAGAGCTCGATCCGGTCATTGCGAAAGCGGCATGGGGAGCGTGACTTGGAGCAACTCCAGCGAAAAGTCAAGGAACTGGAATCCCGGCCGGATGTGATGTCGAAGGCGCAGTTGGCACAGGAGAGGCTTCGCCTCAAACAGGCCATGCGCTCAGGCGAGATCACGACTACAGAGGGACGTTAGGATTTGGGAGGAGGGTGGCGCGCCCCACCGCTCGACATATTGAAAATCCGAAGGGGCATCCGCTCCGCGTAATCCTCGCGCATCCGCGTAGAATGTCTTTGCATACCGGAGGCACCCATGTCCGAAGTCGCCTACACATCCAACGTGCGGATCGAGCGCATCAAGGGCCCGCTGCGCCGCGCCTACCTGCCCGGAGAACCGCAGCCTGTGCTGTTCAGCGTCCACGGCGGGATCGCCAAACATTACGGCATCGACGAGAGCCGGCTGCCCGAACCCCACGCCGCCACCATCGACTACGTCATCGCCGCCCTCGGCGGTTGAATGCTTGGCACCTTTGCCGGCGCGCTGGATGCGCGCAAAATCAACGCCAAAGAAGGCCGCCTCAGTTGCGAAGTTCGCGGTGAAGTCGAGGACGACGGTGGTGTGCTGCTCATCAAGCGCGTGCATGTAACCCACAATCTGCGGGCTGACGATCCCGCCGCCGTGCGCGAGGCCGTGGAGCGGGTGCATGGTGTGTATGCGCAACGCTGTCCGGTGTATCGCTCGCTGATTCCAGCGTTCCCAATCACCTCCAGCGTGGAGATCGTAGGCGAGGCGCCGGGCGCCGGACCCGTCGGCGTGTGAACTCGGGCCCGTCGCGCGCCCGGCAATCCCTGACTGAATATGAAATACATAATCGATACGGAACGGCAGACCTTAACGACAGTCGGCGAAGACGAAAGCAACTCCGTTACGCAATCTTTATGCACGGAGGCTGCTTTTGAGCTGCTTTCCCGGCAATGGGTGCGCACAGGTTGGAGTTAGGGCTATTTCCTGGCTTTTACATGGATGGGACAGCCGATTCTCCAGCTGCCGGAGGACCTGGTCCGGCTCCAAGAGACATTGAGACGGGGGTCTACAATGGTGGGTCCTTGCTTTATTACGTCAGGCACGCCGGACAAGACAGGTCAGCCGAACTTCGATTTGTCTAGCGCCAGATCGTCGCACATGAGAACATTCTAGCTCGGGGTAAGAAAATGGGCGCCTCGTCAAACGACTGGAAAATCCCGGAAGGTATGTTACTGACTTACTGTGACAACCTCGGCTGTTTAAGACCTTTTCACGTCACACCGGGCAACGAAGACGAAGTAAAGTTTTTCACTGAACTGCTGGTGGATCGATATGCCCGAGGGCCTGCAAAACTACACCTAATTTGCCCGCGCTGCGGCGCTTTTGTTGAGGTTTTGGCATCCGATCTGGAGGTCTGCACATGTGGTCAGGAACCGCACTCCCCGCCGTATAAACCTTAAGTAGTTTTCGTTCGTATGAGCTGTTTTCCCGACTCACCCCTGCACGCTGACCTTCACCATTTTCTTCCCCGCGCGCAACGTGAACTCAGCCCCCAGTTTTACGTCGACGACCAACTCCGTCGTGAGTTCGCCGTCCACCCTCACTGCGCCCTGTTTCACTTTGCGCAGGCCGTCAGTAACGGACGTCGCCAAGCCAGTGCGCGCCAGCAGTTTGTCGAGCTTCACCTGCAGATGGCCGTCAGTAGTTGACGCATTGGGCGCGGCGACCTCTTCGAAGCGCACCGAGATCACCGGCAAATCCTCGGGCGCCTCGTCCTTCTGAAACATGCGCGACCAGTCTTGCGCGGCCTGCTCAGCCGCCTCACGCGAGTGGAAGTCGGCGACGATGCGCTTGCCCAGTTGCTGCTTCAGCTGCATGGGATGCGCCTCGCCGCTCGCAACCTGCTGCTTCATGCGCTCAATCTCGGCCAGGCTCACGTCGGTGACCAGCTCGTAATAGCGCCACATCAACTCGTCGGAAATGGACATCACCTTGCCAAACATTTCCTGTGGCGCTTCGGTGATGCCGATGTAATTGCCGTACGACTTCGACATCTTCTGCACGCCGTCGGTGCCTTCCAGCAGCGGCGTGGTCAACACGATCTGTGGCGGCTGTCCGTAATGGCGTTGCAGCTCGCGGCCCATCAGCAGATTGAACTTCTGGTCGGTGCCGCCGAGTTCGACGTCGGCCGCGAGCGCCACCGAGTCGTAGCCCTGCGCGATGGGATAGAGCAGCTCGTGCATGGCGATGGGCTTCTCCTCGTCGAAGCGCTTGTGAAAGTCTTCGCGCTCCAGCATCTGCGAGACCGTGAATTTGGCCGCCAGCCGGATGAAGCCTTCGAAGCCGAGCGTGCTCAGCCACTCGCTGTTGAAGCGCACCTCAGTCTTGTCGCGGTCGAGGATCTTAAAGACTTGCGCCTTGTAGGTCTCGGCGTTCTGGTCGATCTGCTCGCGCAAAAGTGGCGGCCGCGTGGCCGAGCGCCCTGTGGGATCGCCGATGAGACCGGTGAAATCGCCGATGAGAAAGATGATGGTGTGGCCCATGTCCTGAAAGTGCTTCAGCTTGCGCATCAGCACAGTGTGGCCCAAGTGCAGGTCGGGCGCGGTCGGATCGAAGCCCGCCTTCACCCGCATGGGCTTGCCGGTGGCGCGAGATTTCTCGATGCGCTCGCGCAGGTCGCTCTCGCGAATGATCTCCGCCGCGCCCTTGCGCAAGTAGGCGAGCTGCTCGTCAACAGGAGGAAATGATGGCATGGACTTGATTATAGGAGTTTCCAGTTTCCAGTTTCGAGTTTCAAGTTTCGAGTCATCAAAGGTGCGCCAGTAGCTGTCGATTTGGAAGGAGCGCAGATTTATCGCACGCTGCTTGTTCGTGCTCAGAGGGCGATATTTGCTGGAGGTTTTCAGGCTTGAAACTAGAAACGTGAAACTTGAAACTGTTTTCACACTTGAAACTAGAAACTAGAAACTAGA
>PLBW01000024.1 GCA_003135475.1 Acidobacteriaceae bacterium
ATTCTTTCACGTCACCAGCCAGCCGCCCTGAAAGCTGCAACACATCCAAGTCATCTCACGCTCGCCCTGTCCAGGTCTTACGACCGGTGCGGAGAACGGTAGTCCGGTCACCGATTTCGCTTCAGATGGCTCACACTAATTGACTAGGTAGAAGACCACCCCACTGGTTCCGGTAGCCTGCGATAGGTGCGCCGATCACCCTCTCCTGTGCGGACGATCACTGTGCCACAGGACGACTTTCATAGAACATAGAAGGTTGGATTCCTATCAAGAACGTGAGGAGAAGATCATGCCGGAGAGCGTAGTGAGTGAGCCGATCGAAGCAGGTACAGAAGTACGTCAATCGGTACCCGGGCAACTCCCGAAGAAGTCGACTAAAGCATTCAATTCATTTCAGATCGCACAAGAGCAGTTCGATAAGGTAGCCGAATACCTCGGCTTGGATCCGGCCACCCGGGACCTCCTGCGCTACCCATTGCGGGAGTTCCATTTTGCGATCCCGGTGCGAATGGACGACGGCTCAGTAAAAGTCTTCCGCGGTTTTCGTGTGCAGCACAACGACGCGCGTGGGCCGGGGAAGGGTGGCATCCGGTTCCATCCGCAGGAGACCATTGACACGGTCCGGGCGCTATCGATGTGGATGACATGGAAGTGCGCCGTGGTGGATATTCCGCTGGGCGGAGCTAAGGGTGGGGTCATTTGCGATCCCCACAACCTCAGTTTGCGTGAGCAGGAGCTGATTTGCCGCGGCTGGGTACGTCAGGTGGCGAAGAACGTGGGTCCGCTTTCCGATGTACCGGCGCCGGATGTTATGACCAACGCTCAACACATGCTCTGGATACTCGACGAATTCGAACAGATCCATGGCGGCCGTTATCCCGGTTTCATAACTGGCAAGCCAGTGGGCATGGGCGGCTCGCTCGGCCGGACCGAGGCAACAGGCTACGGCGTCGTGTTCACCCTGCGAGAAGCTCTTAAGGAATTGGGTATTCACCCGGAAAACACCATGGCCAGCGTGCAGGGATTTGGCAACGTGGCCCAGTACGCGATCGAACTTTACCAGCGGCTGGGAGGGCGAGTGATTGCCGTCTCCTGTTGGGACCAGGGAGACCAGTGCGCCTACACCTACCGCAAGCTTGATGGAATCGATCTCAATCAGCTTCTGTCGATTACCGACCGTTTCGGTGGAATCGACAAGCAGAAAGCGAAAGGCCTGAGCTACGAACTACTGCCCGGAGAGGCATGGCTTGAGCAGGGTGTCGAGATCCTGATTCCGGCAGCGATGGAGAACCAGATCACCGGCGATAACGTTGCCAAAATCAGCCCCCGAGTTCGGATCATCGTGGAGGGCGCCAACGGTCCGACAACCCCGGAGGCCGATGTTCAGATCAAGGAACGCGGCATCGTGCTGATTCCGGACTTCCTGGCCAATGCCGGCGGCGTAACCTGCAGCTATTTCGAGCAGGTGCAGAGCAACATGAACTACTTCTGGGAGAAGGACGAGGTCCTGGGAAAGCTCGACGTCAAGATGACCTCGGCATACTTCGCGGTTTCGGAACTCTCCCGCCGTGAGAAGCTGTCCATGCGGGATGCGGCCTACGCCATTGCCATCGGCCGAGTGGCCAAAGCCTGCCACGGCCGCGGCTGGGTGTAGCGCTTCGGCCGCCCGCGACCGTGCCCTTTCGATGATGCGGCGCGCCGCGTCGGCTATGATGGCGCCGGAGGCAGCAATGACCGATCTTAAAACTGTGATTGCGGACCTTCCCGCGTTCGACCGGCATTTCTGGGAAGGCACCTTTCGCTTCACGCGGATCGGAAGGGGAGCCTTGGGAGGGAAAGCCAGCGGATTGGCCTTCGCCAAGGATCTGCTGGCAGAAACGATCGATGCCTCTGCCTTCTCGGATCTTGACGTCAACATCCCCACCATGGCCGTCATCGCGACGGACTGCTTCGACGAATTCATCGCGCGCAACCGTCTCGGGGAATTGCGCGTCGAGGAGTTACCCGACGACCACATCGGACGTGCCTTTCAACAGGCTGATCTTCCGGTAGAGCTGTTAGGTGATCTCCGCGCCCTGATCGAGCAAGTCAAGACTCCTTTGGCAATCCGATCGTCCAGCTTGCTGGAAGATGCCCTCAATCGGCCGTTCGCTGGCGTTTACGGGACCAAGATGATCCCGAACAACCAGTTTGATTCCGACACCCGTTTCCGGCGGCTGACTGAAGCCATCAAGTTTGTTTACGCTTCCACGTACTTCCGGGAAGCACGAGACTACATCAAGACAACCGGTCGCGATCCAAGCGAAGAGAAGATGGCCGTCATTATGCAGGAAGTGGTTGGCAGGCGGCATGGCGATCGCTTTTATCCCGATTTGTCTGGGGTGGCGCGCTCCTACAACTTTTATCCGACAGGACCAGCTCTTCCTGAGGAAGGTGTGGTTAGCCTGGCCTTGGGTCTTGGTAAGACGATTGTTGACGGCGGAGTGTCCTGGACATTCTCGCCGGCTTACCCGAAAAAGCCGCCACCGTTTGGCTCGGTGCAGGAAATGCTCCGCGGCACGCAGACAGAGTTCTGGGCGGTCAACATGGGCAAGCCGCCCGCGTACGATCCCGTCAGCGAGACTGAGTACCTGGTGACAGCGGGTTTGAAGGAGGCCGAGGCTGACGATGTGCTCCGCTTTCTGGCGTCGACGTTTGACCCGGCGCGCGATCGGGTAGTTCCCGGCTTGGGCGCGCATGGTCCCCGAATTCTGGACTTCGCTCCCCTACTGGTGTTGGAGCAATTCCCGATCAACCATCTGATCAATGCCCTGCTCAAGACGGCGGAAAACGCACTCGGCGCCAACGTCGAGATTGAATTCGCAGTGACCATCCAGGAAAGTCGAAATGAACCAACCCGGGCGCGACTGGGATTTCTTCAGGTCCGTCCCATGGTCGTATCAGAGCAGATCGTGAACGTTAGCGTCGAGGATCTCTCCGATCCGAATGCGATCCTGGCGTCCGACGCGGTGATGGGCAACGGTATTGCCGACAATATTCATGACATCGTCTTTGTCCGGCCGGAACACTTCTCGCCGATGCAAACACCCGTGATCGCGCAGCAATTGGATCTGATCAATCAGCAGCTCTCGGAACAACACCGGCCATTCCTGCTGATTGGTTTTGGCCGCTGGGGCAGCTCTCATCCCTCACTGGGCATTCCAGTGGTCTGGAGTCAGATATCAGGAGCGCGGGCCATCGTTGAAGCTACGCTGCCGGAGATGAACGTGGAGCTCAGTCAAGGTTCGCATTTCTTCCATAATTTATCGAGCTTTCGCACTAGCTACTTCATGGTGCGGCACGACGGACGCTTTGCCATCGATTGGGACTGGTTGAACCGCCAGCCGATCGTGCAAGAAACTGAATTTGTTCGCCACGTGCACCCTACCGGTACACTGACGGTGCGCGTTGATGGCCGCTCCAGGCGCGGCGTTGTGCTGTCAGTCGGACGAACGCAAGCGGATGAGAAGGAAAAATGATCCGAGACGAATCCCAAGTCGGGGTAATCCTTCGCGAGTTGCAGGAGCGCGCCAAGGAATTGAACTGTCTCTACAAAGTGGATGAGCTCCTCAATCGGCCGGACCTCTCGCTGGAAGAAATCTTCCGCGGGATGATCGATGTTCTACCGCCAGGTTGGCAGTACCCGCACGACTGCCAGGCGCGAATCCTCTTCGAAGATCAGGTAATCCAGCCGCCGGATTTTGTCCCCACGCCCTGGGTGCAGGGCGCGAACATCGTCGTCCAAGGCGAGACCGTCGGCAGCGTGGAAGTTTCGTACCGGACACAGATGCCCAAGTCGGACGAGGGCCCCTTCCTCAAGGAGGAGCGGAAGCTGATCGAAACCATCGCCGAACGCACTGCCAACCATGTAATGCAACGGCGACTGAAAACCGCTTTTGAGGGACTGTCCGCGGCAGCCGGCGGTCTGGCGAGCGATAAAGGTGAATGGCGGGTTGTTCTTGAGTTTTTACGGGACACCGACCCGGTTCTGCTGCGGCGAATTTCGCGCAAGCTGATCAATCACTTGAGCTGGGGTGGAGTGCAGGAAGCCAAGGAACTGTTGCAGCGTGGCGGCGTTCCGACCCTGGCCGATGCTGCGATTCCCGGCGACGAAAATCGACCTCTGCGCCGCGACGTTTCGGCCGGGTTTGTTGACCTCACTACGGAAGCGTTTCGCATCGCCAGTCAGCACCTGAGTGAAGCCGAGATCCTGAGCTGTGTCACGACGTGGATCAAGGAGGAGAAGTCCAGCTTCCTGGTGCGGACCTTGGAGAACATGGCCTCATCACTGGGAGTAGTCATAGAAGCGATCGAACGCTACCAGCACGCAGCGATCGAAGAGAGCGAGCTTTCGCTTTCAACGCAAAGGGGCCTGCGGGTGTCGCTCATCCGCCGGTTTTTCTCCGAGAACCTGGAGTTCATCAACATCGCCAAGAACTTCATCGAAATCAAGGACTTTTACGATCTGCTGGGAAGGATCATCTTCCCGCTTGGCTGTCACGGGAAGCTTGGAGGCAAAAGCGCCGGGCTGTTCCTGGCCAAGAAGATCATCGAGAAGGCTCCAGAGGCCAGCGGGGAGCTGCGTCAGGTGAAGGTGCCCCGAACTTGGTACATCACCTCGGATTGGATTCTCAACTTCGTCCACCACAATGAACTGGAGGATGTACTCAATTGGAAGTACATGGAGATTGACCAGGTACGGCAGGAATACCCGCACCTGGTCGCGCTCTTCAAGAGTTCCTCATTTCCCTCAGAACTAGCCAAGGGACTTGCGCTGGCTCTGGATGAACTGGGCGAGCGTCCTTTGATTGTTCGCAGCTCGAGTCTTCTGGAAGACCGCGCCGGATCGGCGTTCTCCGGCAAATACAAGAGCCTCTTTCTGGGCAACCAGGGCACGAAAGAGGAGCGCCTGGCGGCGCTGATGGACGCCGTCGCCGAAGTGTACGCCTCGAT
>PLBW01000113.1 GCA_003135475.1 Acidobacteriaceae bacterium
ATCCACTCCATCACCCGTACATACTCGGCAAATCCGCCTCCGCTGGGCTCGTAGCCTGCGGTCGCGCCAACTTCCTTGTACGTCGGACATTGGGCGAACACCTTGTGCCGGCAGTAGAAGCATTCGCCGCAGGGGATGTGGTGAAACACCATCACGCGGTCGCCGAGTTCGTAGCCGGCAACATCGTCGCCGAGGGCAGCAACCACTCCCGTAGTTTCATGGCCAAAGATGCGGGGAGCAGAATGCGAACCGGTGGCAATCTTCTTCAGATCGGTGCCGCAGATGCCGCAGGTGTGGACCCGGACCAGGATTTCTCCTGGGCCGATCTTCGGAACCGGGACGGTTTCCAGCCGAACGTCGTTCACGCCGCGATAAACCGCCGCCTGCATGGTGGCGGGGATGGCCTGCTGACCGACGGAACTACCGAGTTGGGTTGCGCTCGACATGTCAGAAATCAGTTGCCAGTAGCCAGTTGCCAGTTGTCAGTCGCCGGGTGCTCCGTTCTAGCCTGACCTTGGCTAGGGCGGGGCAGTTCCAAGAACTCTCAGTTGCCAGTTGACCACTGGCTACTGCTTTCAATTAGATGTTGCAACGCCCGGCACAGGTTCGCAGATGCGATCTTGCTGTTTTTCCTCATCCTTCCCAGCGTGGCCCACCACTTCGGGTGAAACGCGATATAGACCAGGAACTGTCGCGTGTCAAACCTTCCATTGCCGTCAATAAATCGATTCATGGGCGGCATCGAGAAGGCAGCCTCATCGGAAATGGCCTTCACGGCAGCAAACTCCAGGCCTCGTTCTTTGGCGAACTGCGCTACTGCCGCGCCCTCCATATCCACCACGTCGGCTCCGTATTTCATTAGCAAGATCCGTTTCTCTGCGACATCATTTACGGCTTGCGAGCTCGCCAGCAACCATTCGCCTCCACGCGTCGGGTAGCGGACGCCGGTAGCGACATCGACCACCTCGCGAATCCGGCCAACGTCGCCTGCCTTCAGCTGCGGCGAGATGGCGCCCGCCATGCCCGCAGAAACCAGCAGCTTCGGCTGCACGCGCTCAATCACCACTTCGGCGGCGTGACGAGCGCGCTTTTCGCCGACACCGCCAACCGCAATCAGGGCCTCGGGCAGCTCGAACAGCTCAACACCGTCCACCTGCTGCGACTGCATCTTCATCCTGGCAAGAAGCGGCGCCAGTTCCACCCGCATCGCCACCACAACAGCGATGGGCTTACGGGGCATAGCCGTTTGCCTGGAACCACTCCACCGCGCGGCGCAAAGCGCCATCGACCGGCCCCGGGTTCCAGCCCAGTTCGCGCTCGGCCTTCGCGCTGGTGATGAACATCTTCTTGCGCCCCATGCGTACCGAGTCCAAGGTCACGCGCGGTTCGCGCTTGAGCATCTTGCCGGAGACGACCGTATCCACCACGCCGGTGGCATAGGCCACCGCGTAGGGCAGCTTAACCTTCGGCGAAGGCAGACCCGTGATGGCCGCCAATTTATCCAGGATCTGCTTCAACGTCAGGTTCTCACCGCCAAGAATGTAGCGCTCGCCCGGCACGGCTTTTTCCATGGCGAGCAGGTGTCCTTGAGCGCAATCGGCGACATCGACCAAATTCAGCCCCGTATCCACGTAGGCCGGAAATTTGCGACGCAGGAAATCGACCACGATCCGGCCCGTGGGCGTCGGCTTGATNNGTAAGGCGGCCGTTGTTGCCGAAACCCATGGTGGCAACGCTGCTGGTATAAATAACCCGCCGCACGCCCGAATCTCTCGCCGCCGCCAGGACGTTCCGGGTACCCTCAACGTTGGAGTCGTAAAGCTCCTGACCGTGGCGTGTCCAGAGCCGGTAGTCCGCGGCTACATGGAAGACAAACTCGCAACCCGACATGCCTCTCTTCAGCGATTCCGAATCGCGTAGATCGCCCACCACGCGCTCCGCGGGGAGGCCGGCGATGTTATCGAGACGGCTGGTGGGACGCACCAGCAACCGCAACTCCGCGCCTCGGGAAAGCAGTTGGCGGGCAACGTGGCTTCCCAGAAATCCGGTCGCGCCTGTGAGGAAACATTTCATGTTTCAGTAGCCAGTAGTCGGTTGTCGGTTGTCGGTTGTCAGTGCCGGAGGCACGGAAGAGACGGCCATTTTGTGCCGTCCTTACGGGCTCATACTCATGTACGAACCTCGCTTTCGCCTGCCCTTAGCGGAATTGGAACCGCGGTTGTCTGTCCGCCCCCTGGACCGTTGATCAACTTTGCCAGGGATTGGTAACCGGGATTCCCCACACGCTGAAATCCTTTACATTCCGAGTGACGACGGTAAGGTCATGATGTTTGGCCGTTGCTGCCATAAGGCCGTCGATGATGGCCAGCGTGATCCCTTTGAGCTGTGCTTGGCCGGCCATGACACCCCAGATTTCCGCAATTGCCCCACTGATCGGCAACAGACGATTCGCGAATCGGGCAGACAGGTCGCCCTCCAGCCATTGTTCCAACTGATCGCGCTTCCTGCCCGCAGGCAAGAGCGTCACGCCCTTGCGAATCTCCCCGAAGGCAAGAACACTCACGTGGAGGAGCTTTTCATCGGTGGCGAGCACCCACTCGACAACACGCGGCTCCGGTTTGATGCGGACGAGTTCAGAAATGTAATTCGTATCGAGCAGGAAACCGCTCATAGCTCGATATCCCGGCCCGTATCCTTGTCCCGTTCCAAATCTAGCTCGACACCGAACAATGGCGAGTCCCGGAAGAACTCTACCAGGCTCTTCTTGGGTTTCGGTTGCTCGGCCGGTTGCGCCGCCTGTTCCAGCAGGATGGCGGCATAGGCCGGCACGTCCATGCCGCGAGCCGCAGCCTGGGCAGTCAGTTCGGCCTCCAATTCAGGCTTGATGTCGAGAGTGATGGTCATTGTCGCAGCTCCTCCCGGTCAGTATAGTCAATGAACATCCTTACTCGTGTCTAAAAGATCGTCGTTACATGACCCGACAAATGTCTAGCCGCGCTCTGCTGGCGTGGGAGGACCCATCATCTGCCGCCTACCGACAACTGGCTACTGCCTACTGGCTACTGACCTTGGCGTACGTGGTCAGTGCAAGCAGCGGGAAGTACTGCCGGTACATGTAGTACATCAGGTAAAACACTCGCGGAAACCCCGTGCCGGTGTACAAAGCTTCATCCCATGCGCCATCGCGGCGCTGCGTCTTCAGCAGATAGGCGATACCGTGCTGCAGCGAATCATTGCGCGTGTCATTGGCGGCCAGCAAACCCATCACCGCCCACGCGGTCTGCGAAGGCGTGCTCGGACCAACTCCCTTGGTGTTGGCATCGTCATATGAGCCGCAAGTCTCGCCCCATCCGCCATCCGGATTCTGCATCATGCGCAGCCACTCCACGGCCTGCAGCACGTAGGTTTCGTGATAATCCACGCCGACCGCCTCCAGCCCGCGCAGCACCTGCATGGTTCCGTAGATGTAGTTCACGCCCCAGCGTCCGAACCAGGAGCCGTCAACCGCCTGTTCGCGCTTGATGAACTTGACCGCGCGCCGCACCGGTTCGTCTTTGAGTGTGTAGCCATAGCTCGCCAGGCATTCCAGCACCCGGCCGGTGATATCGACCGTCGGCGGATCGAGCATGGCGTTGTGGTCGGCGAAGGGAATGTTCTGGAAGACCATGCGGTCGTTGTTCTTGTCGAATGACGCCCAACCGCCGTTCTTGCACTGCATCGACAATATCCAGTCCAGTGCACGCTGCGCCGACTTGGTGTGATAGCTCTCGTTGTTGGTCTTCACCCGGCTGAGGGCCAGCAGGACCTGCGCGCTGTCGTCCACGTCGGGATAGAACTCATTGTTGAACTCGAAGTACCAGCCCGCCGGCGCTGCCTTGCGGTTCTTCACGCACCAGTCGCCTTTGCGAGTGACTTGCTTGCGCAGCATCCACTCGCAGGGTCGCACCAGGCGAGGATCGTTGGCCGCCACGCCGCTTTCCGCCAGGGCAAACACGGCATAGGCGGTGTCCCACACCGGCGACATGCAGGGTTGCATGCGAAACGTGGCCTCTTCCTCGATGCCCAGCTTTTCAAATTCGTCCATCGCGCGGATCACTTGCGGATCGTCCAGCGAGTAACCCAGGCAGCGCAACGCGATGATGGAATTCATGATGCCGGGATAGATTGCGCCCAGGCCGTCGCTCATCTCCATGCGCTCCAGCATCCATCTCTCCGCGACCTTCAAGGCGCGCGAACGCAGCGGACGAACGTGGATCTGCTCTAACAAGTGGACCAGGCGATCGAACACTAGAAAGAAATTGCGCCAGCTCACCAGCTTGTCGGCCCAGTGCAAGCGTAGCTGCGTCCGGGTACGCCCATCCACAAAGAGCTCGTCAATTCCCTGTTCCGCGGGGATCTTCTTGAACGGCTTCTTGGCATAGGCGATGGAGAGTGGCACCAGAATGGCGCGCGACCAGGACGAGATTTCGTAGATGTTGAACCAGAACCACTTGGGGAACAGAACAATCTCAGGCGGAATTGCCGGGACCGCGTCGTAATCGTATTGCCCGAGGAAGCACAGGTAAATCTTGGTGAAGGTGTTGATCGCAGTGACGCCGCCTAAGGCAAGAATGCGCTCGCGGGCCTTCTGGAGCTGCGGATGATCGGCACTGTAGCCCGCCATTTTCAACGCGAAATAGGCCTTAACGCAGGCGCTGATGTTGGATGGGCCATCGTTGTAAATCGGCCAGCCGCCGTCGGGATTCTGGCGATTCAGGATCTCGGTCGCGCACTTCTGCGTCCGGACCGGATCTTCGGTGCCCAGCAGACGATGCAGCAGGATGTAGTCGGAAACCAGGGTTGTGTCGGCGCCCAGTTCGCCGCACCAGTAGCCCTCTTCGCGGTCCTGGATGGAGAACAGGTATCGCCGCGAAGCATCGATGGCGGCAGCCACCCGGCTCTTGATGTCATCGATTTTGCCGAAGCGTACTTCGGCACGATCGGAAGAATCTGCCATTCCCACTCTACTCCGCCATGGCTGGCGCAGCGCCAATGGCCTCGACGATCTCGGAGGGCAATCCGAAACGCACGTGCTCCGGCATGACTTCGATTTCACGCATGTTGGTGAAACCCTGCTCTTCCAGGAAAGTCACGGCCTGTTGCACCAGGATCTCGGGGGCCGAGGCGCCCGCCGTCAAACCCACCGTATTGACGTTTTCCAGCCACTCCGGTTTGATCGAGCGGTAGTTCTCGATGAGATGGGACTGCGCCCCCAGATTGCGGGCGACTTCGACCAGGCGGTTGGAATTGGAACTGTTGTCCGAGCCGACAATCAGGAGAAGGTCACATTCGCCGGCGACATCCTTCACCGCGGTTTGCCGATTTTCCGTGGCGTAGCAAATGTCCTGTGCGTGTGGCCCTTGGATATTGGGAAACTTCTTCCTGAGGGCCGCGATAACGTGGCTGGTTTCGTCGAGACTTAGCGTGGTCTGCGTCAGATAAGCCACCCGGTTGGGATCGGGAACTTGCAGGTCCTCCACCTCCTCGGGCGAGTCCACCACCTGGGTGACGTTGGGGGCTTCGCCGAGCGTGCCAATGACTTCATCATGGTCGCGGTGGCCGATGAGGATGAGCGCATAGCCTTCCCGCGCAAACTTGACGGCTTCGACATGCACCTTGGTGACCAGCGGGCAGGTGGCATCAATCACCCGCAACTCGCGCAGCTTGCTGGCGTCGCGCACCTCGGGAGCGACCCCATGAGCGCTGTAGATGATGCGCTCGCCGGCCGGGACTTCCTGCACGCTGTCCACAAAGATAGCGCCCTTGGCGCTCAACTCGTCCACCACATAACGGTTGTGGACGATCTCTTTGCGCACGTAAATCGGCGCTCCAAAGTTCTCCAGGGCGATGCGAACAATGTCAATGGCGCGTACCACGCCGGCGCAGAAGCCCCGCGGCTTCAACAAAAGTAAGGTTTTGGCGTTGCTTTCAGTCATTCTTTTATGCTGTCCAGTATACGGATAGAAACCCGCTTTTCCCCACGGTTACTCTATTGTATGCAGCAGCGGTGGAATCACCAAGGTAACGACCTGAAGTAGTGCAATTTAGCAGCCTAAGGCGCAAATTTCGCAGTTAACGGCAACCGGCTGAGATCTAGCCGCGCAGCGGCGACTTTGGTTTGAGCCCGGCGCGCAAGCACCGGGTGAAGTGGGAGATTTATCGGAGCCGCGTAGCGGCGACACCGCGACACAGTCTCTTCCCCAATTTTTCCGACCTCGGCGCGAAAGCGCGCGACCAGAGCCCACACTGTACAATCCTTGGGCAGGAGAGCTCGATCATGACCGGCAACGAAATCGCGAACATGTACGAATTCAGCTACGGTGCCATCAAAGCACAGGCCAATGAATATGTATTGGGTTTATAGCCTACCCAACTGGCTTTTTGGACTGCTTACTGTAGGCCTTTTTGTTGCCTTCAGCCTGGCAGGGCTCTTCCCTTCCCGGGCATGGATTCGTGGTATGCACGTCCAGCGCCCCCATAACGATATTGTCGGCTTTTACCTGGCTGGAATAACGGTACTCTACGGAGTCTCGTTGGGTTTGCTCGCCATCGGGGCATGGACGACCTACACCGACACGGAAGCCAAAGTGTCCCAAGAGGCAGCGGCCTTGTCCACCCTCTATCGCAGCGTTAGCGGTCTTCCGGAGCCATCACGTAGTTTGCTGCAGAATGATCTCCGCCTTTATACCCGCGAGGTTATCGACGTAGGTTGGCCTGAGCAACGGCGCGGCCTCCTACCAACTGAAAACCGGGCGCCTCTGGATAAATTCCAAAGGGATTTTGAGGCGTTTGAGCCCGTCCCCGAAGAACAGAAAATTTTGGTGGCGGACATTGCCCGGGAGTTCGACACTCTGCAGGGGTCGCGGAGCATTCGTCTGGATAGCGTAACTGCCGAATTGCCGCCACCGCTATGGGCGTTGATCCTGCTAGGAGCGGTGATCTGCATTGTTGTTACCTGGTTCTTCTATATGGAGAGCCTGAAAATGCATGCCTGGATGACTGTCTTTACCGCCTTGCTCCTCGGGCTGATGGTCTTCATGGTGGCCGCGCTCGATAATCCCTATCGCGGAAAGGTTAGCGTCAGTCCTGCGCCCTTCGAGCGCGTTTACAAACAGATGGTCATACCGAGCAAGTAATACCTGTGGTGCGCAGAACTTGCTGCAGCCTGCGTGGAGGGTGAAAGGCCGCTGTACAATCCTTGGGCAGGAGAGCTCGATCATGACCGGCAACGAACTTGCGCAGATGTACGAATTCAGCTACGGAGCCATCAAACGCAACCTTGACGACGTCACCAACGAAGACAGCCTTGTGCAGCCGCCGGGCACGGGCAACTGCCTGAACTGGGTCCTGGGACACATCGTGGTTGCCCGCAACACAATCCTGAGCCTGGCCGGTGGCACGCCCGTGGTGGGGGACGACGTGGCTGCGTACTATCGTCGCGGATCGGAGCCGCTGCGGCCCGGCGACAAGGTGCCTGACCTCCCTACGCTCCGTGGACTGCTACGCGATTCGCAGCATCGACTGCTTCCCGCTCTCGCGGCGCTCTCGGACGAGGCGTTGGCACTTCCCGTCCCGGAGCAGATGCGTCAACCCCCGCTCACAGGTTCCGTCGCGGACGCGCTGGTGCGTCTCCATTATCACGAGGGCTACCACAACGGACAGATGGGGCTTCTGCGCAGGCTGGTCGGCAAAGAAGGAGCGATCAAGTGAGAGTCAGCGGACAGGATAAGCTGGCCTGTCGCGACCAACAAAGCAATGTAGGGGATTCTCCGGCCTTGCCAACGAGTCCAGGTCTTAACTGACAACTGACTACTGGCTACTGCCTACTGATTCGCCTTCAGCATCTGCTCGGCGTGCTTCAGCGAGGTGTCGGTCAGCTTGGCGCCGCTCATCATGCGCGCGATCTCGCGCGTGCGTTCTTCGGGATTCAACGGCCGCACCGAGGTCTTCGTCCTCCCGCCGGATTCCCGCTTCTCGATGAGGTAATGCTGGTCGGCAAACGACGCGATCTGCGGCAGGTGGGTGATGCACAGCACCTGCTTGGTCCGTGCGAGCTGCTTCAGCTTTCTGCCCACCGCTTCGGCCGCGCGACCGCCGATGCCGTTATCAATCTCGTCGAAGACTAACGTGCGCTGGCCCGAGCCTCCGCGTGCGCCATTATGGCGGCCCCGACTGGAGCTGCCCGCCTCAACGCTGGTCTTCAGCGCCAGCATCACCCGCGACAGTTCACCGCCCGACGCGATTTCCTCCACCGGGCCCAGCGGCTCTCCGGGATTGGCGGAGATGAGGTACTGCACCTGGTCGAAGCCCCTGGCGCTCCAGTTCCCTTCCTCATCGGAACCGCTGACCTCGACTTTGAAGCGCGCCTTCATGGCCAGCTCGTTGATCTCGCTCTCGACCATTTTCTCCAGCTTGCGCGCCGCTTCGTAACGATGGCGGGACAGACTGCGCGCCGCCTCCAGATATTTTGCCGCGGCGGTCGCCAGTTCGATCTTCAGGGCGCGCAGCACTTCGTCCTTGTTCTCCATCTCGTTGAGCTTGCGTTCCAGTTCGTCGCCGAGCGCGATCACGTCGGCAAGCGTCGGCCCGTATTTGCGCTTCAAGCGATCGAGCAGCGCCAGCCGGTCTTCAACTTCGGCGAGACGCGCGGGCGAAGCCTCGATGCCTTCGGCGTAAGCGCGGAGGCTCTGACCGATGTCTTCCAGGGTGATGCGCGCCGACTCTAGCTCGGGCAAGGATTGCCGGAATTTCTCGTCGAAGCGCGACAACTCCTCGACCTGCCGCGTGGCCGCGCGAATCGAAGCGGCCGCCGAGGTGTTGCTCTCATAGAGCGCGTCGTAGGCCGCCATCGCCGCCGTGAAGACCTTCTCGGAGTTGGCCAGCACGCGCTTCTCGGCCTCGAGTTTGGCATCTTCTTCCGGCTGCACGCGCGCGCCGGCGATCTCTTTGCGCTGGAAGCTCCACAAGTCCAGCAGGCGCAGCCGGTCATGCTCGTCGCGCTCCAAATCGGCAATGCGATGCCGGACCTGGTTCCAACTTTCGAACGCCGCCGCGGCAGCCGATGTGTCCGCTTCGGCGAAGGTATCCAGAAGCGCCAGGCGCGATGCCGCATCGAACGCCAGAACGGCCACATTCTGCGCATGAATCACCGCCAGATGCGGCGCAAGTTGCTTGAGGACAGTCACCGTTGCCGGCTGGTTATTCACGAAGACGCGACCCTTGCCGCCGGTTGCAATCTCGCGGCGAAGAATCAGTTGGCCGTCGTCGGAATCGGAATCGGAATTGCAATCCAGGCCATTGGCTTCCAGGACCGCATCCAGGGCTTTGGACTCGGCCTCGAACACCGCCGAAACCACGGCCTTGTCGGTGCCGTGACGAATCGTGTCGGTGGAGGCTTTATCGCCGAGGAGCAAAGCGAGAGCGTCAATGAGGATGGATTTTCCCGCGCCGGTTTCGCCGGTCAGCAGATTCAGACCGGGCGCGAACTCCACGGCGACGTTATCAATGACCGCGTAGTTTTCGACCCGCAGTTCCAGTAGCACGTGAGCTCTCGACCCGCCGAAGTTATGCGCAGTGTAGCAGGAAAACAGTGGCCAGTGGCCGGTTGTCAGTTGCCAGTAGCCAGTTGTCGGTTGTCAGTTTGCCTGGGGCCCCGGGCCTTGGACTTCATGGTTAGACTCAACGGTTCGCTTCGCTGATCAACTGGGCCACCTTCGAGCCGGGGCCGACGGGTTCGACGAAGACGATTTGCCTGGCATTCAAGTACATGCGGTCAGGACCGTGCAGTTCCTTACCACGCTTCACCAAAACGTTGGTGACCTGCTTGTCGTCCGGATTCGTTTTGCTGAGGATATAGTAAACGTCGGTCAGCACCGGGTGGCCACTGCCGTAGCCCGACAGCTTGCCGTAATATACGGAATTGTTACTCAGCAATACAGCCTGATAAGGTGTCGCGAAGCTGCTGGCTGCGCGCATTCTGTGGTAGGTCACAGCATGCCCGATGAATAGTCCAAGCAACAGGCAGACCAGGCATCCCAGAATCCAAAGTGTTCGTCCATTGCGCGTTCCGGTTGCAGGTGTCGCTGGTAGGGTCATACTCTGCTCCTGATTTTGTGGCCCGGAGCCTGCGCTCGGCGGGCCTAGTAAAACGACACGGACCCATTCCCTCCGAATTGGGCCCATGCCGGTTTTGCTACTTCGTCATGCGCCGATGAACACTATAGGCCACGCACAATAAGCCCGAACCGAAAAGCAATAGGCTGCCAGGCTCCGGGGTTGACGAAGATGGGCTGTAGTCCGACGCAGTGCCGAATGTAATGCCAGATGTACTGCCAGGCGCGACGTTGGATGCGATGAGGATGGTTCCGTCGTTGTCGGCTCCCAACAGCGGGCCCGACACAACGTCGAGCGTCAAATCGGTCGGATTGTATTCCAGCACAAAGTGTTCCTCACCGTTGATCGGCAAACCCAGAACCATCGAGAAGGTTCCCGACTCGCTGGCAAAGTTCATGATGTCAAAGGTATTGCCGATCTGCGGCAGAAAGCCGTGAATCAAGTCCACCGTCATCAGGCCATTGAGCTGAGCGTGACCGCTGATATTGAGCTGGTCGTACTCTCCGGGCTCCGTACCGAAAATATCGAAGGCCAAGCTCCCATTCGGTCCCTGGGTATAGTTGCCCAGGATGGAAAGCTGGTAAAAGGTCATGGCAGCATTGCTAAAAACTGGCGCGCTGATCGTACCCAGCTCGCTGTAAACGGAACCACCAGCGAAAACGGCCATCCCTCGACCCTGGACCTGCAGGGTACCCGTTTCATACAAGTTCGTCTGTCCTGCGATCTGGGTGTAGTTGCCCACAACGTTGAGAGTGCTGTACGGTCCGATGTTCACGATTCCGGTGTTGGTGAAGCCGGAGAGAGCGGAGGCACCAGCGTGCGGCCCGCCAGTCACGTTGAAGGTGTTGCCCCATCCTAAACTCAACGTGCCCTGGTTCACCACGCTCCCTGCGTTGAAGACAGTCATGCCGTCGGTGAGGAGCACAGTTCCCGTGGGCGTGTTAAACAGCCTGCCCCCGATGTTGACGTTTGTGGTCCCATAGCTCCCATCCGCAGTGAACTGGCCGGAGTTGGTGAGGTTACCGTGGATGCCGAGGGTGCTCAAATCTCCAAACAAACCAGAGAATGAGAAATCCCCGCTGTTGATGAAATTCCCACCAATCTCGGCGTCGTAAGACAGCTGCATTGAACCGCTATTGCTTAGGTTGTTGCCAACCTCCAAGCCAGCAACAGTGATCAACCCGCTGTTGTTGAGATTGCCACCCACGGAAAACCCGCCTCCGTAATGTAGGGAACTCCGAATCGTTCCGCTGTTGTTCGCATCGCCGTTAACACTGAAGCTAGAGGCGCCATCCTCTTGGCCTTCCATTTCTATGGTTCCGCTATTCACCAGAGACCCGAAGTGCGCGTAAGACCCACCCGTTTCGGAATCACCAGTAAACGATATCGTCCCCGAATTACTCGCGGTCCCATTGACTTGGAGAAACGCAGCTCCCCCGCCCAGCCCGATCGTTCCGGTGTTGTTGAGGTTGCCACCGACTTCAACTTGTGTCTCCCGCCATAGTCCGATTCCTCCAGCGTTGGTCAGCGAGCCACCAATTGATAGTTCGGCGGTCCCGATCCTGCCTTGTAAATCAATGCCTCCAGTGGCGGTGTTGTTCACATCGCCGGCGACCGTGAGTGCCGAGCCCAAGCCGATCTCGACACCTCCGCTGTTGACCAGCGACCCGAAATACGCTTGGCTGCCTAGGTCCCCATCATAAAAGCCCACCCCAATCCCTCCTGAGTTATTCACTGCACCATTCACTCGGAGCGTTGTCGCCGGTCCCACACTAATGCTCCCGGCGTTCACCAGGCTGCCCAGATTGACGGCGGAGCCGCTGGAAAAAGCGTCCCTCCTACCCATTTGCAACACACCGGTGTTGTCGAGCTCGCCCGTCACGGTCAGGTTGCCTGCGGAGCCGACAAGATACCCCAAGTAAATCGTCCCTGAGTTGCTGAGGTTGCCATTGACCTGAAGCGCGCTGCCGTTCTCCAGTTGAATAAACCCGGCATTGCTGGAGTCGGCGCCCGCCGTCACTGTGTTGCCCGCGGCGAGGTACAGGGCGCCCGTTTGGTATACGGTAAGCGCTCCCGCAATGGTCAGCGTCTGTGGCGTGCCATTGTCAGTGAGATGTGAAGTCCCGGTGGTCCCGCCCAGCGTGAGCGAGGCGATGCTGGTGCTGGTGTCGAGATATACGAGATCGGTGCCGCCGGAATCGATATAAACGTCGCTTCCAGTACCAGGCAGACCGCCGGTCCAGTCCGCTGGGTCACTCCAGTTGCCGGTGCCGCCCAGCCAATTGTCGGTGGAAGTCGAACTGTAAATCCCGGACGCACTGTGAAACCCGAAGTCGCCGTTCTTTGCGGATTTATGAATGGGAGAAGCGTAGCCGCCGCTTACCAGGATGACGGCCAGGAGGATCAGCAGCAGTGGCCCACGGTGCTGGCTCATAGGGGGACCTTCTTTGCTTGATGATCGAGGGTTAGGCAAAGTTGGAGTCGATTAGGGGGCTCGACAACTGGGACGGTGAGCCGGCGACAGGCGATCATCCCATCGTAGCTTTGCCCGCTCACAAGCGCGCGATGCAATCCAGAACGGTTGCCGGCCGCGCGCCTCTACAAGCCAAGTCTAGGACGGTGCGACGGAGTGTCAAGCAGCAAAGCGAATACGACGCAACTTTTGCGCGGCCGTTCCCGATTTGAAACCGGGTCGTAAGACCTCGGGAAGGACGCTACCAGTCGTGCTGGCCTATCACGTCGTCGCAGGACGGAAATCACTGACAGATTCCATTCACCTCTCTACCATGTTGTTTTTGCTGGAAAGGAGCCCTTGGATGGCCGCTTCAATAGCTACCTCACGAGCTACAGATCTTTCATTCATCGCTCCTAGTTCTGAACCTGCGAGCGGCGACTCAAGCAATGACCAGATTAATGCGGCGGCGATAGTCGAACACCTTCGAAAACATGGGTCTCAATACTTTCCGTCACTGAAGCCTCGATTCAGCATCAGCATCGAGCGGATTCGGGGATCGACGAACCCGGTTTTCCGGTTTGTACTCTCAGACGGCAAAAAGAGTTTCGGGGTTTTTGCGAAGAGGCCCGCGGTCTATCCGGAAAATAACGAAGCCCTGTCCGAATACCAGAATTACACCGACTTCAACTTAAGCCGCAGTGAGCCTTGCGGCTTCCAATGCCCTCAGGTGCTTACGCTTATGAGTGGTTCCGAGGTCCTTTTGACCGAAGAGGCGGAGGGCAGTTCTTTACTAAAGCTCATTCGCGGACCGTCAGCTGTGAGGCATCCGCGCTCAATGGACTGCCTCACCGCAGTGGAGCTGTCGGCAAAATGGTTGGCCGCATTCCATCAACTTGCTGCCTCAACGGAGGAACCCGGAGAGGTGACTGACCATATCCCGCTCCTTAATGGCGCTCGGGAACTGGATGACTGGCTTGCAGGAATACTGGGTCGAGAACTGGCGCAGAGCCTGAACCATTGGCGGCATTCGGTGATCGGGATTTGGCGCAATTCAGCTGGTCCGATAGGACGATGGCATGGTGATTTCGGCGCAGGTAACGTTGTGGTTGGAGTAGACAAAGTTACGGTCCTCGATGCGGCGTTTCGGAGTCCGGGGCCACAGCTTGCAGATCTGGCCGAATTCTTGACATATCCACTGGTGCTTTCCTGTGCCGGTATCAAGTCCCCAGCGGGGTACCGTAAAATTGCCGCCACATTTCTGGAGGGTTACTTCGGGAAAGCTGAACTGGCTTACGTCGAACGCTCCCTGCTGCAAGATTTTTCATTATGCTCTCTATGGAGATCGCTGGAACGCCATCGTCGAGCCGTACGAACCTTGCCCAAGCCAATCAGGCCATTTGCATTCTGCTACTTGAAAATTGCATATGGAGGAGCATTTAGAAGTGTCCTTGCCGGCACAAGTCTGCCGACAACAAGCAAAGACAGTGAAATCGCGTGCGTGCGACGACAGCAGCGCCAAACGCACCAAGGCCTTGCGAATCTTCACGTAACACCTTCTGCGCATTAAACCGCCCAAGCAGGGCACCGGACGAGGTGACTCACAGCCTGCTGGGTGACCCTTCAGATACTCCCCGGCTTTTGCCCTTGAATCGGGCGGCAGCGTTCCCTAAAATGAGGATTACTCTGGCGATTTTTCCTGCCTCCGAATTACTTTTACGCTCAAAAATTTTTCGTTTGCTGCACGCATGGTGCAATATGATGTGGTTTCCGCAGGGATACCCCTAAATATTGCGTTTTATGTCTTGACCCCTCCTCGCTTTCGAAAGTAAAGTTGGCTTGGCGTTTCTCATTGGGTCGAGATGAAATCGCGGATAGCGCCGGCCTGAGAGTCCCGAGTGCAGTGGAGACAGGCCGCCCTATCCGAACGGGAGTATGACGTTGCTCAAACTGAAGAAGCTGCAAATCCTTGGTTTCAAATCGTTCTGTGATCGCACTGACCTTCGCTTTCAGGGCGACGGCATTGCCGCCATCGTTGGTCCCAACGGCTGCGGAAAGTCGAACATCTCCGATGCCATCTCGTGGGTGCTGGGCGAGCAGTCGGCGCGACTGCTGCGTGGCGTCAACATGCAGGACGTCATCTTCGCGGGCACGCGCGAGCGCAAGCCTACCGGCATGGCCGAGGTCTCGCTGACGCTGGTCGATCCCGAAATTTACGGCGACGCGCTTGAGCCCGAGATCGACATTCAGGACGATCTCCCCGACGACGACTGGGATGAGTCTGCCGTGCGCGCCGCCAAGGCCGAAGACGTTGAGCGCTATTCCGAAGAAGTGCATCCCGGACAGAGCGACGATGATGGTGAAGACGCGCCCCCGAACGCAACCGAATCCGCCGCCCACGATGCCACCGCTCCCCACGTCGTGCTGAAAATTCGCCGCCGCAAATTTAAACGCACCTTCAAAGCCGGCGAGATCACGATCACGCGCCGCCTGTTCCGTTCCGGCGAGAGCGAGTATCTGCTTAACGGCAAGCTCTGTCGTCTGCGCGACATTCAGGACATCTTCATGGGCACCGGTCTCGGCCCGGAGTCTTACGCCATCATCGAGCAGGGCCGCATCGGTCAGATCCTCAGCAGCAAGCCCACNNCGCCTCGAAGACGCCAAGCAAAATCTCGCCCGCATCAACGACATCTTCGACGAAGTCACGCGGCAGATGAACTCGCTGAAGCGGCAAGCCTCGAAGGCCGAGCGTTTCGCCAGGTTGCGCGACGAGATGCGCGCCAAGCTCCGCGTGCTGCTGGTCAGTAAGTTCGCGCAACTTGATGCCGAGGCCTCCCTGCTCAGCCGCCAACTCACGGAAATCGGCGAAGCCATGCACGCGCAGGCTGAGGCCGTGCAGCAAATGGAAGGCGAGCACGGCGAGCGCACCCAGCGTGGCTATGCCATCGAGCGCGAGTCGCAGGAGAACCGCGAGCAGCTCAACCGGCTTTCGCTGGAGATCGATCGCGCCGCCGCCCGCCGCCATACCAACGACGAACGCTGTTCCGAGCTGGATGCGCGCGCCGCTGCAGCCCAGGCAGAAGCCGCCAACACCGAAGCGCAGCTTGCGCGCCTGCAGCAGGAACTGGAAACCAATCGCGCCACGCTCGAATCGGCCAGCGTGGATGTCGCCCATGCTCAGCAGGAGTCGCAAGCCAGGCAGCAGGAAGCTTCGGCCGCCGCGGCATCTCTGTTGGAGGTCGAGCGTCAGCAGGAGCAGCGTCGCGACGCAATTTTGAACGCCGTCTCCGCGACTTCTGCGGTGCGCAACCGCATCACGCAAGCCGAAGAACGCATTGCCGCGCTCGATCGCGAGGCGCAGCGCCTGCACGACGAAACCTCCGCCGCCATCCTGCAACTGGAAACTTTCGGCGGCCAACAAGGCCAACTCGGATTGGAGTTTGAAACCGCCTCGCAACGCGTCCTCGCGCTCGCCGCGCAGATCGGCGAAACCCGCCAGCAGCTCGACGAAAAGCGCGCCGCCGAGACCACCGGCAAGCGCCATCTGGATTCGCTGCGTGGCGAGTACGCCAGCGCCATGGGCAAGCGGAGTTCGCTGGAAGCCGTCATCACCGAGCATGGCTACACTACCGAATCGGTGCGCAAGCTCTTCACCTCGGGCGCGATGAAGGAAGGCCTTGCCCCGGTGGGCGTGCTCGCTGACTTTCTCGAAGTGGAAGATCGCTATGAGCACGTGGTTGACGATTTCCTCCGCGACGAGCTCAACTACATCGTGGTGAAGTCGTGGGACGCTGCCGACGAGGGGCTCCGTCTGCTGCGCAGCGACGTGGATGGCCGCGCCACGTTCCTGGTCCATCCCGAAGATTCGCAGGCGAAGTTCTCATTCCTCTTCGACGAGTCCACTCATCAGGTCGCGCATGGAGAAAGCGTAGTTCCGCTCAAGCATTGCATTCGTGTGCTCAACGGCTTCGGCAAATCGCTTGAGGTGATTCTGCCCAAGCTCGGCAACGGCTACATCGTGCCCGATGCCAGCGCCGGCCGTGATCTCGCGCTGAATAATCCTGATGCCTTCTTTCTTTCCAAGTCCGGTGAGTGCTTCCACAACGTCACCGTGACCGGCGGCAAGCAGCGCAGCCAGGGACCGCTCTCCATGAAACGCGAACTGCGCGAGGTGTTGCAGCAAATGGGCGAGATGGAGCGCGCCATGGTCGCCGAGGAAATGCGCGTAGCCGCACTGGGCCGCGAAATCTTCGACCTGACGGGACTTCTGCACCGGCTGGAGGACGACCAGCGCGAAGGCGAGCGCCAGGCCATGACTTCGGGCCACACCCTTCGCCAACTCGAAACCGAGATGGTCCGGGTGCGCGAGCGGCTCTCCACCTACGAGCGGGAACTGGCCCGCGTCGGCGAGGAACGCGATCAGCAACAGACGTTGATCGCGGAACAAAGCAGCGAGTTGTCGGCGCAGGAAGAACAACAGCGTCAGCTTGAGATGGAGATGCAGGCTGCGCACAGCAGTCTGGAAGGCCTGCGCTTGCGCCGTGACGAAGCGGCCCAGCTCGCCAGCGAAGTTCGGGCGCAACTGGCCACACTGGAAGAGCGCCGCCGTGGAGCGGTGACCACGGTGCAGCGCGTCGAGGCGATGGTATCGGAGATCTCGGCCCAACTGGCGAAGCTGAAAGCACAACTCGAGTCGGCGGCCGCCGAGAAGCAGCAACGCGAAGCCGAGAATGTTCTCCTGGCGGAGCAAGTGGTCGGCTGGACTGCCGAACGCGAACTCGCGCACACTCGCGATCGTGAACTGCAAGCCGAGTTGCAGACTGTCCGGGTGCGCATCGTTGAGTTGGAAGAGGCCCTCAAGGCGGCCCGGGAAGCGCTCGATGCCGCACGCGATCGTCGCGGTGAACTTTCGGCCGCGCAGGCGCGCGTGCAATCCGATGTGCAGCACATGTCCGAAACCTGCGTGCAGGAGTTGAGCCAGCAACCGCAGGAGCTGATGGCCGACGATTCCCTGCCCCGCATCGCCGCTGAGGCGCTCGCCGGCGAAGAAGAAGCCTATCGCGAAATGCGCACACGGCTTGACAACATGGGTCCGGTGAACATGATGGCGCTGGAGGAGTACAAGGAAATCGCGCAGCGCCACGAGTTTCTGGAAACGCAGCGCCTGGACTTGTTGCAGGCCATCGAGAACACTCAGAACACAATCAAAGAGATTGACACGATCTCGCGCCAGAAGTTCGAAGAAGCGTTCAAGATCATCAACGAGAACTTCTCGCGCACCTTCAGCAAGCTGTTCGGCGGAGGCCAGGGTTTCATGCGCCTCACCGACATCGAGAACTCGGCGGAGAGCGGCATCGACGTGGTGGCCTCGCCTCCGGGCAAGAAGCTGCAAAATGTGCTGCTGCTCTCCGGCGGGGAGAAGGCGCTTACCGCGCTGGCGCTGCTGGTCGGCATCTTCCAGTATCAGCCCAGCCCGTTCTGCATTCTCGACGAGGTGGACGCGCCGCTCGACGAAGCCAACATCGGCCGCTTCACCGAACTGATTCGCGAGATGAGCTTGCAAACCCAGTTCATCATCATCACCCACAGCAAGCGCACGATGGGCATGGCGCCAGTTCTGTACGGCGTCACCATGCAGGAACCGGGAGTGTCCAAGCTGGTGTCGGTGCGCTTCCACGAAGAGCCGGCACGACTCACTGCGGCAACGGCGTAGTCGGCCTTTACTCGTTGCCGCCCCTCCCAAACTCCCCACCTCCGTTGCGATATACTTTGGGGTTTGCCATCAATGTCTGCGAGCAGTAGCACGCAAGCTGCTCCAGTTCTGGAAGGAGAACTTTTTCTATGTCATCCGCGGCCGTTTCCTACGCACGCGAGAACCAAAAACGCTTTCTCGACGAGTTGAAAGATTTACTCTGCATTCCCAGCGTCAGCACCGCCGAAGATCACAAAGACGATATCCGCAAGGCTGCCGAGATGGTAGCCAACGACCTGAAGCGCATTGGCTTCGAGCATGTCGAGATCATCTCCACCCAAGGCCATCCCCTGGTTTATGCTGATTGGCTGCACGACTCGGGCAAGCCGACGGCGTTGTGCTATGCGCACTACGACGTGCAGCCGGCCGAGCCGCTGGACGAGTGGCACACTCCCCCGTTCGAGCCCACCGAGCGCAATCAGAACATCTACGCGCGTGGCGCCGTGGACGACAAGGGCCAGCTCTGGATGCAGCTCAAAGCATTTGAGTCGCTGTTCAAGGGTGGCAACGGCAAGCTGCCCATCAACGTTCGCGTGCTGATCGAAGGCGAAGAAGAAGTGGGCGGCGAGAGCATCGAAGAGTTCGTGAAGAAGAACGCAACTTCGGGCAAGCTGAAGGCCGACTTCGCGCTGGTCACCGACACCGAGCTGTTCGCTCCCGATCTTCCCACGCTGTGCGTCGGCCTGCGCGGCCTACTCTATACCGAGATTCAAGCGCAGGGAGCGAAGAGCGATCTTCACTCCGGCGTGTACGGCGGAGCGGCGCCCAATCCGCTGTTCGCCCTGGTCGAGATCATCAGCAAGTTGAAGGACGCGGACGGAAAGATCCTGATCCCCGGCTTCTACGATGACGTGGAAAAGCCAACCGCCGACGAGTTGAAGGCCTGGGAGCGTCTGCCCTTCAATGAGGAGGACTATCGCAAGGCGGAAGTGGGATCGAGCGTGCTGACTGGCGAGCCCGGATATTCCGTGCTGTATCGCACCTGGGCGCGTCCCACGCTGGAGGTGCACGGCATGCCCGGCGGCTTCGTCGCTCCCGGCGCAAAGACGGTGATTCCGGCGCGCGCGTCGGCAAAAGTCTCGATGCGGCTGGTGCCCAAGCAAGATCCGGACGACATCCTGAAGAAGTACACCGAGTACGTGAAGAAGGTCACGCCCAAGGGCATCCAGATCAACATCAAGGTGCACAGCAAGGGCCCGGCGTGCGTGGTGAACACCGACAACAAATTCGCGCGCGCCTCGGTGGAAGCCATGCACGAGATCTTCGGGAAAGACACCGTGTACATCCGCTCAGGCGGTTCGATTCCCATCGTGACCCAGTTCGAGGAAGACCTGAGGATTCCCAGCATCATGATGGGCATGGGTCTTCCCGATGACAACCTGCACGCCCCCAATGAGAAATTCCACATCCCCAACTTCTATCGCGGGATCGAGTCGATCATCCGCTTCTTCCAGATTTTGGGGCAGTAAGACAGTGGTTAGTGGCTAGTAGCGACCGGCAAGACAGAAACGGAGGAACAATGCAGTCTCATAACTCGTTGGAGGGTTGGAGCAGTCCTAGCCGTTTCCGGCGCCTGATCACCGGACTGTCGATCGGCGCATTTCTAGTTTTCATCGCGGGCGGACCCAGCTTCACGACTGCGCAGGAAAAGAAGCAAGCAGCGACGGCCACCAACAGCAGCGGCAATGCGACTTCTGCGCGTGGCAAGTACATTGTGACCGAGGTGGCGAAATGCGGTAACTGCCACACCCCGCGCATGCAGAATGGGGAACTCGATTACAGCCGCTGGCTGGCGGGTGGGCCGGTGCCATACTTGCCGGCTCAACCCCAAGGGGACTGGCCGCTCCTGTGCCCACGCATTGGCGGCTTACCACCAGCCAACGATGCCCAGATGATCACGTTGCTAACCACCGGAATCTGGACCACCGGCAAGCCGCTTCGCTCCCCGATGCCTGAATTTCACATGACACGTGCAGACGCCGAGGCGGTCCTGGCGTATCTGAAGTCGATCACCTCCGGTCGCGGCGCAACCCAGTAAACGCACCTATCCCGCCTGCTTCGCAAGGCACAGCGGGATCCCGGCACTATAGCAGTAAGGTTTCAGAAAAGTTACTGAGGGCCCTTATCTACTTTTGCACCGTGATGCTGTCGGTGATCTTGCTGTACTCGTCGCGAGAGATGATTCGCTTATCGATTAGTTGATGGGTGTTGTCGTAAGGCCGCGCCGCGACGCTGACGCAAGCAAACGGTCGACAAAGTCTGTCATAAGTTGTCTGCGACGTTCCGGCCCATAAAGCCACAACACTTCCTGGTAGGCGCGACTTCCTACGCGGGTACGCAGTTCAGAACTCTGCACCAGATTTCGAAGAAGGGTGTACCACTGCTGATCGTCATTCGCCAGAAATCCAGTTTCTCCATGGCGAATGGCGCTAGCATACGGCTGGGTTGGAGACGCAACAGTTGGTATATCAAGCAGCGCCGCCTCAAAGAATTTCAGTTCGCTCTTCGCTTCACAAAACGGATTGCCAACCTCTAATGGGGCGATGTTGATATCGAACTGGGCGTACTCGAGCGGAGTATTATCGCGGTCGACACGATCGCGCCATTCCACCTGGTCCGACTGCCGCTCCAACTCGGGGAACTCTGCCAAGTTCACAGTCCCGCGCCACAAGACAAGGCGGACTTTTGGATTTTCCGCAAGCACAGCAGCCAACCCACGCGAGGCTACCGCCAAGTCTCGTTGATGGGTCAAGGTCCCGGCGAAGTATCCAATCCGAACCAGCCCATCGCTGGCGTTCGCCTGGCGAGACAAGCGTACAGCACGAGACAACTCCAGTCTTTGCCGTTCGAAGCCATTAGGAATGACCGCTGTGGGCTTGCCTAAGTCTTGCGCCTCGCGCGCAAGCGCAAGGGTGGTAGTGGTGAAGTAGTCCGCCTGCAACAGCACCGATCGAAAACCTTCGTGAAGTGCGCGCGCCTCATCTTCCTTCTGTCCCATGGAACGGATACCGTCGATAATTTCACTTCTTGCCAATTCCGGCCGAAAGAGCAGGTCATCGATGTCAAACACCACTCGCGCCCCCGACTGTCTCGCCGTTTCGATCACGCTTGCAACCGCCTCGGAGTAAGGGGCACGCCAGATCCACACAATGTCGCAATCTTTTATTTCGACGAGCCGTTGCGGAAATTCTTCAATCGGAATGATTACCGTGTGATAGGACCGAGGCGCCAAAGACTCCGCCAAATTGAGGACCCGGTAGCGATGTCCGACGGCATGCTGATTACCGGAGATGAAGACGATCTTAGGACGGCAATCCCGGGTTCGTGCGAGGCTCTGCGGGAGAGCTTCCGGCTGGGAGGCGGATTCCAGTTGAACGGACGATTTGGCGGAGGACCTATTGCTTGATTGTGGGGGCTTGGGTAATCGCCCTTCCGCCTTTCCCCATCTGAGGTAATGTATTAATGGATTTATGCCAGCCTCGGCGACATCCGGGTTCTGCGTCAGATACCAACGGCCGTCAAACAGCGAACTCGGGTCGCGACCTTCAAGGCCGCCTGAAGAAAGGTAGTGTTCCACACTATCCACGCCCGCCTGAGCCACATCCTGATTGCGTGTCAAGTACCACTGCCCGTCGAAGAGGCCGGATTTTAACACCAAATCTTTCTCGCGGCGGAGTTGAGACCGCCGCCGCAGGCGCCCAGGAAGCTGTAGAGTGAGGGTCCACCAAGCCCATCGGATCACCGATCGAAACCGGCGCTTGGTCGCGGACGGCAGACCGTTCCCGAATGCCCTCACCAATGCCGTCATTCGCCAACCGGTCGAAGACGTGATGCCGCGCAGCTCAGCCTCGCGATGAACCAAGCTACCCTCAAGGCGTTGGACCTGTACCAGCAGCTGCTCTTGTTGGGCCATGCTCTCGGACAATTGCGCTCGCGCCTGCTGCATTTCTGCCGTTTTCGTGGCCATCTCGCTGTGCAGTCTCTGGCACTCCGCGGTTTTCTGGGCGAGTTCGGCATGGCTCTGGTCCATTTGTAACGTGCGTTCCTTAAGCAGCCAAAGATCCTGTAATGAACCGCCGAGCCGCCCATACATTTCGCGAATTTGTAGTGTCTGAGATGAATCCCCGGAAGCTGCAAACAGGGCGGAAGGTTTGTCCGGCAATAAAGGCCCTACTCCTAGAACACCCAGTCCCTGGCCGTGAACAAACTCGAAGTGGGGGTACTGCCCCCGCACCTCGTCCCATAGTTTATAAACGCCAAAATTGCGGCGTTGGACCTCGATGTCATGAAGCAGAACGATGGCATGGCTGGAAAGCTTTGGCTTCCAAGTGTCAAAGTCGTGTTTGACGTCCTCATAGAAATGGCGACCATCAATGTGCAGGAGATCGATGGACCCGTCCTCAAAATGCCCGACCGCTTCGTCGAAGGTTGTGCGCATAAGCTGCGAGAAACTTGAATAATGCCCATCGTGATAGTCACGCAGTGCCGCAAACACCTCATCGCCGTAAAAGTCCGCATGCTCGTCCCCCTTCCATGTATCAATCGCGAAACAGCGGGTTGCCAGATTCAGATGTTTCACCGCTTGCGCAAAAACCAGGTAGGAGAACCCAGAGTGCGTGCCCAGTTCGACAATTAGACGCGGACGCTGAACATCAACCAGCCAGAAGGCAAAAGGCGCGTGTTCTATCCACGCAGAAAGCACAAAATAATCTGGCACCCAGAATGAGGCGGGAGAGATGAAACTCTGGCCGCTGGGCGGTACTCCATTTGGAGGCTGTCGCACGGAAGGCGCTGTCATGTTAATTTCCGGGGTGAAATCCTCGAACAGATAAGACCTAGGGAAAAACAGGGCACTGTACGCAAGAATGCCTTACGAATACCGGCCTTTACGCCGGTTGGAAGTCTGGGGATTTTGGGTGTCCACACTTCACTAATATAGCGCCATTGTGGAGGTGGCGAGCGCATTGCTCCGGCGGGCGTTCTGCTGGGCCCTGCTGATTCCAGTAATGCAAAAGGGCTCAGCCCGCGGACTGTGCCCTTCTTCTCGCTTGCGTCAACGGGCCCGTCTGCATCGTGCCACCGGTGCGCGAAAGATCGCGCTCGCTATCCCGGCGGCGTACTGCTCCCGAGAAACTCAACCCTGCAAATGGTCCGCGATTCAATCAGCCAATCGCGTAACACAATGGCTTGGCGGTCCGCGCTCGCGCCCATGGCCGCGGACCGAAGCCTACAGATAAACTGTCGTCCTATTTGTAATGCGCGGCGTTCTTCTCGATGAATTCCTGCTTGTCGGCCGGAACTTCATCCACGATGAAAATCGAATTGGTCGGGCACACTGGAACGCAGGCGCCACAATCAATGCAGCCTTCCGGTTCCACATACAACTGGGTTGCCGCTTCGAATCCCTCTTCGTCCTTCTTGGGATGGATGCAGTCGGTCGGACAAGCTTCGACGCAGAGTTCATCTTTGGTACAGGTATCGGTAATGATGTAGGCCATGATTGCGTTCTCCGATTTGGTATTGCTGCCACCCTCATCGCGACAGCCCGGCGGTTCTTCCGCCAAACCCAATGTACAAATTCCTCGACCATCGAGGCGGTGATGCCAGTCACTCCCCTGTTGTGAGCTAGCGCACATCGTGGTCGCCGCCCCGTTAAGCGCTTTAGGTCTGTCATCCCGATTTGCCTCCTCGATACATCTGTGGGCGGTGCCGTTTGGCAACCCAGTTGCTGTTAACTTTCTAGTTATGCTGGCAAAGCCCCCAAAACAGCGAAAATTCGACCCGGTCATGGTGCGCACAAGGTAATTTATTCATCCAATGCGTGAATTGTAGTTGCAACGAGAAAATG
>PLBW01000192.1 GCA_003135475.1 Acidobacteriaceae bacterium
GCTTTTCCCGATGCGCTCTAACCGTTTCCCGCAATGGCTTGGATCGGGTTCGTGACATTTAGTTCCTCTCGGCTAACCTATCTCCGCAAATCGCCTTGTGTCAGGGCACGACTAAAAGTTNNAAAGCCATTCGGGAACATCTCCATCTCAAGCCGGGCGACAGGGTCAAATTCTTTGTGCATCCCAACGGCACCGTGTTTCTGTTGCCCAAGTTACCGGTTTCGGCCTTGCGCGGCATCGTTAAGAGCTCGCGGCGTGCAACTCTTGAGGAAATGGACGAGGCGATCGCAGCCGGTATTACGGAAAGGTATAGGGCCGCCACGCGAAAATGATTGGCCTCGATACCAACATTCTACTTCGCTACTTTACGCAGGATGATCCAGTGCAGTCCTACAAAGCCACTGTACTTATCGAACAGCGTCTGACGGAGCAAAGCCCTGGGTTCGTGACTATTGTTGCGCTGGCGGAGACGGTGTGGGTACTGGAACGCTTCTACCGCCTCAAAAAGCAAGAAATTGCCGTTGTTATCGAGCGGATACTTGGGGCCAACGTGCTGTTGGTGGAGCACGAAGCAGAGGTTGCCACCGCTTTGACTGCGGTATGGGAAGGCCGAGGCTCATTTGCCGATGCCCTCATCGCGGCCCTGAGTGCGAAAGCCGGCTGTTCACGTACTGTTACCTTCGACCGCAAAGCGCTGCGGCTCCCAGGGTTCGAGCTTCTGTAAGCCTCCAGCTAATGCGTGAACCGCACCGTGACTTTTTGTCCGGAAGGCAGGTGGCTACCCGGCGCAGGCCACTGCTGGCGCGCGACCCCGCTCCCGATTGCGTTGATCTCCAACCCAGATTGTTGGGCGCTTTCCACCGCCCACCGCAGCGGCTTGCCCAGGAAAGACGGCACGATCACTCCGCTGTCCACATCGAGAACAACGGTCCCTTGTGAGGCGGCCTGCTCGGCCGGGCTCGGCTGATGCGACGGCGGCGAAGCCTGCGCTATCTCCGTTCCAGTCGAAGATTGCGTTTGCTGCTTGCCTGAGACCGGCGGAATCAGACTCGCTCCGCCCGGCGCCTTAACACCCACCACCTTTGCCTGCGAATTTGTCTGGGGGCTTGGATTGCTGGCTGCATCGGCCTCAGTCATCTGCAAGGGCGGGCTAAGCCGATCGGACGATTCATCGGCCAAATCCTCATCCTTTGCCGACGCCTGCAGGTTCTGTCGCTGCGAGTTCTTGACATCCGCATCGTGCGGCACGTGCATGTATTCCAGCACCTGCTCGGCGATGCGCTTAAACACTGGGGCGCAAACCTGGCCGCCCTGATGCAGTCCCACCGGCGAATCGAGAATTACGGCAATGGTTATCGCCGGGCTGTTGACGGGAGCAAATCCGATAAATGACGCGACATATTTGGTCTTGGAATATGCGCCCGTCGCCGGATCAACTTTCTGCGCCGTGCCGGTTTTGCCGGCATCGCTGTAACCGTTGAGGACCGCTCTCCTGGCCGTGCCGAATAACACCACGCCTTCCATCATCTTCTTCATTTGGGCCGCGGTCATGGCCGAAACCACGCGGTGTTGCGGCGCGGAATGAAAGATCACCGGCTTGGGAGTTCCGTCAGGAGGCAGCTCGCCGGCCACGATGCGCGGGGGCGTATAAACTCCGTCATTCGCGATGGTGGAGAGCAGCGAAATCGTTTGCAGCGGCGTCACTCCGATCTCCTGCCCCATCGAAATGGCGCCGATGGAGACCTTCGACCAGCGGCTCACCGGCCGGGCCAGCCCGCGGGTTTCGCCGGGAAGCTCGATGCCGGTCTGCTGACCGAAGCCGTAGTCGTGAATGTAGTGGTAGAGACGCTCGTCCCCCAATTTCATGCCGGTCTTGATGGCGGCCACATCGCTGGAGTGCGCCAGCGCTTCGGCGATGGTCACCACGCCCAGGCTCTCGTGGTCGTGGATCTTCATGCCGAAAACGTCAATCGAGCCGTGCTGGCAATCAACCTTATCGTCCGGCGTCACCACATGCTGATCCAGCGCTGCGGAATAGGTGACGACCTTGAACACCGAGCCCGGTTCATAGATATCGCTGACGGCGCGGTTCTTCAGCGCCTCGGCTGGAACGCTGTTAAACACGTTGGGATTGAAGGTCGGCCGATTGGCCAGCGCCAGAATCTCGCCGGTCCGGGGATTTTCCACGACCACCGTTCCCGCGATCGACTTGGTGTCCTCCATCCCTTGCTGCAGTTCGCGCTCGGCGATGTACTGGATGGTCTGGTCGATGGTCAACACCAGGTTCTGTCCGGGATCGGGCGGCTTCTCCACCCGGCTGAACCACTTGCCGCGGGCGTCGAGGGAGACTAATTCTTTGCCGGGAATACCCCTCAAGTCGTCGTCGAATCCCCGCTCCAGGCCGCCCAGCCCGTCGCCATCCATGCCGACATATCCCAGGACCTGCGCGGCCAGGTCGCGCTTGGGATAGAAGCGCTTGGGCTCTTTGCGAAAGGCGATTCCGCGCAGGTTGAGCTGGCGAATACGCGTGCTGGTTTCGGCGTCGATCCGGCGCGCGATGAAGACGAAGGGACGCGCCATCTTCAGCCGCACCAGGATGTCCTGGGGATCAAGGTTCAACACCTTGCCAAGCATCGCCGCCGTGGTTTCTTTGTCGTGAACTTCGCTCGGGACGGCGAACACCGAATCGACGTCAATGGACATGGCCAGCGGATGGCCATAGCGGTCGTAGATGTTGCCGCGGCGCGGTTCGACAGGAACGGTGCGGGTGCGTTGCCGCTCGGCGAGGTCTTCGAAGAAGCCGAACTTCACCACCTGCAATCGCACCAGGCGAAAGCCGATGGCAAATATCCAAATGAAAAGCAGCACGGCAAAGATGTAGAGCCTTCGACTTGGCGTCCTGGGAGCGCTGGCCCGCATTCCCTGTTTACTCCGTTCCGCTGTGCTCCGGCGTCGCCGAAGCTCAAAGATCGTGTCTGCTACTGGCGCTTTACATGCAGAAGGCGGTCCGTTACTGCGGACCGCCGCTTTGCTTCCACCTTGCCTGGTTCAATCGGTTTCGTACGGTGTCTGGAGCGGCCTCATCTTCCTTCTTAGGGCAGCGCCGAAACCACCATGATCCCGTTCGCCTGCGCCATGACCGGGATGGATGGATCGGCGATCGCCGTATCCATGGGCTGCAATTGCCCACCCGCTGGCCGCTGCATACCTATCTGTTTGGCCAGCCTGTCGATTCGCGCCGGGTCCTTCAACGATGCCTCTTCCAGGCTCAGCGCGCGGTTCGACTCGGTGATGGCGTTACGTTGCACCGTCAACTGCTCGATGCGATAGCCATACTCGATCGCACTGAAGTGCTGCCACAGATACACCATCACGAAGAGGAACAGCACGCTCAAGGTGATGCCGAACGAAATCATCTCGCGGCGGCGCTTGGGGTCGGCCACCTTGGCCACCCGCGAGTTGTCGATGCGCTTGGCGAAATAGATCTCGGGCGTGCCCATGAACATGCCGCGCGGTTGCTCCGCCGGCGGCCCATTCCAATCACCAACTTGCGCCATGGTCGGGTAAAGAACTCCGGCTGCCATTACTCTCTCCTGCCGAACGGCCTTACGTTATCGGCCTTTGTCCGGCCTGCATTCTCTCGACACCAGCAGAATTTCAGGGCCCGCAGTTATTCACATTCTGCACAGCTTTTTCCGCAGCTCCCACGAACATCGCTTTGAAGAGTTGCGAACTTTCGAAACCACTTAACCGTGCCGCACTTCGAAACCTGTGCCGTCCCTACGGGACTCCGATCTATATTCCAGCTTTCCCAGCACTCCGCCTGCGGCTCCGTGCTGGGCTAAGCTCTTTCGTCCCTTCGGGACTCGGGCGTCGCGATTTCCACTATTGCTCCGACGCCAGCATTCGAGTCATGCCTGAAACCTACCGGTTGCGCTCGACCCAAACGGCTGCACTCGCTCTAAACCCTGACCAAGATTTTCCTTCGCTTCTTTGAAGGGGCGTACCTTCAGAGCCTGCCCTGAGCTTGCCAAAGGGTACGCCGTTACAAGCTCAGTAAGATCCAGAGCCGGCTTCAGCCGACGGCACCATCGACTCAAATTCGCTCCGCTGCCCGCAGCTTCGCGCTGCGCGACCGCGGATTGCGATCGACTTCCTCGTCATCAGCCGTCATCGGCTTCTTGGTCAGCACGCGCCAGACACCGGCGCGCGCTCCATCGCGCAGCGCATCCTTCACGATGCGATCTTCCAGCGAGTGGAAGCTGATGATCACCAACCTGCCGCCCGGCCTGAGCACCTGCGGCGCCGCGCCCGTACTCAGCAGCGTCCGTAGGTCTTCTAATTCACGGTTCACTAGAATTCGGAGTGCCTGAAAGGTTCGTGTCGCCGGATGAATGCGCCGCTCAGCCTGGTTCATTGGCCGGGCCGCGGCCGAAATCACCTCCGCAAGTTGTGCGGTAGTGTGAATCGGCCGCGCCCGAACAATGGCTCTGGCGATTCTCCGCGACCTCCTTTCCTCACCGAATTCGTAAATCGCGTCGGCCAGCTCGCGCTCGTCGCAGCGATTTACCACTTGTTCGGCAGTCAGCCCGGAATGCGGATCCATCCGCATGTCCAACGGACCATCTGCCTGAAAACTGAATCCACGCGCGGCGTCCTCCAATTGCATGGAACTGACGCCCAGGTCGGCCAGCAGTCCATCCACGCTTGCCGGCGGCACCTGCTGCGCCACCTCCGCAAACGAGGCATGCACCAACTCAACCTTCGGCCACTCAGAGGCCATTTCCTGCGGCGGGTTGGTCAACCGCTCGCGTGCCCGCTCCAACGCTGACGGATCTTTATCGACGCCAATCAAATGACCCTTTGGGCCCAGGCGTTTTGCGATTTCCCAACTGTGTCCGCCTAGGCCGAGGGTTGCATCGATATAGGTCCCGCCGCGCCGTACGGCCAGGAATTCGATCGCTAGTTTTAAAAGAACCGGTACATGGCCAAACGCCTTGCTCTCGCCATGTCCGCGCCCAGGGGCGCTGTTCGCGTCTGAAAAGCCGTTGTCCATTCACTCCCATTCCGAGATCGCGAATGGAACCCGAAACCTGTGTCGCTCTAAATACCCAAGCTGCTGAGGCTCGCGTCATCTTCCTCGGTAAACGGCTCCGCCGCGATTTCCTTGCGCAGCTCCTCGGCGTTGCGCACCAACAGGTGCTTGAGGCTGCCCATCACCGCTACCTCGCCTTTGAGCTTGGCCGTATCGCGCAACGCGGCCGGCAGCAGCAAACGGCCTTGCCCGTCCATCTCCACCACCTGGCCGTAAAAGTTGGTGACCTTCAGGAACTTCTTCTTGACCGGATGCGAGTCCGGTGCGGCCGCCAGCTTGCGCTCGATCTCCTCCCATTCCTGCATGGGATAAACTTCGGCAACAGTGCCGGTGCGGCTGGTGATGTAGAATTGGACGCCATAGTTTTCGTCGATCTGGCGCTTGAAGTCCGCCGGCACCTTGAGGCGCCCTTTTTCGTCCAGTCGAGTTGTGTGTGTGCCGCGAAACATAACTTTCGGCCCCGAAATGCGGGGCTTTCACCACGGAGGTGAACATTAACGTCGCCAATTGGTAGCTACGATCCGGTTGCATGGCGTTTTGGGCGATGAAACCATTTCGAGCAACTTGCTCCCACTAGAGCTAACCTCCGTACCACTGCATCCCACTTTATACCACTTTGGACGTATCCTACTCCTAAACTATTGCGTGTCAAGAGGAATTTGGGGGTTTTTGCGACCCGCGTGATTCGGAACGACCCAATACAATTCCTAGTAGGCGCCGAATTCTCCAGCCCCAACAATTTGGGTTTACTCGGAAGGTTCCGCTGCGGCGATTTCAGGGAAAAACAGGTAAGAGGGCATGAGCCAGCGGTTGGAAGCCGAACCTTTGGATCGCGGCGCTGCTGGCGCGCGCGTTCGTCTTCTTCGATCCGCTCAACCTTGAATATCGAAAGCGCGCCCTGGAGAAAATCTTTCAGACGGAATAGCGTCCCGCAGTTGTTGCGTTGAGTGTTAGTGGCCCATGGCCCCCCATGGCGCGACGATACTTGCTTGGGGGTTGCCTGCCATGCGTCAGAACCGAGATTGGCATTTGCCAGTGGAATTTGCCAACCAAAAATCCAGCGCCGTAGGCGCGACAAAGCTTGGCCCAGCACGGAGCCGCAGGCGGAGTGCTGGGTAAGGCGGAAAATGGAATCGAGTCCCTTCAGGGACGGCACAGTTCTCACACACGGGCTTTATTGACCACTGCATAAGAAATGTCCTCGACCTCGGTGGGAGCGCCGGGCTTTAGCCACGCCGTCAGCGTGGCATAATAAAACCTTGATCGGTTTCGTCGCAATCCAGCGTAGTTCCCGTAAGGAGGAATGCAAATTGCGCCGCGCGCTTCCGAAGTCACGGGTGTCGATGCTCCTAACTCTTCTTTTGTTGACCGGGCTCTCTCATCTGGCATGGGCACACGCGATCCTGATGGAATCGGCGCCCAAGCTCCATTCCACGGTCACCGGTCCTGACGTTCCCGTCCGGTTGCGTTTCAACGTGCGCGTCGACGGCAGCCGGTCGCGCCTGCATTTGCTTGCCCCCGACGGCTCTTTACATACTCTTCCTCTGGCTAAACAATCGACTCCCGACGTACTGCAATCGCAGGCCACCGGACTAAAGCGGGGTGCCTACAAATTGAGGTGGAGCGTGCTTGCCTCTGATGGCCATATGAGCAGGGGCGAAGTTCCCTTTACGGTGAAATAGTCCAGCCGCATGCCGCAACTAGTTGATCTCTTCGGATTCTTGTCCGTTGTCCTGCGAGCCGAAACGCTCGTCTTCCAATCGTTATTGCTGGGCGGAATCTTGTTCGTTCTGTGGATCGCGCGCGGCGTGCCGGGCAGTCCCGAATCCATCCAGAAGATGCAATCGGGTTCATGGACGCTTCTGCGCTTCAGCACAATTGG
>PLBW01000017.1 GCA_003135475.1 Acidobacteriaceae bacterium
GGGTGAAGTCGGACGGGGTGAGCGTGCTGGTGTTCAATCCGCTGTCGTGGACGAGGACGGAGGAAGTTGAGGTTGAGGTGCAATTCCCAACTTTGCCCGGACCGCCGACGAATGTAGTCGCCATGGGACCGGACAAGACGTGGATGTTTTCAGAACTGTTGAGCTCCGATCCCGCGACGGGGAAGGTGCGGGTACGCGTACTTGCGACCGACATTCCGGCCACCGGATACAAGCTGATTCAGCTACTACCGGCTAGTTCCAAGCTGGTGATTGGAACCCCGGAGACGACGGCCAAATCCGTACGTTTACAGAGGCCGTTGCTGCATGCGACCGACACATCGCTTGAAAATGATTTCATCAAGCTGACCGTCGATCCTAAGACCGGCTGCATCACCAGCCTCTTTGACAAGCGCAGCAAGACCGAAGCGCTGGCGCTGCCGGCGCAGAGCGAAGGCTCGCCTGCGGCGTCGCCCGATGGGCTGCCTTGCGGCAACCTGCTCCAGGCCTTCGTGGACAAGCCCAAGCGCTGGGATGCGTGGAACATCGATGCTGACTTCGTCAAGCAGCATTGGGACCTGATGCAGGCCGATGAGGTGAAGCTGGTGGAGAGCACCCCGCTGCGGGCCGTCATGCGCGTGAAGCACCACTTCCAGAAGTCGAGCTTCGTGCAGGACATCACCATGTATCCCGGGGTGCCCAGGGTTGACGTCCACATGCAGGCCGACTGGCACGAGCAGCACATTCTGCTCAAGGTCGCGTTTCCGGTCAGAGCGGAGAGCGACAAGGCGACCTTCGAGATTCCCTACGGCAGCGTCGAGCGGCCTACGACGCGCAATACACCGGCCGAGCAAGCGCAGTTTGAAGTTCCGGCGCTACGCTGGGCCGATATCTCCGACGCCATCCGCGGCTTCAGCCTGCTGAACGACAGCAAGTATGGATACGATGCCAAGGACAACGTGTTGCGCCTGTCGCTGCTGCGCTCGCCAACCTGGCCCGATCCTGAGACCGATCAGGGACAGCACGAGTTCACCTACTCGCTCTATCCGCATGGCGGCACCTGGCGCGAGGCGATGACGGTGCGCCAGGGCTACGAACTGAATTATCCGCTGATGACGCAGACGACCACGCAGCATCCCGGCACGCTGCCCGCCGAAAAGTCATTCTTCGCCACGGCGCAGGACAATGTGATCATCACGGCAATCAAGAAGGCCGCCGATGATGATGCGCTCATCGTCCGCTTCTATGAGTGGGCTGGCAAGAAGGGCGACGTCGTTCTCCAGCTTCCGGGGCCGGCAACGCAGGCTTGGGAGACAAACTTGATGGAGGTCGCGCCGCTGCCGCTCCAGTTGGATTCGACAGGGAATGCGGTGACCGTTCCGACGAACCCGTATGAGATCAAGACGGTGAAGGTGAAATTCGACAGGGAGGAGCGGATGCCCGAGCGGGGACGAGATCACTAGAGCTACTGCTTCTCTTTTTCCTCACCCGGCTTGGCGGTCAGCGTTAGTCCGAAGATGGACTGACTGCCCACACCGGCGACATTGCGGCCGCGCGGCTCCTCTGGACCGGGCAGGTACAGGGTCTTGCAATGCTCGCAACGATAAATCTCCATTTGATCGCCAAAGGCCTGCCGAACGTCGCCGCAGGCTTGCTCCAGCACGTCCGCCAGGTAGAACCAGCGCTTCAGATGTCCGCCGCAGAGCTTCCCTTTCTCATTGGGCTCGTTGCAGGCGCGCTGGAGGGGCTTCTTGTATTTGAGCTTGTGCTTGGGAAGCTGTGGTGGGCCAGTGGCGGTCATCTCGGGCATGAAGGCAGTATCGCCAATTATGCTGAATATCTCAATACCGCGTGCCAAATGGGCTGCGGCCCACAATAGAAATGAAAATTCACCACGGAGGCACAGAGAGCACGGAGAAAACTCTTCGGAAACCACAACTCCGTGTCCTCCGTGTCTCCGTGGTGAATAATTTTCGACGGGTGCGGCATGACGCCGCGCTACAGACATGACTAACTGCGGATCGCCTGAAACAGCAACACTGCTCCAATCAAAACCAGGCCGACGTGAACGTACTTGAGAAAGGCGTAACCGTGGAGCCGGCGATTGATGGTTCTTCCAAGCAGTATCGCCGCCAAGGTGAGCGGTAGCGCCATCAGATAATAACGGGTTACGGCGGGGACCCATAGCCCGGCCAGCCAATAACCTGCCATGCCAATTATGCTGGCGGGAAGAAAGTATCCCTGCAGGGTGGCGCGGAAATGTTGGGCGGACCAGCGGCGCATCGCACCGTAAATTGCCAGCGGCGGCCCGTTCATTCCGTAGGCGCCTCCCAGCACGCCGGCACAAAATCCGAAGATGAGAAGCCACAACCGGCTGTCGCTATGCAATTCCGGAGGTCTTCGGCCGATCAGCGAATACGCNNGGGAGCACCAGCCATCCCATACTGTGCACATGGATCTTCCGCCAGTCCTGCGCAATGATCACTGCCGCGACGGTGATAGACAGCAGAACGGCAAGCGGCGCAGCCACGCGGACCGGAACTCGCACGGCGAGCAGCGGAACCGCGATGAGGGCTTCGCCAAATCCGAAGACCGAGCGAATCAGCGTGGCCGCAAACACAACGATCAAGACGTACACGGTAGTGCCGTCCAATAGGTTCTCCTTGAAAAACAGAATCTCTCAGGGGCTGAAGCCCAAGTC
>PLBW01000089.1:0-15838 GCA_003135475.1 Acidobacteriaceae bacterium
TGGCTCGGCTATCCGATGCAGATCAAGGTCGATTTCCTGTGCCGCGACTCCATCCTGGCAGCTCCCATCGTGCTCGATCTGGTGCTCTTCCTCGACCTGGCGAAGCGTTCGTCGGAGCTACGCGGCATCGGCATCCAGGAGTGGCTGAGCTTCTACTTCAAATCGCCGATGACGGCGCCCGGGCTGTATCCCGAGCATGATCTGTTCATCCAGTCCATGAAGCTGAAGAACACGCTGCGCCACCTCAAGGGCGAAGAGATGATCACGCATCTGGGGCTGGAGTATTACGACTGAGATCAGCTTGATTGGGAAGCCATGTCGTGAGGAGGGCGGCGTCCCGTATAATTCCCTTCCTATGCATTCACGACGACCGTTCTGCGTGCGTCTGGCATTTTTTCTCGCGACCTCGACTGCATTTACTTTCGCACAATCCCACGACGCCGTCATGCAGCAGGCACTCAGCCCGGCGAGTCCGCTGCAAGAGAACCTGCGGGTGCTGACTGACGAGATTGGCGGGCGCATTCCGGGCACGCCGGCATTCGAGCAAGCGGTGCAATGGGGAGTTGAGGGCTCCAAGGCCGCCGGCGCCGACTCGGTTCACACCGAGGAATTCACTATCCCCATCTCCTGGGCCGAAGGCGACACCGAAGTCGCAGTGGTTGCTCCGGTAAAGTTTCACGTGGGTGCGCATTCCATTGCATGGGGACCGGCCTTGAAGCCAACAACCGCCCGGGTTGTAGATGTCGGCCTGGGAACCGCCGCTGACTTTGCCAAAGTTGGCGATGTGGCGGGTGCAATCGTGCTTGTGCAGAGCGACGTTTTGAAAACATGGGAGGACCTTTTTCAGGAGTACTTCCGTGCGCCCGGAATTATTGATCGAGCGCGCAAGGGCAAGCCTTTGGCGATCGCTTTCACCTCCAGCCGCGAGCATGACCTGCTGTATCGACATATCAACACCACTACCGGAAACATCGATGTGATTCCGCAGGTGCTGCTGGCGCGCGAGGATTCCGAGCGCATTGCGCGCCTGCTGGGGCACGGGGAGAAGGTCCAGATGTCGCTGTCCATGCCCAATCGAGTAGGGCCCACGATCACGACCCACAACGTGGTGGCTGAGCTGAAGGGGACTGAGCTGCCGAATGAAATCGTGATCCTGGGCGCCCACTTGGATTCCTGGGAGCTGGGCACGGGCGCACTCGACAACGGATGCAATGCGGCGCTGGTTATTGACGCTCTGAGGGCGATTAAGACTGCTGGCATTCGTCCAAAGCGAACCATGCGCTTTATTCTTTTCTCTGGCGAAGAAGAAGGACTGCTTGGTTCATACGCTTATGTGCGGGCCCATCAGAAGGAACTCGACAACATTGTCGCCGAGTTGGTGCTTGACGAAGGCACCGGACCAATCGCAAGTTTCTCCACTGGGGGGCGAAAGGACGTGGATGCGGCACTGGCTCCCATGGTGCAGCCATTCGCACGGTGGGCGGCAAACCAGGTGACCGACGATGCGACGGTTGGCACCGACAATTACGACTTCATGATGCAAGGCGTTCCCACAATCTTGCCGAACCAGCAAGAAGCGAACTATCTGGTCAACTATCACGCTACGTCCGACACATTCGACAAGGTTGATTTCGCGCAACTCAAAAAGAATGAAGCCATGGCTGCGGAGTTGATGGTCGAGTTGGCCAACGCACCGCAGCGGATTGGTCCGCGGCTGACCCGAACTCAGATCGAAGCGACCTTCAGAGAGACCCATCTCGACGATCAGATGAAGGGCTTCGGCCTGTGGGACGACTGGCAAAATGGCACGCGGGGAAGAAAGCCATAATTCTATTGGACGCTGGTACGTCGGCCTCATCGCGCCGCAATATGCAACAAAAAGCCCAAGCGGTTAGCTCGGGCTTTTTTGCGATCCTGCAAGACTACTGGCTTGGCGGAGTCGCCGGTTTCAGCGTCGAGCCTGTCGGCTTCCCTGCAGCATGACGCGGATCGATGATCTTGATGCGAATGATCTTGGGCGGATCGAAGGGCCGATCAGTCCGAGGATCCCTCGCCATTCGCGCGATCTTCTTCACCACGTCGACGTCTTTGCACTGCCCAAAGAGATTGTAATGGCCGTTTAAGGACGGGTAAGGAACCTCGGTGATGAAGAATTGCGAGCCGTTGGTATTGGGCCCGCTGTTGGCCATCGCCAGCCGTCCGGGCTGGTCGAACTTGAGCGAGGGACTGAACTCATCTTTGAAGCTGTAGCCAGGATCGCCCGATCCATTGCCCACTGGGTCGCCGCCCTGAATCATGAAGTTCGGGATGACCCGGTGGAAGATGGTGCCGTTGTAGAGCGGCACGCCCTTCACCATCTTGCCGGTCTTGGGATCTTTCCACTCTTTGGTTCCAGTCGCCAGCCCGATGAAGTTGGCAACCGTCAGCGGCGCCTGACCAGGAAAGAGCGTGCAGGTGATGTTGCCCGCCGTGGTTTCGAAGATGGCCGTCGGTTCCTTCGGCGGGGTCACGGTTCCCTGGGCAGTCTTTTCGGTATTCGCGTGTTGCGCCGAGGTGGAACTGGCATTTGGAGCTTGGGCTCCCGCCACGGCGGTGAGGCTGAGGCATAGAAGTGCTGCTAACACGTTACGCATAAATCCTCCCCAACGAAAAGTCTTCTCTGTCACGGCTGCGCCGTGGGTGCAATTTCGCGGCGCGTGTCTGGATTGGTCTCTGCCTGAATCTGCCGGGCAAGCTTTTCCACTTCGGCGAACACTCGCATCAAATTCCCGCCCAGAATTTTATCAAGGTCGGCGGCCTTGTAGCCGCGATCGTACAGTGCCTGCGTGATCTTGGGCAGGTCGGCGGCGGAGTCGAGCCCCTGCGGCGAGCAATCGATGCCATCGAAATCGGAGCCCAGGCCGACGTGGTCCACGCCCGCCACTTTCACCATGTGGTCAATGTGATCGATCAGGTCGCTAAGCGGCGGACGCGGCAACTTGACCACGAGGCGGGCCTTGGCTGCATCCAATTCCTTCTTGACCTCAGGGGTTTGCGCCTTCATGAAAAGCGACTGCACCTTCTCGTAATCCGGATCGTGCTGCTCCTTAAGCTGTTTTTCGCGATCCACGTACTTCTGAGAGACAAAGCCGCAATAGAAGTTCACCTGCGCCACGCCGCCGTTGCGGGCCAGTGCGATCAGCATGTCGTCCGTCATATTGCGCGGAGCGTTGGTGAGCGCGCGCGACGAAGAATGCGACGCAATGACCGGCGCGCGGCTGGCCACCAGTGCCTGGTAGAAAGTGCGGTCTGCGACATGCGAGATGTCCACCATCATGCCGAGCCGGTTCATCTCGCGCACCACCTGCCGCCCGAAGTCGGTGATGCCGTCGTGGTGCTCGACACTCTTGTCGTTAAGATCGCCGCTGGAGTCGCCCAGTTCGTTGGTATTCGACCAGGTCAGCGTCATGTAGCGCACGCCGAGGCGGTAGTAGTCGCGCAGGATGCGAATGTCGCCTTGGATGGCGTGTCCGCCTTCAACCCCCAACAGCGCCGCCAGTTTGTGCTGGCGATGCGCGGCGAGAATGTCCTGCGTGCTGAAGGCCATCATCATCTTGTCGGGATGCAGGCGCGCCTGCTCGTAAACTGAATCAATCATGTCGAGCGCGCGCTTGGTTTCGTGGCCTTTGTTGGCTTTCGGCTCGACCCAGATGGAGAAGAACTCAGCGCCTAAATTCCCGGCCTTGATCTTGTTGAAGTCCAAGTAGCCAGTACCGGCGTCCTGGGAGAGATCGAAGTTCTCGTCGACGAAGCGGCCAGGAGTGTCAGCGTGGGTATCAATGACGAGCGCCGAATTATGGATGGCGCGCGCCCCCGTGGCTACGCCGGTGGGCGAAATTGTGAGTGCTTTGGATGGCGACTTCTTAGGCGCCGCTGGCGGCGTGTTTCCGAGTGTATTGGCGTTCTGCGCAACCGCGAGGGAGACGAACAGCACGGAGGAAATGAGCACCCGAAAGAGCGTCCGCATAAGCGCGATGAAGGCCTCCAGAGAGGAATGATGGCTCGCTCGGATTGTAAATGAAAGCGCAGAGCTCAGCCGGGCTGTAGCCGATGAAAGTTGAGGAAGCAGACCCTCACGGGTCGAAGCCCTGTGCACGTAACCTGTCCGGACGCGCGACTTCAAGCCCAGGGTGGAGCACCGCTTTAGCGGTGCATTAAGCGGCTGGCCGTGAAAATCGGCTTCAGCCGCTGAGGTAATTCATCCATTGTGAAGGCGGGATTCAACGACGAATAGCGATACTCACTCGCAGCAGCGATCAAGCCAGCCCGCACTGGGTTCTCCTGAATGTAGGCTGTATATCTGGCAAGTTCAACAGCGTCACGCACTCGTCGATCCACAAAGCTCTTCTGCCAAATCTCATAGCGTACCCCGAGCCTTCTGCCTGCCTCGCGGGAGAAACCTCCCTTGATGAGCTGCATGGCTCGCTCGAGGGTTAGACCCTCAGCCACTGTCAAAATCAAATGAAAATGGTTTGGCATCACCACAAAGGAATGCACTCGAAATTTCTGCGCGTCCCGATAGCGAAAAAGGGTTTCGCAGAATAACTCTGCCATTGCGTCTGACTGGAGGATGTTCGTCTTACAGAAGGTGCCGGAAGTAACGAAGTAGGTTGTACTGCTTATTGTCCCACGATGTGGTATGGCCACAGATCACCTCAGCGGCTGAAGCCGGATGCTTGAGGGTCGTGCCAATGCACCGCTAAAGCGGTGCTCCACCCGCCACCTACGATTGCGTTAGTACCATCAATTTAGGAACATCTTAGCGTTTACCTACGTCCGGAACAGGTCCTTGATGGCCTGCCACATTACCTGGCCGCCGACGGCGGCGATGGATTTGGTCAAGGGCAATTCTTTCGGGCAGATCTCGACGCAGTTCTGCGCGTAACCGCATTCCTGGATGCCGCCATCGCCCATCAGGGCCTTCAGGCGTTCGGTCTTGAGCGCGCTGCCGGTGGGATGCGAGTTGAAGAGCCGCACCTGCGCGATGGTAGCGGCGCCCACGAAACCCGTTTTGTCATTGAACTGCGGGCAGGCCTCCATGCAGCAGCAGCACGAGATGCAGTTCGACAGCGGATACGCTTCCTCTTGCATTTCCGCCGACTGGCGCGGGCCGGAACCAAGATCGTAGGTACCGTCAACCGGAATCCACGCCTTCACCTTCTTCAGGTTTTCGAAGAGCACGCTGCGGTCAACCGCGAGATCGCGAACAATGGGGAACTTGGTGAGCGGCGCCAGCGTGATGGGCTGCTTCAAGTTGGCCACCAGAGCTGAGCACGCCATCTTCGCCTGACCGTTGATGAGCATGGCGCACGAGCCGCAGATCTCCTCCAGGCAGTTGGAATCGTAGGTGACCGGGGTGGTCGGCTTGCCCTGCCGCGTGACCGGTTTGGCCGCAATGTCCATCAGCGCTGAAGTGACGTTCATGCCTGGGCGGTACGACAGCTCGAACTCTTCCCAGTACGGTTTGGACTCGGGAGTTTGTTGGCGTTTTATTTTTAAAATTACGCTTTTAGAATTCGCCATTTTCGCTTTTACGCTCTTCGCTTTTCGCTCTTCGCCTTTCGCCAAATGCGCCAGGCAAATAGAAATGCGCTTCAAACTGACTACTGACTACTGACTACTGACAACTGGCCACTGCTTCTACGTCGCCACGTCGTAGCGCCGCGGGCGGGGCTTGAGGAGCGACGTATCCACCTGCTCAAATTCGAAGCGTGGCTCATCGGCATCGGCCGCGAAATATGCCTTCGTGGTCTTCAACCAGTTGGCGTCATCGCGCTCCGGGAAATCCGGCTTGTAATGCGCGCCGCGCGACTCGTCACGCATGGCCGCGCCTTGGGCGATCACACGCGCCAGTTGCAGCATGTTGTAAAGCTGCCGCGCGAACACGAACGACGTATTAGCCCACATCGAGCGGTCGCTCAGGTTTACATGACGATAGCGCTCGAGCAGTTCCACCAGCTTGGCATCGGTCTCGCGTATGTTCTTGTTGTAACGGATGACCGTGACATTCTTAGTCATGGTGTCGCCCAGTTCGCGCCATAGCAGGAATGGATTCTCGGCGCCGTCGTTGTTCAGCAGGTGGGCGTTGATCTCTTCCTGCCGCTTACGCTCGGAGTCGAAAACCTGCTGCGCCGGTGTGCTCTTACTGCCGTTACGTGAATAGTTGACCGCATTCGGTCCTGAGACGAATCCCGCATAGATGCATGACAGCAGGGAATTCGCGCCCAGGCGGTTGGCGCCGTGATACTGATACTCGCATTCGCCGGCGGCGTACAGGCCCTCGATGTTGGTGCGCTGCTCAAAGTCCACCCACAGCCCGCCCATGGTGTAGTGCACGCCGGGGAAGATCTTCATGGGGGTGTCGCGCGGATCGTCGCCGACGAACTTCTCGTAGATCTCGAGGATGCCCTCCAGTTTGCGATCCAGGGTGGCGCGGTCGATGTGCGTCAGGTCGAGATAGACCATGGGCTGCCCATCGATGCCGAGATGAAGTTCGTAAACCACCTTGTGGATGGCACGGGTGGCGATATCGCGCGGCACCAGGTTGCCATACTTGGGATACCACTCTTCCAGGAAGTACCAGCGCTCGCCTTCTGGAATGCTCTTGGGATCGCGCTTGTCGCCCGGCTGCTTGGGCACCCACACGCGTCCGCCTTCACCACGCGCCGACTCCGACATCAGGCGCAGCTTATCTTCGCCCGGGATGCACGTGGGATGTACCTGGATGAACTCACCGTTGGCGTAGTATGCCCCTTGCTGATAAAGCGCGGACTGCGCCGATCCGGTGCAGACCACTGAATTCGTTGACTTGCCGAATATGGCGCCGACGCCGCCGGTGGCAATGATTACCGCCTCCGCCGGGAAGGTTTGCACGGCCATGCTGCGCAGGTCCATGGCGCAGATGCCATGGCAGACACGCTGGTCATCGATCACCGCGGACAGGAATTCCCAGGCTTCGTACTTGGTGACCTTGCCTTCGGCCTCGTAGCGGCGCACCTGCTCGTCGAGCGCATACAGCAGTTGCTGGCCGGTGGTGGCGCCGGCAAACGCGGTGCGGTTGTAAAGCGTGCCTCCGAAGCGTCGGAAGTCGAGCAGGCCTTCGGGCGTGCGGTTGAAGGGAACGCCCATGCGATCGAGCAGGTCGATGACGCCGGGCGCAGCCTCGCACATGGTTTTTACCGGTGGCTGGTTGGCGAGGAAGTCGCCGCCGTAGATGGTGTCATCGAAGTGCTGCCAGGTGGAGTCGCCTTCACCCTTCAGGTTCTTGGCGGCGTTGATGCCACCCTGCGCGCACACCGAGTGAGACCGCTTGACCGGGACGATGGAAAAGAGGTCAACGTGACCTCCCATCTCGGCAATCTTGATGGTGGCTGAGAGACCTGCCAGCCCACCACCCACAACAATGATCTTAGGCTGAGACATGATGATGTTTACGCAAAGTTATGAATCCGGCCGAAGCCGCCACTCGTGAAACGTTGGGACTTGATACCACTAGTCGTGCTCGACATAGGGAACTTGATTGGCCGGCGTTTGCACGAAGCCGGTGATTGTCCACAGCCCAATGCCGATAAGCAAAATAGCCAAAGCAGCACAAATATAGCCGAACTTGCGGCGCGCCTGGTCGCCAATCGTCAAACCCCACTTGGCGGCAAACAGCCAAACCCCGTAAGCAAAGTGCCACGAGACGGCAACGATTCCGATGACGTAGAAGGCGATCGTCCAGGGACTCTGAAAGTCGAACCACACTTTCGAGAACGCGTTCTGATAGCCGCCACCCATCAGGTGCACGCCCAGGAACCGCATGTCGATAACGTGGTACGCGATATAGATGAAGGCGATAATCCCGGTCCAGCGCTGCGAGGTGTAAAGCCAATTGCCAGTCCAGGGGTATTCGCCGACATTGGAATCGCCTTTGTACCAAATGTACAGGCCGTAAATTCCGTGATACAGCAGCGGCAGGAAGATGAACACCCATTCCAGAACGTGCACGAACGGCAGGCTGGTAAGGAACTTTACCTGATCGTTGTAGGCCTGAACGCCCTTGGTCGCTTCCGAGTTGGAGATGAAGTGCTCAATCAGGAAAGCCCCGATGGGAACAATGCCCGACAGGGAATGTAACCTGCGCAACACAAAGGAATAGCCCTGCCCGGCGCGCAGCGGAGCCACGCCTTGCTTAATTCGAGCGGAGCTCGTATCGATCGAACTGGCCGAAGAAGCCACGAAGCCAACTCCTTATGACTGCGGAGTGTATAAGCGAACCTTGCATTATCGATTTCGTCAACAGCGCAAGTCAAGAAAGCCACGGACGCTTTGAGATTGGCGAAAAACCTGAGACGGGCACAGTCTCCGTCTGACAAACGAGGTTCAGAATAGCTGCTGCGATGGCGAAATCGTTGTGATATCCATCACAATGTCTTATGACCGCGTGATCCCGTCACGAGTCCATGTGAGGATGTTGCTCGTGGCTTTCGTCCTCCCACGCGAGGAACGCCCGGAACGCGGCGCCTCGGTGACTATAGAGGGCTTTCTCCTCGGCACTTAGTTCGGCGAAGGTCTTGCCGATCTCGGCAAAGTAGAAAAGCGGGTCATAGCCGAAACCGTTTGAGCCTCGAGGCGAGCGCAGGAGAATGCCTTCGGCTTTGCCTTCAAAGGTTGCCAGAGTGTGGCCGTTGCGGGCCGCGGCGATGGCGCAGACAAACCGGCCGGTGCGGTATTCGTCGGGAACCTCGTGCAGTTGGCGCAGCAGGCGCGCGTTGTTGGCTTCGTCGGCGGAGGTCGGCGCCTGCTCCGGCGGGTTGGGCTCGTCGGCAGCATAGCGCGCGGAGCGAACCCCTGGAGCGCCGCCCAGCGCGTCGACTTCGAGGCCGGAGTCATCGGCGATTACCAGCTTGCCTTCGGCGTATTTGCTGTAGTGCTCGGCCTTCTTGCGCGCGTTGGCTTCGAAGGTCAAACCATCTTCGAGAACATCCGGCAGCGATGAGAAGCCGGGAAAGATTTCGATTTGCACGTGGTGGGCCGCGGCTGCCCCCACAAGGTCGCGAATTTTGCCCGGATTGGACGTCGCCACCAGAACACGTTTCATCAGCGCCTCCTGCGTTCAACGTACCAGAATTCGCAAACGATGCAGAGCCATTGCTACGTTGCTGTCGTGTCGCGATTGGCGGCCAAAGTTTCGCACGAATTGAACATCAACCTCCACAGTTAATTCTCTTTTAACCCTTTGTTCACGCCCAATTGATCTCAGCAGGGTATCAACGCACATGAGTCCACTCTGCGGACTAGAAAGGTGAGGAAGAATATGCGTCGATTTCTCGCAGCTACGTTAACGGCCGCAATAGCTTTTGGGCCGCTGGTAAACGCCTACGCCGCTCCGGCAACCTCGCAAGCTGGCACTGCCGGGGTCGCCCGGACGTCCACGCCGATCAAACATCTGGTGATTATCTTTCAGGAAAACGTTTCCTTCGACCACTACTTCGGAACGTATCCCAACGCCCTGAACCCGCCTGGGGGAGAGCCCAAGTTCCATCCGCTGCGCGATACGCCGACCGTGAACGGCTTTACACCCGCTCTCCTGCACAGTAATCCCAACCTTAATCCGGCCAATGGCCCCGGCGCGACAAATCCCTTTCGCCTGGATCGCCTTCAGGCTTGGACTGCCGACCAGGACCACGACTACGGACCGGAGCAAGCGGCTTTCGATGGTGGCGTGATGGACCTTTTTCCGCTCAACGTGGGAACCCCTGGGCCTCCGCCGTACACGGGTCCGCCGGTTGTTAATACCACCGGGCTGGTGCTGGGCTACTACGACGGCAACACCACAACGGCCGTGTGGAATTATGCCCAGTACTATGCGATGAACGATAACTCCTACGGGACGACATTCGGTCCATCGACGCCTGGCGCGCTCAATGTTGTCTCAGGCCAGACCGACGGCGTAATCCAGAACATCAACTCCGACTATGCGGTCGTTCCTGATGGCAATGGGGGATACAGCCTGGTTAGCGACACCGATCCATACAACGACGTCTGCTCCGGGAGCTCGCAAGTGCAAATGGGTGGCCAAAACATTGGCGATCTACTGACTGCGGCGGGTGTCACTTGGGGATTCTTCGAAGGCGGTTTTGACCTGACTATCACCAATCCCAACGGAACCACGGGATGCCATCGGTCCCACACCTCGAGCTTCGTCGGGACACCAAAGGCGGACTATATTCCGCATCATCAGCCGTTCCAGTACTACGTCTCAACCTCCAATTTGCAGCACACTCGTCCATCGTCGGTCGCCATGATCGGGCACAATGGCGACGCCGCCAATCACCAGTACGACATCCACGACTTTTTCGACGCTGTGAATGCCGGAAACTTCCCCGCCGTGAGCTACCTGAAAGCGCCGGGATATCAGGATGGGCACGCCGGCTACTCGACGCCGATCGACGAGCAGAACTTTATCGTTGAGGTGATCAATTTTCTCGAGCAGCAACGAGATTGGCGGGACACCGCGGTCATCATCAACTGGGACGACTCGGACGGTTGGTACGATCACCAACTGGGACAAATTGTGAACCAGTCACAGACCTCACAAGACGCGCTCAACGGACCCGGACTTTGCGGAAGGGCGCTTCCTACCCTGGCTGGCGTTACCGGACCCCACGCCCAAGGCCGCTGCGGCTATGGTCCCCGGTTGCCGCTGCTGGTTGTCGCCCCCTATGCCCGGCATAACTTCGTCGATCACACCATGACCGATCAAAGCTCCGTCCTGCGTTTCATCGAGGACAATTGGCTCGGTGGCCACCGCATACCAGGGTCCTTCGACGCAATCGCCGGGCCGCTCAACAATATGTTCGACTTCAACCAGGGTCAGGACGATCGTGTAATCCTCGACCCGCAGACCGGAGAAGTAAAATTCGCTGACAACGCGGCCAGCCGCGCGGCGAAGCAAGCCCGACAGTAAACCAAATTGCTCAGGGCGCGCGAGTCGTCCTGAGGACCATCAACCGATTGAGACGGCGGGCCGTGTGCGGCAAATTCAGCGCACATGCTCCTGCCGTTTTCTTTTGTACAGTGTCCCCAACTTAGGTGTGCCAATCGCTAGAGCAGTTCTAGAGTTGATGTATCCGGCAGGACGGGTAGTGCAGCGCTTTAGCGCCGCGCTTGTCGCGACCTGCAGAAGTGCGCCACCCGGACTGAACTAATCTTGAAAACCGCCATAGCCTACGGGTTTATACTGACCCGCTTACACTCTTTTTTGCTTCCGAGGCGCTATGAAACACGTTGTGCGCATTTTTCTGTTTCTCTCGCTCATCTCCACGCTCAGCATGGCACAATCCACGAACCCAATGAACCATCCCCATCAAGTCAATGCGAAATTTGCCCAGATGACGGACCAGTTCGTGAAGGATTCGCTGGCGCTCTCTCCGGTGAGCGCGTCGCAGGCTGGTTACCACAAGCATCTCGACCCCAAGACCGGCAAGACGATTGCCCTCGACGCGCAACTCGACGATGTTAGTGCGCAGGCAATTGCCGCCCAGGAGAAGTTTTATCGCGAGTGGCGACATCGCTTCCAGACCGAGACGCCGATCGCGGGTCTAAATCCGCAGGACGCTGCCGACTACCGCCTGATCGACGACCAGATCGCGCTCAACCTGCTCGAGTTCGAGCACATCCAGAGTTACAAGCACAATCCTACGGGGTACGTGGAGCTAATCGGCAACGGGCTGTTTCTGCCTTTGACGCAGGAGTACGCGTCCAAGGAAGTTCGCGTGGGCGACGTAATCTCGCGCATCGGCCAGATCCCGCGGTTCCTCGATCAGATCAAGTCGCAACTCATGGACTCGGATCCCATCTTCATCTCCACCGCCGTGGGGGAGAACGAAGGCAATCTTGATCTGGTGGACTCCGTGGCCGCCGATATTCCGGCAGGTTCGCCGCTCAAAGCGCAGTACGACAAAGTAGCGCCCGCGGCCAAGAAGGCGCTGACCGACTTCAACGCGTGGATGCAGAACGACCTGGCGAAACGTCCCACGAATGGCCGCACCTGGCGGCTGGGCAAAGAGTGGTACGCGCCCAAGTTCCGCTACGTTATGGAGACTTCCATCGAGCCGGCGCAGTTGCTGGCCGACGCCGAGGCTGAGCTGAAAAGAGTTCGCGCCGAAATGCTGCAACTGGCCCTGCCACTTTATAAGCAGATGTATCCCGGCCAGGACGACTACAGCAATCTGCCTGCCCAGGAGCGTGAGAACAAGATCATCGCCGCGGTGCTCAATAAGATCAGCGACGAACACGCGCAGCGCGATCAGTTGATCGAAGCGGTGAAGGCTGACCTCGACGGCATCAAGCAGTTCATCCGCGAGAAGAAGATCGTGTCGCTCAGCAGCCGCGACAATCTGAAGGTCATCCCCACACCGGAGTTCGAACGCGGCATCTACTCGGTAGGGGGATTTCATGGCGCGCCACCGCTGGAGCCAACAGCGGAAGCCCAGTACTGGGTGACGCCTATTGATCCCAAGACGCCGGAGGCGAAGGCCGAGAGCAAGCTCCGCGAATACAACACCTACGCGCTGAAGTGGCTCACCATTCACGAGGCGTTGCCGGGACACTACATCCAGTTCGAGCACGCCGACGACGTTCAGCCGCCCACGCGGCGCGTGTTGCGCAACCTGTTCGGCAATGGACCGTACATCGAGGGGTGGGCCGAGTACATCGCCGACGTGATGACGCAGGAAGGCTATCTCGATTTCAGTCCGAAATTTCGGCTGGTGCGGCTGAAGATTTGGCTGCGCGCGGTAGCCAATACCATCCTCGACATCCGCCTGCAAACCATGAACATGACCGAACAGCAGGCGCTCGACTTGATGATGAAAGACACCTTCCAGACACAGGCCGAAGCCGAAGGCAAAATAGTGCGCGCCAAGCTCAGCTCGACGCAGCTTCCCACGTACTTCGTGGGCAGTCGCCAGTGGTGGTCGTTACGCAAGAAATATCAGGCTGCAAAGGGCAGCAGCTTCACCCTGGAGGAGTTCCACAATCGCGCGCTCGACCAGGGGCCATTGCCGATCGAGTATCTGGAGAAAATCATTCTGCCGGAAGCAGCAACCAGCAAGTAGCAAACAGCAACTAATTGCTAACGGCCAATCGCTAACGGCCACTTGCCGACGGCGTCTGAATGTTAGACTACTCATAACCTCTCCCTTAGGAACTTCGCAACCATGGCCGAATACCTGATCAAAATGGCCGACGAGCGGGGCCGCGTCCTCGAGCAAACCGAGAATGGGGGCTCGGAGGTCGAGATCCGGGACCGCTTCGCGCAGCAGGGTTTCCTGGTTTATTCGGTCAAGTCCAAGGGCCTGTTTTCGACCCAGGTCGGGTTCCCGCGGCGGCGCAAGATCAAGCAGGAGCAGTTTGTCATCTTCAACCAGCAGTTCGTGACCTTGATCCATGCCGGCCTGCCGATCATCCAGTCGCTGGAGCTGCTAATCAAGCGGCAGCGCAATCTCTTCTTTCGTTCCGTGTTGCAGAATGTGCGCGACCGGGTGCGCGGCGGCGAGCTGCTCTCCGAGGCGTTCGAAGCGCAGAAAGTTTTCCCCAAGGTGTACACCACCACGCTGCTGGCAGGCGAGAAGAGCGGCAATTTGGAAGAGGTGATGGGCCGCTATATCTCGTTCCAGCGCCTGGCGGTGAGTTTCCGCAAGAAGCTGACGGCTTCGCTGGTCTATCCCGCTTTGCTGGTGGCCATGCTGATCGTGATGATGACCTTCCTCATCACCTTTGTGGTTCCGCAGTTCGCAACCCTGTATCAGCAATTGGGTTCACCGCTGCCGGCAGTGACTTCGGTGATGCTGGCGATCGGCGTCAATGCGAAAAAGTATTTCCTGCTTTCCCTGGCGGTACTGGGGGCGATTGGGTTCTTCCTGTGGCGCTGGATGAAGAGCGACAGCGGCGCTACCAAGATGGACCGCATCAAGTTAAAGATTCCGCTGTTGGGAGACGTCTGGTTGAAGTACCAGGTCGCGGTATTTGCCCGTATGCTGTCAACCCTGCTGTCGGGCGGACTGTCGCTGGTTCCGTCGCTGGAGACGGCCTGCGAGTCGATGCAGAGCCGCCTGATCTCGCACGGGATTGAGACGGCGACGCGCGGCGTGCGTGAAGGCCAGGGCTTGGCCCACAGCCTGGAAGAGACCAAGGTCTTCCCGGAGATGTCGGTGGAGATGATTGAGGTGGGCGAGTCCACGGGCGCGCTGCCTGCCATGCTGAACTCGGTCTCCGAATTCTATGAGGAGGACGTGCAAAACGCGCTAGCCACGGCCATGGCCCTGATTGAACCGGTTATCCTGATTGTGATGGGCGTGGTGGTGGCTTTTGTGTTGATTTCCCTGTATTTGCCGATATTTAGCTTGGGCTCGGAAGGGCTGCATTAGGGAGGGGCTAGGGGCCAGTGGCTAGGGGCCAGTGGTTAGTTTAGGAGCGCGAGTTTCAGACTTTGGCTAACTGCTAACGGCTAATTGCCAACGGCTAACGTCTAAAAGGTATGCACGTGATGGCAGACATTAAAAAACCCATATTCGTAGGCGGCGGTAACGGAAGCCCGGTCGGCACCCAGGACGAAGTCGAGCACGGCAAAGAACTGGCGCAGCGCTATCGTTGCGAGTTTGTGGACCTGAAGAGCTTTCACATTCAGCACGAATTATTCCGCAAGATTCCGGTGGACTTGATGTTCCGCTACAACTTCGTGCCGTTGGAAGACAAGCCCGATGGCCGGCTGGTGATCGCCATCGCCGATCCCAGCCAGTTGATGATGATCGACGAGATCGGCGGGCTGCTGGGCCGGCGCATCACCACCAAGGTAGCCAGCCTGACCCAGATCAGCGACATCCTGAAAAAGACGGAGCAGTCGCAACGCGTGCTGGAGGAAGCCAGCGAAGGCTTCGCGCTGGACGTGATTGTCGAGGACGAAAATTCCGACGAAACCATCTCCATCGAGAAGCTGACGGCCGAGGCCGACATCAGCCCCATCATCCGGCTGGTGGATACCACCATCTTTACCGCGTTGCAGCGGCGCGCCAGCGACATCCACATCGAGACGCGCGACGACTCCGTGGTCATCAAGTACCGCATTGACGGCGTGCTGCAGCAGGCCATGCAGCCCATCGCCAAGGAGCACCATTCCACCATCATCTCGCGCATTAAGGTCATGAGCGAACTGGACATTTCCGAGCGCCGGGTCCCGCAGGACGGGCGTTTCCGCGTGCGCTATCTCGGCCGCTCCATCGACTTCCGCGTCTCCATCATGCCCTCGATTCACGGCGAAGANNCTGCGCAAGTTTCGCCGCTACATCAAGGAGCCGTACGGGATGGTGCTGGTTACCGGACCGACGGGCTCGGGCAAGACCACCACGCTGTATGCCGCACTGAACGAGATCAAGAGCGACGAAGACAAGCTGATCACCATCGAAGACCCGGTCGAATACCAGATTCGTGGCATTACCCAGATTCCGGTGAACGAGAAAAAGGGACTGACCTTTGCCCGCGGTTTGCGCTCCATTCTGCGTCACGATCCCGACAAGATCATGGTGGGCGAAATCCGCGACACCGAGACGGCGCAGATTGCCATTAACTCCGCGCTGACCGGACACCTGGTGTTCACCACCGTCCACGCCAACAACGTGGTGGACGTGCTGGGCCGCTTCCTCAACATGGGAGTCGAGGCCTACAACTTCATTTCAGCGCTCAACTGCATTCTGGCGCAACGGCTGGTGCGAGTGATCTGCGAGTTCTGCAAAAAAGAGGTCCATTATTCCGACGA
>PLBW01000089.1:15919-18864 GCA_003135475.1 Acidobacteriaceae bacterium
CGAGATTCGCCGCGCCGCCAAGGACGAAGGAATGCATTTCCTTCGCGAGTCGGCAATTGATAGAGTGAAACGAGGGGTAACCACGCTGAAGGAAATCAACAAGGTCACATTCATCGAGAATATGCGGTAAGGCAGTCGCCAGTCTTCGGTCGTCAGTCGGCGGCTCAAACCCCTCGGATCTGCTGACGACTGAAGACCGACGACTGACGACTCAGTGCAGTGCCCTTCCGGTTATTGCAATTGCAACCTCAACCGCGTTTTACTTGTAGGATCACTAGATACTCATGAGCCGTGTACCCAATTCTGGATCCAGGCCGAGACTGGCCTGCGAAATCTCTGCTGACCGCGTGCTGGTGGGACGTGTCTCCGAGAACGGGGGACGCGCGCTCGAGGCCTGCGCTTCAAGCGAACTCGCGCCCGGCAGCGTGGTTCCCGACCTGATCGAGACCAACCTGCGGCAACCTGACGCGGTGTATGAGGCGGTTCGCGACACCCTGGGCAATGTGGGCGGGCGCTCGCGGGACGTAATTGCCGTGCTGCCCGATGCCTCAGTCCGGGTAGTCCTGCTCGATTTCGAAACTCTGCCTTCCAAGCGGGACGAAGCCGAAGGCGTGGTCCGCTTCAGGCTGAAAAAATCTTTACCCTTCGACGTGGAGAAAGCCAAGGTTTCCTACCATGTGCAGCCTTCGAGCACCGGGGTGCGTGTGATCGCGGCAGTAGCGCTGGCCAATGTCGTCGAAGACTACGAAGCTGCTTTTCGCCAGGCGGGTTACGAACCCGGCGTGGTCATGCCTTCCATGCTGGCGGCCCTGGGAGCGGCGGATGCGCCCAAGCCGTCGCTGGTCATTAAGGTGGACGCCCGCACCACCAGCATTGCCATCCTGGATCGTGAGCAGTTATTGCTGTTTCGCACCCTGGAAAATACGCGGGGCGTAACCATTACCGGCGAGCAACTGGCGGAAGAGGTCTACCCTTCGGTGGTATTCTTTCAGGACACTTATCAAATGAATATCAGCCAGATTTTTGTGGCTGGCTTGCCCGAATCGGGCAGCGCCGCGCCCGCGCAGCGCGCTCAAACCGGCGCCCAGGTTACGGACCTGGTGAACCCGTCACAACTGGGCGGGAGTGTGGGTTCGATCCCCAAATGGAGAATGGCCGGCGTAGTCGGGGCCTTGCTTTCCTGATATGCGCGTTGACATCAATCTCGCCACCCGTCGTTATGAGGACTCCGGCCCCCTGTGGGTGCGTTGGGGCGGAGCCGTCGCGGCGCTGGGCCTGTTCACACTGATTCTGCTCTACAGCGCACTCTCTGGCTGGGCGGCGGCGCGCAAGGACCACGGATTGATCGAGCAGCGCCAGCAGCAGATTGCCGCCCGCGATCAGCAGAAAGCTAAAGCCGAAGAAANNAACGACCTGTTCCTGCGCAAGGCCTTCTCCTGGACCAAAGTATTCGAAGATCTGGAGCGGGTGATGCCTCCGCGCCTGCACGTGGTTTCCATCCATCCCGACAAGGCCGATGACAACCAGTTGAAAATCAAACTGGTCGTAGCCGGAGAATCTCGCGACCGCGCGCTTGAACTGGTCCGCAAGATGGAGAGTTCGCAACGCTTCCAGCAGACTCAAATCGAGCAGGAGTCGACCCAGCCCGGACAAACGCCGGGCGACAACGTGCAATTCGATATCAGCGCTTTGTACGTGCCCGATCTCGCCGACACGGACAAGGCGAGCACGGATAAGACAGACGCGGATAAGGCCGGCAACGACAAGACCATCAAGGACAAGACTGCCACCGCCAAGGGCAAGCCGGAAAAAGTTAAGACGGCCAAGCAGGTGACGCACTGATGCGCGAAGTCCTCGATATGCGGAAGAAGGCGAAGATCGCGATTGCGGCCCTGCTGGTGGTGGACATCGCCGCCGTGGTCCTGCTGTNNTAGATCACCCTGGCCACCCATCAGATTGATGACTTCTACAAAACTCGGCTGCCGGCGCAGGACTCGGCGATTTACGAGGAACTGGGCAAAGTGGCAAAACAGAATCGGGTTCGCATCGGGCAGATTCGCTCCAAATCGAAGGACACCGAGCTGGTTGGTCTGCGCCCGGTGGAGATCGACGCGGATTTCTCCGGAGACTATTTGCAACTGGTGCGTTTCATCAACTCCCTGGAGCGCGATCCGCTGTTTTTCATTATTGACAGTGTGGAACTGGGCGGCGAGCAGGCGGGCGTGGTGCGATTGCAGTTGAAGCTGGAAACTTATCAGAAGGCGAGCGGCTAGATGCAGCTGGGGACGGAGAATCGCAACAAGACGATCGCCGCCGTCGTTCTGATGGTAGTGGCGGTGGTGTTTGTTGTCATGCGGTTCATTCCCGATTCCCCGGCCGCAGCGAAGTCTCCCACGCCCGCCGTGGCAATCCCGAAAGGGACNNGGTGGTGGCAAGGGCCACGCCGGGGAAAAAACCGGCGGTAACCGAGGAGGCGCGTTCGCTCGATCCGACGCTTCGTTATGACTGGCTGAAAGCCAGCGAGGACACTAAGTACCAGGGCGCCGGGCGAAATATCTTCCGGGCTGAAGTCGAAATTCCAAAGCCGATCGCGCCGGTGCATGTGGCCGCGGCGCCAGTGGTTCCGCAGGGCCCGCCTCCGCCGCCCCCCATCAATCTCAAATTTTTTGGTTTCGCCAACAAACCGGGCGAACCGAAGCGGATCTTCCTCTCTCAAGGGGAAGACGTGTTCATTGCGGGCGAAGGCGATATTGTCGATCGCCGTTACAGGATTCTGCACATCACGCCGGTTTCGGTGGAAGTGGAAGATGTGCTGAACAATAACCGACAGAGTATTCCGTTGACGCAGGGGTAGTCTCAAGACGGCCGTTGGCCCTTGGCCTTTGGTCGTTGGCCTTCAGAGGACGGGACGGAAGCCGTGTGCAGCGCCGGTTTCCGCCATATAT
>PLBW01000157.1 GCA_003135475.1 Acidobacteriaceae bacterium
GCAGAGCGGTACCAATTATGGCAGTTGCGGGTTGGGCGGGGAATCCTTCACGCTCACCGGCCAAACCGGCGGAACGACTCCTGAGCCCAGCAGCATCCTGCTGTTCGGTTCTGGCATCCTTGGCTTGGCGGGCGTCCTGCGCCGCAAGCTGACCCGGTAAATACAACCCTTCCCCCAGTTGTTAGACAGCCGGAGCTTCTGCTCCGGCTTCTCTTTTGCTATCTGGGAGGAAATCAGGGAACGAGCCGGTTCCCTGCTACGGCCTGAAGTAACCGGTCCCGCAGCCGGCATCGGCGGTCCCGCTTACCAAGTCGAGGGCAAGGAATCGTCGAGTTCCGTATGAAGCGCCCACTCGGTGGCCCGCTGCTGCTCGCGCGTGAGTTTCACTCCGCCGCAGGTCAGGTAAAAAGCGTCATGGGCGGTTGCGCCCTCCGTGTCAATCAGCGCCACCTCAATACTGCAGCTCTGACGGGCGAGGATGGAACTGATGGTGTGCAACAGTCCGGGACGGTCCTGAGTGACGACTTCCAGCAAGGTGCTGGCAGGAGAACATTCCTCGTCGAAGCGCAGGCGGGTTTCGACCTTGAGCTTGGCCGGCTTGGTGTCGGACTTGAGCCGCGATTCCAGCAGGCGCTCCAGGGGAGCTTCCCCGATCAGGATTTCGACAATCGATTTCTTGAAGCGCTCGCTTTCCGGTGGATTTAACTCCAGGGTGTGAAAGCGGTCTTTGAAATAGAAGCTGTCGACGATGACTCCGGCGCGATTGGAGAAAGCGCTCGCCTTGGTAATGTCCATGCCCCATCCGTAGAGAATGCCGGCCAGGGTGGAAAACAGGCCGGAACGGTCGAGCGTCACGATGGTGAGTTCGTGTTGGCCGGCAATGCGACGTATGGCGAGCTGTGCCGGTTGGCCACGAAGCTGCTTCGCCATCTCGAAGTGCAGCAGCACCTGTTCGGGCGAGTGCGACATGAGGTAACGTTGGGGCAGGCCATCGAGAAACTTCAGCAGTTGCGAACGGCGCTTGGGCAGAAGTGCGGCGATGCGCTCCACTTGTGCGCTGCACTCCTCGGCGTGAAATCGTTCGCTGTCGGCGCTGCGGGTGAAGTAGTTCGCGGTGCCGGTATAAAGTCGCCAAAGGTTTTCCGCCTTCCACGCAGTGAGCGCCTCAGGGTTGACAGACTTGATGTCGGCTAGGGTCAGCAGCGTCAGCATCTTCAGCCGCTCGGGGGTGCCCACTTTGTGCGCCAGTTCGCGCGCAGTCTCGGGATCGTAAATGTCGCGGCGGCGCAGCGTGGACGACATCTCCAGATGGGTGGCAATCAATAGGCCGACTGTCTGATCGTCTTCTTCCTCCAGACCCATGCGTTGCACCGCAGCCGCAGCCAGTTGCAGGCTGTTGTGAACGTGGTCAGTGCCGTCCATGCCCTTGCCGGTATCGTGCAGCAGTAACGCCAGAAAGAGCAGTTCGGGACGCTCCAGCTCGGCCAGCAGAGTGGCGAAGGGCCGCAGCCACTCCACCTCGTTGGCAGCCAGTCGATGCAGCATCTCAATCGCGAGAATACTGTGTTCATCCACGGTGTAGCGATGGTAGAGGTCGCGCAGGACCAGCGAGTCAATCGCCTCGAATTCTGGAATGGCGAGGGTGAGCAAGCCCAGCGAATGCATGGCACGCAGGGCATCGGCAGCGTGGGGCAGCACCAGGATTTCGCGCAGATGCTCCCACAGCCGCGAGTCCAGCGGCATGGTGTCGGCCAAGCCGCGGCGCGCGTTGCCCAGCCGGCGCTCGGTCTCAACACTGAGCGCGACGCCGTGGCGGGCGACAAAAGTGAAGAGCCGCAAAGTCACGAAGGGATCGCGAGCACCGGCCGTCTGCTGCAGATAGACGCGTCCGTCCACCAGCGAAAATTCTTCGTTCGAGGAGCGCGAGCGCCACTGCTGAAACGAGCGGTACAGCGAAGAACGTTTTCTGGGAAGCTGTTCCAGCATCTGCCGTGCGTGCCGATGGATGGTCCTGGCATGGCGAAAATACAAGCGCATCCATTCGGCGGACGAAACACCACCGGAGTTGGTCGCGATGCCCCGTTTGGCCAATTCGTCCTGGGCCTCCCAGGAGATGACGTTCTCGTCGCGATTGCCCCGGTAATGCAGGTAACAGCGGGTGGAGGTGAGGAAGTCCATCGCGTCGAGGACAGCATCGGTTTCCGAATTTGGTGGCGCGTTGAGCGTGTCCGGCCACTTGCGCTCGGACGCCAGCGCCATGATCACCTCCAGCCATCGCGAAACATGCAGGTCGCGCAGCCCGCCGGGACCTTCTTTCAGGTTGGGCTCCAGATGAAAGATGGTGTCACCGAAGCGCAAATGGCGGGTGCGCGTGACCTCCGCCAGGCGTTGCATAAGGACGTCCGCCTCGCGCGCCACAAGCTGTGGCAGGCCCTTTTCATGGAGACGTTCGAACAGCCTGGCGTCGCCGCTCAGAAAGCGGCAGTCGAGCAGCGAGACGGTGAACTCGACATTGTCGGGATCGAAGCGTGCGCACTCGTCGAGCGTGCGCGTCGTCGGGCTGACCCGCAGGCCGGTGTCCCACATCTCCTGGCACATGCTGCGCACCGGGTCCTTCATCCGGCCGCGCAGAGCGTCGTTCTCCGCCAGGAACAGAAGGTCGATGTCGGAATAGGGGAAGAGTGCGCCGCGGCCGAATCCCCCCAGTGCGGCCAGCGCGAAGCCGCTGCGAACGCTTGCCGGGACGTGCTGCTCCCAGAGTTGCAGCGCCAGCTTGTCCACAAACTGCGTGCGGTCACGCAGCGAGGCCCGGCCCGAGCCGGTCGCCTCGAACTCCCGCCGCAGACGCTCGAACTCTTGCCGGTACAATGCGCGCGGGCCGTGTTCGAGCGCCTGGCTGGACATGTTTCTTACCCGCCTCCTGGGAACAACCCCGCGCCCTTGTCGGTCACAGTGCAGCCTCGCCGCGCTCTTCGTTGCGTATGCGGATAGCTTCGTCGACGCGCGACAGAAAAATCTTGCCGTCGCCGATCTTCCCGGTGCGCGCGGCATTGGTAACCGCCGCAATTGCCTGGTCCACCAGGCGGTCCGGCATGACGGTCTCAATCTTCACCTTGGGGAGAAGATCGACCGTGTACTCGCGGCCGCGATAGAACTCGGTATGTCCCTTCTGTCGTCCGTGACCGCGGACCTCGGTTACGGTCATGCCCTCCACTCCAATTTCCAGGAGAGCATCTTTGACGGCTTCGAACTTCGAAGGTTGAATCACTGCTTCCAGCTTGGTCATAAGTGAACTTTAACCGTCCGCACTACGGTAGGGAAACCTCCCAGTAATAACCTTCTTCGCCGTGCTGGGTGACGTCGAGCCCCTGCTCCTCGTGTTCAGCGGAGACGCGCACGCCCAGGACGAAATCGACAACTCTAAGAATGATGTAAGTGCCCACGACCGCCAGCGCAATCGCCATCGCAATGCCTACCATTTGGTTCAACATCTGGTGATAGTTGCCGTCGATCACGCCCACAGCCAGCGCACTTCCCTGCCCGTCTTTGAATATCGGGTTGACCAGTTTGGTGGCGAAGACCCCGGTCAGCAGCGCGCCAATCGTTCCTCCCACGCCATGCACGCCGAAGGCATCGAGCGAATCGTCATAACCAAGCCGTGCCTTTACTGCGGCAACCATCAGGTAGCAGGAAATCCCGGCGATCAGCCCGATCAGCAGGGCTGGCATCGGCCCCACGAATCCCGCTGCCGGCGTGATGGCAACTAACCCAGCGACACAGCCGGAGATCGCCCCCAAGGCGCTGGGCTTGCCGTTGCGAATCCATTCCGCTCCCGCCCAGCCGATGGCGGCGGANNAAGCCGAACCAGCCCACCCACAGCAAACACGCCCCGATGAAACTGAGCACTACGCTATGCGGCGGCATGGGTTCAGTTGGATAACCAAGCCGGCGGCCAAGGTAGGTGGCGCAAATGAGCGCCGAAACTCCCGAGGTGATGTGGACAACGGTACCGCCCGCGAAATCGAGCGTGGGAAATCGGCCGCCGAGGCTGGCGTTCAGCAGACCACCCTTGCCCCAAACCATGTGGGCCATGGGCGCATAAACGAAGAGCGACCACAGCACCATGAACAGCAGCATGGCGCTGAACTTCATGCGTTCGGCAAAGGCGCCGCTGATGAGCGCCGGAGTGATGATGGCGAACATCAGCTGGTAAATCATGAAGGTCTGCTGCGGGATGGTGGCGGCGTAGTCGGCATCCGGTTGCGCGCCGACGCCGCGTAGAAAGGCGTGACTCAACCCGCCGAGAAAGCTGTTGCCGGAGGCGAAGCACAGACTGTAGGCGACGATTCCCCACAGCACGGTGATGACCGCCATCATGGCGAAGCTCTGCATCATGGTGGCGAGCACATTTTTCTTGCGCACCAGGCCGCCATAGAAGAGCGCCAGGCCCGGGCCGGTCATCATCAGGACCAGCGCGGTACTGACCAGCATCCATGCGTTGTCGGCGGAGCCTTTGGCATCGGCGATCTGCTGCTGCAATTGCGCGATGCGGTCGCCCTGCGCCGCCCCTTCGTTTGCGCCTGGAGTCGCAGCCGGCGTCGATTGCGCCACCAGAGTGCCTGCCAACAATATCAACAGAACGAACGGGAGCAACTTCTGAAACAACCGCATTGATGACTCCTGTTGCGAAACTGACATCGACTAAATTGAAACCGCCGGATCTGCGCCGGCCCGCGCGAAAACCATAGTTCAGGCCTGGGCGGGGCCCGGCAATGAAGAGAGCATGCCGGCGCGTGGCCGGTGGTTCCCTTCAATTTTGCTCGTGTAAGACTTTGATACGCGGTTTCGCCGCGGATGAGAAATTCAAACTATTTATGGACGCTATCAGTTCCGTTTATCGCCCACCTAGAGCGCAGTGTTTTGCGGGCCTAGATGACGTAGCCTATGGACACACCCGCCCCGCGGGTGAAATGATTCGTCCCCCGCAAGAGGCAGTGACATCCCAATGGCAATCGCGGTATCTTAGCTGAGCATGTCACCACGCAAGCTTGTGCAGATCGCCGACCCTCCCGCCCTGCCTACCATCAAGGATTACTTCGGCATGATGGCCGAAGAGCAGGCAGAAGACATTCGCAGGTTGAAGCAAGCGGCTGCGGGAAGAAACTCCGGGCCGCCGGAGAAGCAACCTGCCGACAACGCGGTACCCGATCCATGGCTCATGCATCCCATCCGCCCCGCCAAGCGTGCGGCGGCAAAGCGGGACGCCAACGCCAGTACAAGGTCCGCGTCCAAGAAAGCTCCCAAGAAAGTGGCAAAAAAGGCCACCAAGAAGGCACCCAAGAAAGCACGGCCGTAGCTTTCCTCTATTAAACCTTTTTCGTCTGTCATCCTGAGCGCCAGCTTTTCCGGCAGCCTCTGCAAGCCGCTCCTGTCCTGGCGCCGATGGTAAGATTTCAGCTT
>PLBW01000019.1 GCA_003135475.1 Acidobacteriaceae bacterium
TATTGCGGCCAATTCTGCTGCGTCCAGACGACCCGCTGTTCGTACACTGATCCGTAGGCGTTGGGCCAAATCCCCGTCTCGCGATACAGTCTTTCGAAGCTGCCCGAGCCGCGCCGGTAGGGATGCAGCTTCTCCTTCACGACGTGCACCACGATGCCTGCCTCCAGCCACTGGCAGGCCATCTCGTTATCGTCGGCGCCCCAGCCCGGCTCACCGAATGGCCCTTCCTCGGAGAAGCGCAGGCCATCGAACGCCGCATAGCGCGCCAGGCAGTAGTGGGTTTGCGACAAGCATCGGTTCCAGTAGGTATCAACGTCGAGAATCGGTTCTGCCCAGTCCGCTGAGGCTTTGGCTTCTTCAGTGACGGTGTCGGAGTGGTCCACTCCTATGACCTGGGCATCCGGGCGGCGTTGCAGGTAAGCCAGCATCTGCTGTGTCCCGCCGCGTAGCGGAAGGATTCCGCCATCGAGCATCAGCACAAAGTCAAAGCGGGAGGCGGCGTCGAGCCCAGTGTTCCTGCCTGCGCCGGCGCCCTGGTTCTCGCGGTGGATGACGTACAGGTCGCCATTCTCCTCTGTGCTCAGCCACTCCCCAGTCCCGTCTTCGCAGCCGTTATCGACGACGATGATCTCGTCGACCAACGGATCTGCGCGCAGGATGGACAACTGCCGCTGCAGCAGCGGCAGGTTGTCGAATGTCGTGATGACCGCCTTGAGAATCATGCAGCACCTGCTGCACATGCAGCACCTGCTGCTATGGAGCCGATGATGCGGTGCAATGATGCTTCCAGGGAAATCTTGGGCGCATACCCGGTGAGCTGATGCAGCTTGGCGATAGCCGGGACGCGCCGCGCCATGTCCTCGAATCCTTCTTTGTAGGCCGCGCTGTAAGGCACGAACACGATCCGGGATTTCGAGCCCGTCATCTGCTTGATCTTCTCGGCCAGCTCCAGAATCGTAACCTCCTCGCCGCTCCCCACGTTGTACACCTCGCCGTTGCCGTCGGGGTGTGCCGCTATGCCGACCAGGGCATCGACCGCATCGCTCACATCGGTGAAGCAGCGGCTCTGCGTGCCGTCGCCGAAGACCCGGATGTCTTCGCCGGCCAGCGCCTGCGCAACAAAGGTCGGGATCACCATGCCGTAGCGGCCAGTTTGTCGCGGGCCAACCGTGTTGAACAAGCGCGCGATAACGGCGGGGACTCCGCGCTCTTTCCAGTATGCGATGGCCAGGCATTCGTCGATGGCTTTGGAGCAGGCGTAGCTCCAACGGGCCTTGCTGGTAGCTCCCAGCACCAGGTCATCGTCTTCGCAAAAGGGGACATGGTCTTGCTTCCCGTAGACCTCCGAGGTGGACGTGATCAGCACGCGCTTGCGCTTCTTCGCCGCCAGCTCCAAGACGATCTGCGTGCAACCGATATTGGTCTCGATGGTTCGCACCGGGCTGTCGAGGATCAGCCGCACGCCCACGGCCGCGGCCAGGTGATAGATGACATCCGCCAGGTCCACCAGTTCGGCCATCAGGCGTGTGTTGTTGACGCTATCGATGTAATAGGTGAACTGGAGATCGCCCTTCAAGTGCTGAATGTTGGTCATGGAGCCGGTCGAGAGGTCGTCGATGACGCACACTTCGTCGCCAAGCGCGAGGTGCCGTTCGGCAAGATGCGAGCCGATGAATCCAGCTCCGCCTGTAATTAGGACCTTCATTGCAGCACCTGCTTCCATCCTGCCCAGCACTTCTCGGGATTGATGAGCTGCTCCAAATGTTTGCGGCCGTTCTCCGCTACCCGGCGATGCTCGGCCGGATCATGCGCCAGCATGCTGGCGATAAAGCTCATCTCGTCGGAGCTGGAGGCCATGTAGCCGGTCTCGCCGTGCACCACCAGTTCGGGAAACGCGAAGTCGCGCTCCACGATTGGCACCACTCCGTGGGCATAAGCCTCAAGCAAAACGCGGCTGTAACTCTCGCGCGAGCCGCCCGTCTTGTGGATCATTGTGTCGATGCCGTTGTAGAACTGGGCAGCAGGGATCGCGTTCGAGTTCCAGACCAGCAGATCAAAGCTGCCATCCACTGGGGCCTTGCCGGTCTTCACCAGCGCATTTGGTCCATAGCCCAACACATAGACCTTCTTCTTCAGTCCGGGCGGCAGCAGCACGCGATCGAAGATGCGCCACATGTCGGCCGGGTATTTGGCCTGGTCGTCACGCGAGATGCGCCCCATCCGGTACGACCCATCCCACTCGCGATAGCGCCGCTCGATGCGCTCAGCGTTGAAGTACGGCGTGCAACGAAAAGCATTGACCGGCCGAATGGCTTCCAATTGCGGGACCAGCATCTTCTGCTGGTAGTCGCTGATGTAGCCGAACAGGTCAATCCAGCCCTTGGCGTGCGCTTCTTTCTCCGGCTCGAAGAGCCAGGTCATGCAGTTAAACCAGATGACTTTCGCCGGCCGGCCGTGTTGCATGATGAGCGGCAGCTTCTTCAGAAAAATGTCGTTGCAGAAGCTGACCACCATCTTGCCTGCGAAGATGTTGTCGCAGTATTCGTGAATCCGGCAGCCCCGAGCCAAAACGCTTTGCTCCGCCACCGGGTCGCGATCGCCCATCGGCACCAGGTGGACGTCGACGCCGAAGCGCCGCCACAGGTCGATGTTGTGATCGAGCTCGGTGTTGGCCCCCCCGCAGTATCCGGGGAAGCCCGCCACCCATAGTTCGCGGTTTGCCATGGTCTTTTCGCCGGTAAATTACGGGGTAATCGACAGGCTGACGTTCTGGTAAGCCCCAGCCTTCGTGGTGTAGCCCTCGGACCCCATGTGTCCACTCGCGCTCACTGAAACAGTCTTTTGTGGGTCAAACGTCCCAAGGCATTGTTCAATCGTCTCGGCAATTAGCCGAACCGTCTCGCGTTCGCCATCGTCATTCAATCCGGCAGGCTTCTCGGCCAGCGGGCCTTTGAACTGTTCACTAAGTCGCCCACGAACTTCTGCGGGGGTTCCGGATGCGCTTACACTCCAAGACATAGTTCCTCTTTTCTGGCTACTGACAACTGGCTACTGGCTACTGCCCTGCCCTTAGTGGCTGCTGCTGCTGCTCGACGAGCTGCTCGAACTGCTGCTACTCGACGAGCTGCTTGAACTGCTCGATGAGGAGCTGCTGCTGGAGCTGCCCTCCTCGTCCACCCCGGTCAGATATGACGGCACGGAATTCTGCACGGTCGCACTCAGCGCATCCACCGGACTGTCCCCCACAACTTTCAGGGCCGAAGTCTCGTCCACCTCGATGTCCCAGATCACCATGTTGCCGTCGACCCCGATCTTGTTGGTCTTCAGCTTGAACTTTGGGATCGAGATCCCGAGGATCGAAGGCAGCAGCCCCGAGGTGGTGGTGATGTCCATCTTGGCCATGGTGTCGTTGTTCATCAGGGTGCGAACGTCGTCGGTGTCTTTGGCGGCGATGCGCGCCTGCAACGAGAATTTGCGCAGCCCGGTGCGCATGAAGATGCCGAACTTGCCGCCGCCGGGAGTAACGTGGCTCACCACTCCGGAGGAGATCTTCAGCGTCGCCGACATGAAGCGGCCGGTGTAGTCGGCCAGGCTTCCCGCAAAGGGAGCCAAGCGAAACACCGTGTCGGAATTGAGCAGGTAGGCGTTGGTGGGCAGCGCAGGCAGCGACGCCATGGCTTCGTCCAGCCAGCGGCCGGTGCTGATCAGCCCTACCTCGAAGCCCACTGAGCCTTTGGCCGTCCAACTGATAGTGACATCACTGACCGCGAAGTCCGGATACTTGGTCTTCACGTCGTTGGTGTCTGCCATGTAGATGTTGGTCATCTTCGCCTGCGTGGTGCTTTCGTCGAAGGCGATGGCGTGGGTGAACGGCGGGAACAGGCTGCTGGAGCTGCTGCTGCCAGCGGTGACCACCTCTTTGCCCATGACGAGGGCCAGCGCCCAGCCAGCGATAAAGTCATTCATCTCGGCCTTCAGGCTGCCCTTCAGGTCCCAGTTGGTGAGCTGGTTGTCGGTGGCGAACTCAGTGCCCTTGCCCGACATGTCCTTGTCGGTGCGGCGCGTGGCTGCCAGTTCGAAGATGGCGCCCCCATCGAAACGCTGGCGGCGGGTTAGGCTGGCGTCGGCGAAGATCTCGCCGGCAGCAATCTGGCAGTAGGGGCTGATCACCAGCTCCCGTGCCGATTTTTTCTGGGATTCAAAAGCACCTGCCATGTTATTTCTCCTTCACCGCCGCGATCGCGGGGTGGCGTTGCACTCCGAATTCAGGGGGAAGCCCCGGACCCATCACTGGGCCATGGGCCGGGTGAACCACAACTCGCGCCGAACTGGACGAAGACGAGGTCGCAGGCGCTGCTGCTGCCGTCAATTCAAGAATGGGCTGGCCCTGGAAGCGTTCGTTCTTGAGCAGCACGTTCCACTCGTAGGCTTTAGTCACGCGCTGCGATTGGCCAACCACAAACACGAAGCTGCCACGCCCGGCGGTAATGCGCACCTGTCCACCGGTGCCAGCCATCTTCACTCCGGCGGCGCTCAACTGAATGTGGACAAAATCCTCGCCTGCCACTTACGACTCCTTCGCCCCGGGGAACTGCGCGATCCCCGGCACTACAACATGCACGATGTAAACCATCCCAAACGGGATGGCAATGAAGTCTGTCACCCGCCAGATGCGCACTGGCTCAGAGCTCGAACCATCACTCAACGGCAGCCGCGCTCCCGCCATGCGCGCCAGCACCAGCCCGGCCAGATCAACCGAGTCCTGACGCTGCTCCGTTTTGCCGCGCAGGTTTTCGACGTAGCACCACAGCTCGATGACGTGTTGCACATCCTGATAATTGAGCTGCTGGTTTTCGTCGCTCTTGTACACCGGGCTCCCGGCATAGCGCGTACGCACCATCGGCTGGTCAAAGACGAGCTCGTCGTCGTCGTTGATCTCCAGCTCGCCGATCGAGCCGATGTTCAGCGGCGTACCGTCGCCCAGGGTCAAGCCTTGCAGCAGATCCTCGATCGCGGCTACCGCATCGCCGGGTAGAAATTGGGAGGCCATCTACTTGCGCCTCCCGCGTAGTTTCTTTTGCAGGAACTCACGCATCTGCGCCTTGTCGCTTTTGCGCGGGGGCACACAGCCCAAACTGTAAGGACAGTCGCCCATCAGTTGGCCTCCAGTCCGGCCTGGCGCGCGCGCGCGCGGATGAAGAGGCTGGTTTCGCTCACCATGCGCTGCGGATCCTCGGGACGAAACACCATAAACGGCCGCGGGGGAATGTTGATCTGCCGAGAGAAAGCCTTCACGCTGACGCGACCTCCCGGCCCTTCGATCTTCCGAGTGATAGTTTGCTTTCTACCCAGCTTGTTGGTAATTAACAGCCGTCCGGTCCCCATGCGGCGCGAATAGCTGTAGGGCGCGACTTTCTGCGTTCCGCTCCACCCGAAGTTCTGGATGCGCCCGCGTTTCAGGCTGCTCACCAGGGAAACCGAATCCGCACTGGCCACTGGGTGGATCTCGGCGCGCATCTGCCCGGTGTCTTGCAGCAGCTTGTGCCCCGCAGAATACTTTTTCCCCATCCAGCCCTTCGACGAGAAATTGAGTGGCAACCAGCCAGGGCCTTCCTCATCAAAAGTTTTGTAGATGCTGGATAGCTGCCCGGCGCCCAACACGTCCATCAGCTCGCGGCGGTCCGCGATGCCCATGCGAAATTGCGCCAGCCCGATGGTGGCTTTTGCAGCATCGACTTTGACAATGACTTCGGGCACTAGAAGAACCCCTTCAACTGTTCATCGCGAAAGCGCGCATCTTTGTCTTCGGGCACGCTCCCCGTGGCGGCGACTACCGGGCCGCCCAGCGCGCTCTGCGGCACTGCGCCGCTGGGCTGGTCGAGTTGCGCCTTGCCAGTGGAGATGTCCTTCAAGAAGTTCATCGCCTCGTCGTAGCGCGTCTGCGCCGTCTCGGCCATCTTGATGTTGCGGCGCCGGCTGAACAGCAGCCAGGTGGCAATGTCGAGGCAGAGGCCCTTCACCGAATCCGATGCTTGCAGCGGAGTGGCATAGCGGTTGCGACAATAGGAATCGATCTTCCCGCTCGCCTCTTCCAGCGCCGCGGTCACTACTGCAGTGTTGGCCTTGCCACTGGCGGTGTCGTCAGTGAGCTGCACCAGTTCCTTCTGCGTGATGCGCAGCGGGACCAGGTCGGATTGGGTCGCGTAGGCCAACTACGCGACCTTCGGGTTCGGCGCCTCGAACAGTTCCGCCTCAGCGGGGGCGACCACGATGTACCCACTCCGCAGAAAGCCAGCAGCATCTTTCTCCGGTGCCTCGAACACAGATCCCGGGTAATGGACCTGCTTACCGAAGGCGACCGTATGGACAGCCTGGTACTTCTTGACCGAGCCATCATTCTTCGTCATTGGTTATCCTCCTAGAAATTGGGCCATCCAGCGGCTCCAGCCAGATGGCCCTCGTATCAACGTCGCTGCCCTTACGGGAGCCGGACAGTTTTCGGTTAATTCGTTATTCCTTGACCGTGGTCTCCTTGACCGTGGTCTCCTTGACCGCAGTGCCCGGCGCGGCGGGGTGCGCTTCCATTCCCCACCTCCGGTCCACGGCCACGTCCTGGCTGGCGGGCTTGCCGGGTTCTCCGGTCTTGCCCTGGTCTCCGGGCTTGCCCTTCTCGCCAAGCTCGCCAGCTTTTCCCTGGTCGCCGGGCTTACCCTGATCGCCGGGTTTGCCCTGATCGCCGGGCTTGCCGGGTTCGTTGTTCACTTTCACGTTGACTTCATCTGTCATAAGTTTCTCCTTTGCCGCGGCTATCGTTACGTTAAGAGGCCCAGATTGCTCCCCTGCTATTACCCCACCGTCGGGGCTGCGATCGCGCCGAAGGCCGGGACGGTGACCGTGTTCTTGAATAGGTACGCCGTCTCTGCGGCCGTGACCTTGGTGTCCCAGTACCAATCCACCGACTCCCAATCCGTCTTCGCATCCAGGTACGGGTCCGGAAATTCCAGCACGCCGTAGCCGCCTGCCGTCATCGGGGCTGCCGCCCAGTTGAAGGTCTTCATGGCGCTCACATCGTCCATGGTCGGCGCCGGCTGGGTGTAGGTCAGAACAGCGTCGCCGCCCCAAATCCACGAGCCCACATTGCTCTTGTCGAGGACGATGGCGGCGGCTTCGGTAACCGGGACCCCAAACACCTGGCTCAATTCGGCGAGGCCGATCGCGCCAGGCGTGGTGTACTTGAAGCGGTCGATGATGTCGGGATGGTTGCGCAGATTTTTGTAAACCGGTGTGCTGATGATGAAGGCGTTGGCCAACACTCCGGACTGTTTGATCAGGTCCTTAGCGTTGTCGACATCCACGATGGGATGCGAGTGCCCGACCTGGTAGTCGTCCCACGGATAGACGCTGCCGCCGACACTGAGATCGCTGTAGTTGGTGAACTTGGTGTTGTCGCGGGCCAGGCTGGCGACATAGACCTCGCGGGCCAGGTTGATGCGATCGATCAACAGCTTGGTCGCATTCTGCTTAGCCGAGAAGCCCAGGCCGAGAGCGTACTGTTCTTCTTCGAAGGGCACCGAGGCAGCCAGCGCATGCGACTTGCACATGTAGGTGTCGCTGCTGTAGGTGCGGCGTACGGTTTGCGGGCGAGCGCCGGGCGCGCGCAGGACGTCGCGATCGTTGCGCTGGTTGGCGCGATCGAAGATGACGTACTGGAACGACTGCCGCGCCACGTCCACGCGCGGCGCGATCAACTCGGAAACGAAGGCATTATTGCGGTACGCCTTGGCGTAGTTCGACAACGCCACGTTGAGTGTGCCGAGCGGTTGCAAACCAGTGAATGCACCCATTAGAACCTTCCTCCTCCGCGTCTCGCGGACTTGCTTTCAATCTCTCGCTGGGCGGCCGCCCCGCCCACTCGCCTTCTCGCGCTCTAGTGGCTGCTGCTCGAGGAGCTGCTCGAACTGCTGCTGCTCGAAGAGCTGCTGCTGCTGGAGCTGCTGCTCGAAGAGCTGCTGCCATAGAACTCGGTGACCTTGGCGAGGATGTAGTCATTCGCATTCGAGCCCGAGCTGAGCGCCTTGGCCACGATGTTGTCGGTGACTGCGGCAGTCGGGATCACCCGGCCGCTGCTGTCCGTCTTTAGGAACTGTCCGATGGTGATAGCCGCGCCAATCTTGGCGATGAACTCGCCGTCCTCGATGATCGAGATGGGATCTTCGGCGCTGATCGTGCTCTCCTCGATGAACCCGATCACCGGGACGTTGGCGCCAGCGATCGCCACATGCTCGTCATCGGTGACGGGCACTACCGCCAGACCGCGAGTCATACTGGCCGCGCCGGCGTGGTAGGTCCGCTTCTGCGGGTTACCGATTACGCCTTTGGTTGAGACTGCGAGTGTCATCGTCGTTTCTCCTGGCCGCGATCGGCGCGGCTAAAACTTTCTTGACTGGCTACTGGCTACTGACTACTGACTACTGACAACTGCTTCTTGCTAGACCGCGCCCGCGGCCATGCCGCCGGACACCGTCAATTCCGGATGCTTCGAGGCGACCTGCATCATCGCCTCGCCATATTCGACCTTGGGATTCTTCTCCTGAAATTCCAGGATCAGCGCGTGCAATTGTTCGGAGTTCTGGTCAACCACGGTCTGGCCGCGTGTCGCCGTCGGGCGCGCGCTCGAAAATTCAATGACCTTCTTGCCATCGACGGCGGTCCCGCCCGGCACAATCTTCGGCAGTTTCTCCAGAAAATTGGTCAGGAGGTCGAGCGGCAACACCTTCGCCTTCTTGCCGTCTTTGTCGGGCTCGCCGAACTCGATGGTCTCGGTCACCTTCGCCAGCTCGGCGAACACAACCTTCAGCCCCATCTTCTCGAACGCCGGGACCCACTTGCCGGCCGAGCGCAGTTTGTTGACTGCCTCAGCTACCAGGCCCGAGTGCTCGCCCGTGACGAGCTTGCGCTCGCGCTCGGCAAAGTCAGTGGCCTGCTTCGCCAGCTTGGTTTCCAGCTCCGTGTTCTTCGCGGCCAGCGGGGCGACGGCGGTTTCGACGAGCCGCTTTGCGTCGGCCTCGCTGAACTGCGCCGCTGTGTTCTTCGCGCCGAAGTGCTCCTCGAAGAACGCCTTAAATTGCTCGGCAAAAGTCAAAGTCTTTTCCTGCGCTGCCATCGAACCCTCCTCGAAGACGACCTCGGCCGTCTCGAAACCTTCTTCAAACTTGATCGCCGCCAGGCCCTTCACCTCGGGCGGCTGCGCTCCCAGAAATCCGATGTGCCGTAACTCCAACCCGTCCGGCTTTTTGTAGAAGGAGACGCTGCGTTTCTTGAAGAGCCCCTTGCGCACCATCTCTTCAAAGTTCGGGTCGGTATCCTCGCCCAACTTCGCGAACAGTTTCCCTGCGTCGTACTTCACGGCTTTGGCCCAGCCATACGCGGGAGCATTCGTATCAGGGTGGCCGATCACCGCGGGAGCTTCGTGGAAGTCGGGGTTGTAACTGTCGGCGACGTGCTGTAGGTCCTGCGCTGTGTACTCGCCTTTATCTCCGTAGCTGCCGGCGCGAAAGATCTCAAACCAGTCGCGTAAGCCTTCGGCATGGTTACTGGTTGCCATCGCTGGCAATCATCGGCGGCGGGATGGGGTGGATGCGGGAAATATAGTCAGGCGTGGGAATACTGGCAGATTCCGGCCTTCAGGCGGCGAAGACTTTACCGAATCCGGGCTGCGGAACCAGCAGCCGCGCCAGCAGCGGAAGCCGCTCATTGCCCGGCTCATCCGCGCCTTTGGGCGCTTCATCGGAGAGCACGGGGATGACCGAGCAGCGGCAGTTGAATCCGTTGGGCGGATAGATCTTCATCCACACCGGATCGTCGGCGCGGGCGGTGAACATGTGCAGCACGCGGTGCTCAGGACGCACTCTATCGTCGCCCACCGTCCAATACTGCCAGTAGGGCAGCACCGCCTTGGTCATCGGGGCGGACATCTGCTCGAAGCGTCCCAGCGAGTACGCCCGCTGCATCGCTGTGTTGAATGCGGTGTCGAGCGTGAAAGCGTTCAGGTCAGCTACCCCGGCTTCATTGGTGAGCTGCTTCACCGCGGCTTCGAAGTCGGCCTGACTGCCACCCTTCTGCTGCACGGCGACGAGCTCGTCGCGAATGCGCTCGATCAGCCGCTGATCGGCCACGCCGGCCAACGTGAATGCTTGCGCCTGATACTGAGAGGTCATGCCATCGAAGATGTCTTTGGTGACGGGAACCAGGTTGCGCAGATAGTCGGCTGCGCCTTCGTTGGGGAGATCGAAGGAGAAGCCCATGGTGGCGTCGGTGGTATCGCCTTCGGCGAAGTGGGAATGGACGACCAGCCGCGAGCTGGTGGCGATCTCGACGCGCTTGCCGGTTCGCTTGTGGACTTCGCGGACGAGCTGCGCGCGGCCCAGCAGATTGGCGGCTGCCAGATGATGCGCCAGCAAGCTGCCCAGGCGATGCTGGATGCCGATCGCGCTGGCGACGGCCGTCATCGCTCACTCTCCCAAGCGGCCAGCAGATGCGGCGCCAGCCGCTCGAAAGCGCAGCGGCAGCAGCAGAGGTTGGGGCAAGTGTGCCGCATATTGCGGAGCGCAAGGAAGCGCTGCACGCAGGTACGCATCTCCATGGTCGGCTCCGACTGCTGGGGATTCGGCTGGAAGACCTCTTCCCCCAAGGCTGCGGCCTCAGCCAGTGTTCGTCCGTAGCGAATGTACGCAGTCTCAGTGTCTTCGGGGCGGCCCATAGCGGTTCATCTCCGGCCGCGCGCGGCAGCGTCCACAACTTCTTTCACCCGCTCCTTCATCAAGTCGAGCGAGTCGCCTTTCAGTTCGGCAAACACTTTGTCGAACTCCGCATGATCGTGCTTCATCTCCGGCGACATCAGCATCGCTTCGGCGAAGGTGGACACATCGCGCGCCTGCAAGGCCACCTGCGGCGCATTGACGTTGGGCACCAGCACTTCGGGTTCGCCGTCGACCATTGGGATGCCGTACTTCTCCGACACGTAGCTGGTCGGGACTGATTTACCCATCCGCTGCGCTCCAGAGTCCGTCACGATGGCCTTAGAAAGGTCAGCTGCCTCCTTCGTGTCGAATTGCCATATCGGCATGGGGGCATCGGGCCCATAGTTCCATAGCACGAGTGGCCGCACGACCTGCCGATTCACTGCCGTCGCAACGGACTTGGCTAGCTCGACGCTGCGGTCATTAAAGGTTTCGGCATGTGTGTCACCCATGGAGCGTGACCCTGTGCCGCCTTCATTGCCAAAGGAAGTCAGGGTCTCGCCCTTGATGCGGCGGGCGATGCTGTATTGCATCGCCTGGAAGAGCTTCACGTAGACCTCGGGTGAAATGGGCCGCGCCTTGGTCAGTAGGTCCACGTCATAATTAAAGTTCTGCGGGACAGCCACCGCGCTGCGTTCCACCAGCGCCTTGGCGAGTTCGGCTGCAAGTTGCTTTTGCTGCTCACTATCGCTGTCGTTGTACTTGACCACGGCCGTGCCGGGGCCTTTCTCCCCGTACTGCAGCCACATGCGGAGATCGTTGCGCTTGAACCATGAGGGCCAGAACACGTTACGCAGCAACGGGCGGCCCATACGGTTCCCTGAGCGAGGGCGGTAAGTGAACGTGAGAAATTTTTGTTCAGGCATGACGTCGCCCTCCATTGCCCAGGGCGACGGCAGTAATTGAAGCGGCCCCACCTGCGGCCGGGAACGATTACCGAATAGGAACAGTTCCTGGGGCCGGTCGCGCATGTCTTCCAGCTCGACCTGGCCTTCAGAAACATCGAAGATCATCTCAGCCGTCGAAAATCCGTAACCGGGAGAGTCGAGGATGCAGTCCAATATCGAATGCAAGTCCGGTAGGTTCTGCAGTTGAGCGTCAATGAAATTAGCGACCTCGATCGCTTGGCTGCTCTCGTCTGCCGGCGACACCTTGCGATCGCGCTTCAGAACCGAGAGCTTCAACTCATCCAAACAATTCCCTACATCGTCATCTTTGTCTTCCAGTTCGCGGTAATAGAGCATGGCAGTGGCTTCGTTGCGCGACATCGACGACCAGATCACCGATGGGTTGGTGGTGCCGCCAAAGGCTAGGGTGTTGCGCCATTGCGAGATCTGGGTCAGGTAGAGGCGCTGCTCGTCCACGATTTCGCCCGGCGGCGGCGCCGGCGGCATCTCGGCCAACATCTCTTCTTTAGCAGCCATTACAAGCATCCTCTCGATTGGTCAAACGAACTTTCCGCGCTGGGGGTTGTCATACCCAACTCCAGCGGCGATACCCGGGCCGCGTAGTCAGCCAACGCCGCTGCCCAATAACGATCAGCGTGGGCGTAGATTTTCTTGCGCTCGCCGCCGGCGATCGCAGTGTCTACCTGTATCTGCGGAGCATCGAAGGTCACCCCCGTGGCCGTCGGCTGTTTCTTGATGGACTGAAACTCCAGTCGGATTTCCGGGTCCGCAGGAATGCGAAAGTGCCCCGACTCCAACGATCGCTTAAAGCGAATCGACAAATCAACCTTCATCCGGACCGCGCCATCGGGAACGCTTTGCCCCGATCTCGCCTCTTGCTGCTGTTCGCGCCGCAAGCGGCTGGAGCCGCCGAAGTTCACTCCCATCAGGCGACCGCTATGCTTCACATTCAGGATGTCGAAGAGCCCGATGCCCATGCCGGTGGAATCCATCGCGGTGCAGGCAGTCATGGCGATCAGCGGTGAAAGGATTTCCGCCTGCTGCACAAACCCCATCGAAGCAATCGGCAGAACCAGGCGGGTCATGGTGATTTCTCCGATGCGCTCGTTCAACCAGAAGACCGTCTGGTTGCGATCGCGGGCAACGTCCATCCCGCCATAGAGCAGGCCGCGCGGTTTGAAGTTCGGCGGCAACTCGGTGGTGGCAAACTCATCCTCGCAGCTCAGTATCAGCTCCAGCGGTAGCCACGCGCCGGTGACCTTCAGGAAGGCGCAGAGAAATTCCTGCGAAAAGGTTTCATCATCTTTGAAAAGGTCGCGCATCTCCGCAATGCTGATGGGGCAGCCGTCTGCGACAGCCATGTTGATATCGACCCAGTGGCCGCTCCACGCGCCTTTCTGTACATGCCCGCCCGGAGGCGGAACCCCATCGGTGAGGCCCAGGTCGCGGGCCAGATCAAAAAACTTTCCGATCTCGCCGTTGGGCGTCGACTCGGAGAGCAAGCGGTGCCCGAGCGCAACCTGGCGCGCGACCGCAGCCCAGATGGCATAGGCGTCCTGAAAGTGAGCGTGCTCGGTGAGGATCACATTGCCCGGATAGCCGCGGGCGGTACGGGGATTGGCGGGCAATGCGATGATGCGTGCGCCGTTGGCCAACTGCATTCTGGTTTGGCTTTCACTGCTGACGCCCAGCGCATCGGCGAAGGGCTCCTCGTACACTTCTGCGGTGAAGCCCATGAGCTGGCGAATCTTGTGCGCAGCTTCCATGGCCTCGATGGCTTGCGCTTTGGCGGCGCCGAGAACGGTCCAGGTTGTATTGGGGAACTCCAGACAATCGATACAAGCCTTGGTCATGCTGCCGAAGGTAATGCCGATGCGGGCGCCCTTCACCATCAACTGAAAGCGACTGGGTTCATCGATCCAGCGCTGCTGATACGGCCGGATCTGCATCACCGCCGGCAGTTTGATCTCGCGTTTGGGAAACTCAATACTAGGCATGGCTCACCGGGGGCAGTCCGAAGACGCGCTCGCGCAAGCGGTTGATGTCGTCGACCGTGATCTGCTTGCCCTTGCCCACCTTCACTGAGAGCTTCTCCATGTCCTTCTGGAAGCGCTCGCGCTGGAGCGCGGAGGTCTTCGTCCACTCGTCGACGCGCTGTTGCTCTGTCGCGGCCAGTTGCTCGCGCACCGTGTTCTTGCGCGCCTCCTGCGTTGCCTGGGTCAGCGCCAGCAGATACTTGGCCCGCCTTTCTGGCGGCTGCGACTCCAGCATGGCGAAGATCACGTTGGAAGCACCCTTGAGGGCGGCCTCGTCTAAGTGCTCAGTGCCGCCCGCGGCGAGGACCTTCACAATCTCCTTCGCCTTTGCAGAGATCTTGAGGAACTCTTCTCTCACCTGCTCGTACCGCAGATCGTACCAACGCAGCAGGGTGGACGCCGGCAACCGCCGCTTAGGGAAGAGCTTCAGCACTTCGGCATCGAGCGAACCCCAATCGACAAATCCAAAGCTACCCAGATGGCCCTTCCAGCCCTTGTTATAGGGAAGGGCTGAAAGGCGCTCGATCTCCGGCCAGGTCATCGGATAGTCGGCGCGCAGGTCCTTGATGGCCTCACCTACCGACGGAGGGAGCGCGTCGATGGTCAAGCGTTGGCGCTTCAGCCGCGCCTCTCCGACTTTGGGTCGATGCTTTGCCATAGCTTAGAGAATTAGCACGAGCGGGTCGCCCGTGTACCCCTCCAGCAGGCGGCGTCCGGCAGTCGTGAGCTCGATGCGCTCCATCCACTTTGTGCCCTTCCGGTTGTCAACTTTTTCCTGGTACTTGACGTAGTCAGCATCCCTCAGCTCCTGGAGCAAGGTGAAGACATAGTCCTGGGACACGGTGAATCCCATCCTCGTCATCAGGGTCCAAAGGGTCAGGTCGTCCATGTGCGAGCGCTGGGCGAAGTGGTTGTTGCGGATGAACTGCATGATCACCCCACGGTGGCGGGCTAACTGAGCGGTTTCAAGGGCATCCATTATTTAGTCCCCGGTTCTATAAGACAGACCCGCGCTGAGCATCTCCGCAGGATCTCTTCGACGTGCTCCCCCTGCTCGTGGATCGCCCGCAGTACCGCTTCTCCCTGACGCGCGTTGAACTCGGTCAAGTTCTGTAGCTGCTCTGCGTTGCGGTCGTCTTTGGCGGCCAACTGGGCCAGGGCTACCGCCGCCTGCTTCACCCCGTCCGACATCGCCGCCATTTGCGCGATCACCATCTTCACCAACACCCAGGCGAAGTAGCTGAGCACGACGGTCAACAGGGGCCACGGCCCCCAGTCCCGCAGCAGCCCGAAACTCCGATCCGGCTGCGCCGTGAATGCCTGGTAGATGTAGTAGGCGACGACGGCCCCTAATCCGACCCCGGCCGGAAATAGCAACTGAGGCACGGTCTTCCCGAGCATTGAGCTCGCGACGGCCGGTTTTTCGTCAAAAAGTGCCATTTTCCCCTCTACCCTACCTTCTTCCGTATTTCCTGCACGTTGGAGGGTGCGATCGTCTCGTCAGATGCCTGTAGCGCACTGCGCGAAGGCTCTACATCTGGCTTCGCGCGCAACCGATGGCCACACCACCGACATTTGTACTTAGCGAGCACCTGGCGCTTCTGGAGGCGATATTCGGCAAAGCACTCCGGCGAGCAGGTGACGGCGCCCCGTCTTACCCTCAATTCGGGGATATTCCCTTGGCAGATCCCCTGCTCCAGTCGTTCGGTGGTCGCCATGATGCAACGAAATTCCATAGGCTCACCTCGCTTTCTCCGGCTTCATGGTCCGGGCCAGGGGAACAGGCTGCTTTACGCGGACAGAGAAGCCGGAGGACCCCGTCTGTCGCAAACCTGTTCCGCTGGCTCAGACCACTTCATTGGCCGGGAGCCCGGAGGCTCCCGAGACAATGGCTCTGGCGATTCTCCGCGACCTCCTTTCCTCACTGAATTACAGTTTGGCCGGGGCTGCAGCCGCAGTTTTTTTCTTGAACAGCGAAAACAACGTGAAGGCCAACGGCACCAGGCTCGATGCCAATTGCGCGGCAGCCATGGAATCTTGCTGCACGGTGGTGTCGCTGCTCTCGGCTGCCACTCCGGCGCCGAGTGCCTGCAGCACCTCCTGGGTCGCAGCAACGTGGTCTGTGCTGTACTGCTGCAGCGCTGGGGTTATCACTTGGGCGATCTGCGCCCCCGTCGAGATCTTCTGTAAGAGCGTTGCGAAGTCCATGATGGTTCCTTCCTGAAACATATTTGGCGCGCCGGACTGTGAGATACAGCGCGCCAAGGCCGAGCATAGGGAGTGGATTGCCGCCGAGAGTGGAAATACAGTCAGGTCTGGCTATTCAGGCAGAAAGAACAGTTGTCACTTGCCAGTTGTCAGTTGCGAGTTGTCAGTGGCCGGGGGCGTTCATCACAATCAGGGCTACGATGGCGGCGAGGACAATCACCCCAGCGACAACGAGGGCAGAAGTCCATCCTTCATTCGGAGCCCGGGCATCACTGCCGGTCGGCGGCGGGTCGGGGACGTTACTCTCAGAGATAAGCGGGAGCTGCATCGGAGCGCGGCCATTCTGCTTCACCAGCGTCTCCAGCAGGCCGCGGATAGCGAAGAGCTGGCACTGGGCAATGATCATCACGATGCAAACGATGAAGGCAACTAAATAGATGACGAGATCCATGTTGCTATCGTCCTTTCTTCCGCGGGCGCACGGCTTCAGCCGCGCCCGTCCAATTCCCTGTGACATCCTGGGCACAGCCAGAGTACACGATCCAGGACGCTGTTTCTGCGGAATCCTCGGTCTAGGTGCGCCAACTGGCCAGCGAAATACGGCTGGTCCAGCCCGGGAAAGAACGGCGCATACTTGCCGCAATTCTCGCAACAGTCGTGGGCCATGCTTGCCCTGGTCCGCCTGAGTTCCGTGTACGGCTTGCCGTAGAGAATGGTCCGCGTCTTGGTTTGGCGGCTGCGCGGCTTCCAGCGGAGCCACGCCTTGCGGCGCAGCGGAGTGTGGCGTGGGATGGGAGCGGAGCCGATCATGGGAGCCTGTGATCCCCTTCCGTTTCGAGTTTCACTTTGCCTTTTGGCCGCGGCCCTAATTCGTAAGCCTGAAGTGCGGCAGCATGCCGCTGCTGCTCCTGCTCGATCTCTTTGTCGAGGCGCCGGATCTCGGCCTTCTCCTCTTGTATGGTCATGCTGCGCGCCTCATCGTCGCCGGTGCGCGCTTCTTGAACGATCCTCGGCGCTGCTGCATCTCATGCACCGCGCGGAACAACTGCCTCACGCTTTTGGCCGCCTGCGCCCGGGCGCGCAGCATCTCCTCCGCCGGAAGGTCGCGCTTCACATATTCAGAGGCGAGCACCAGGGCTTCAGCAGCTTTGGCGATCTTGTTGATCGAGGTCATCCAGCTATTGTTTTGGTTGTTCACCTTCAGCCTGCAGGCATCGCATAGCCGGCGCCCTTCGACGGGCGCCGTGCGGCAGTGGCTACAGCGCCCAAGCCGGGCGAGGTAGCGGGCCTCTTCTTGTGAGCGGTACAGCTCCAGGCAGGCGTCGCAGGATTTGCGATCGAAGCGCTGCTTCTCGCCGCCGCAGCGCGTGCACAGCCCGAGGGCCTGAAATCTGGCGCGGCGCTTCTGCCCGTAGTCTCGGCCCTTGACTTTGTTCTTCCAGGTCACGTCTGCGATGATGCGGCGGCCTGCGCGGGGGAATCAACGGTAAAGGCGGAGAAAGAATTACCAGCAAGCGGCAGGCGAGTCGGCTTTCGGCTTCTTACCGTGCGGCTGGGCAGCACGTCTCTTGTCAGCCTCGGCGACGGCGCGCGCTACGCGTTGGGGATCGATGCCAGCAGCCGACCAAAAGTAGATTGCCTGTTCAGGGTCAGGGGCTATGTCCCCCATCCTTATGTAATTCTCAGCGGAGGGCGGGTTGTCGCCGTTCTCCCAGTTCCACACTGACTGGCTGGTCAGTGGCCTTCTTTTCCTGCCAAGGAAGTGCTGGGCGAACTCGCTCGGGGCCAGCCCGAGTGACTCGCGCAAATGCCGGATTCGCGCCCCGCGTTCCCGTTTTGCAACTTTTTGGGCAGGGCTATCTTTTTCACTTGACATTGCGTCAGTGCGACTGTAATGTGCTGCTGTATGAGCAACACTGTTGCGCGCATCCGCACTGATCGTAGCCAACGCCGGACTTTTAGTAAAGCCATCCTCTATCAGGGAATCCTGTCCCGCGTCGCCCAACGGTTGGGGCTGAGCCGCTCGCATGTTTACCGCATCGCGATCGGCCAGCGGCAGAGCAGCCGCGTAGAAGCGGCCCTGCTGGCCGAGATGAAGAAGATCGAGCGGAAGTGCGCTGCTTAACACGCGGTAGATGATGCGGTGGTTGTGCCGCAAAATCAATGGACAATAGCCCCAAAAGATTGACCCCGGAACGCCAGCTTGCCCTGCTCGAAGCAGCCGACGCCGAAGCCTCCGGAAGTATGAACGATGGGGCGCTCATCCGGGGACTGCTGGTAGAAGCCATCCGCAACAGCGATAAGAGCCGCGCCCAGATTGCCGACGAGATGACGCGACTGGTGGGCCGCGACGTTACCGAGCGGATGTTGAACGCCTATACCGCCGAATCCAAGGAAGAACACCGCTGGCCAGCCGAACTGACGCGATCATTTTGCTCCGCCACCGGCGATGACCGCCTGCTGCGCGTGCTGGCTGAAGCCGCCGGGCTGCGCGTGATCAACGCCTCCGAAAGCCGTCTGCTGGAGTTGGGGCGCAACCATTTGCAGCGCTCGCGTGCCGAGCGCGCCATCACCACGCTGGAGCAACGCCTGGAAGGAACTGCCCTATGAGGCTCCAACCTTTTCTTAATGCTGCGCGCGTCGCTGCGATCGTTTACCTCGGAGGCCGCCCGCGATTTCACCCCAATCCCAACGAGGTGGCGCGGAGGATGTACCCCACCCGCGTTCGATTCAAGCGTGAACACAGCGCCGTCCTCGTGAAAGTAGCGGAGGAGCTCGGCATTACGATCAGCACCGTTTCCGCCGTCGTGGACGGCGGCAGTTCGGTCCGCGTACAGCAGGCGTTAGAGCGCGAGTTCCGCGCTGCCGGGATCGATTGGGCGTGGGAGCCGAGATGGCAGCGCCAACAGCGTGCCCGAGAAGGAGCACCGCAATGACCTGGCTCCCCTTGTTCCTCCTCGCGGCCATGGGCCGCCGCCCCGACCTGATTTTCCCCATGATCGCGCTGGTGTTCGTCTATGGCGCGAACCTCTCACTCTTCTCCTTTATAGCCCGCAACTGGAAAGGCGACATCTTATGACGACACTGCTGGCTGTGCTGGGCGCGGTTGCGCAACTGCTCGCTTGCTGGATGCTCGCCATGGTGCTCCATGAATGCGGTCACGTTGCGACCGCGCTCGCGCTGGACGTGAAGGTGCTGCGCGTGGGCGTTCGCTGGCGCGGCCTGTACACCATGTTCCAAACGGACACGCCGCTGCGGACCTTTCTGATCATCCTGGCCGGCCCGCTCTCCAACCTTCATCTGGCGCTGATTTTCGCCGGGCGCCACTGCGAGGTGTTCGTCTTCTTCAATCTGCTGAACGGCGTCGCCAACCTGTTGCCCGTTCCCGGCAGCGATGGATGGCAGGCGGGAAAAATCGTAAAGCAGTTTCTCCCGCCGCGGCGGGCAAGTTTCCGGTTTCGAGTAAAAGCTGCTGGAGGCGCGCGATGACTATGCCGTGGTGGTTACGTTTCCGAGGGATGTATCTCGCCTATTGCATGCTCCGGCTTGAGCGAGAAGTGCAACGGGCCAAGATCCAACTCCGCCTCGCGCTGGAAGAAAACCAAAACCTCAAGTGGATGGCCGCGCGAAAAAAGGGCAACCACTAAATGAGCTTTCCGGCCACAGAAGAAGATGCGCGGGCGCAGGGCTACAGCTTCGCCTACCGCACGACGTATCTGTTCTGCGATGCGCCGATCCGTTTTTTCAAGACGCCGAAGGGGAACTTCATCGCGGTGGACGCGGGACGAAAGTTCGAGCGCCACAACTGCCTGGGCGCGTCGGCTGAGGCGGAGATGTTGGGAAAGGCGGCATCGTGAGCCAGGTTGATCTCGATCTCGCGACCTTCAGCAAACGGCTGGCGGCGCTTGAGCTGAAGCCGAAGTCGCTGGAGCGCACCAGGCAGGCACTGGCTGATCTGACGATCGAGATGCTCGAGTGCCTCCCGGGCGTCACCGTGGCGCCCAACAGTAAGTTCTATGTGAAAGGGGTGCTGTTGGCGCTCCTGGATCGTGCCGCAGAGTTTGAGCCGATGGAGAAAGGACGGCCGCAGTGAAGTTCATGCGCAAAGCCGACCTCCCAGCAAAGCATTTGTGCCGCGCCTGCGGAGAGGAGAAGGTCCTCGACGAGATGATCTTGATTCACCGCCGCAGCGATTGGGCTTGGCTGCTGCGATCGCGCTGCAAGGATTGCAACAACAAACATGAACGCGGCCATCGCCGGAAATGGAAAACCGCCTACCTGCGCGGCTGGCGCTTCCGCAACCCGGAAATCAGCGAAGAGTACTGGCGCAAGCGCAACGAGAAAGACCGCGCTGTAATCAATCTGCGCGCCTACTGCCGCTTCCGGCGCGAGCACGGCGCCATCCTGATTCAAGGCCGGATGCGGCGGCATGGTTTTCGTATCAGCCTGGTGGAAGCTAAGCGGCTGTTGAAGCGGTTTGGCCGCTGCTACCCCTCGCGCTTCGGCCTGACGCCAGGCGGCCTGAGAGAAGCCGAGCGGCTGCGTGCTGGGCAGCGCCGGAGCGGGAAGAAGATGTTCTCGCTCTTCGAAATTCGGATGATGGTCTATGAAGATGGCCACTTCATCAGGCCCTCGCGCCAGCCGGTGCCGTACAAGCGATCGTCGGAGAGACTGCGGTCCTGGCAGGCGAACCGGAGACAAGAAAGGTTGGCGGCGTGAGCGAGCGCGACCTATCTCCGATGGCTGAGACGTTCGCCCTCTCCTGCTCGCCGGCGCCCGAGCCGAAGAACGAGTCGCTGCAACTGGCAACTGGCAACCGCCTACTGGCTACTGCTCACAAAGTTTCCCTCTCCCCCGAAGAAGAAGCCCAGTCCACTGCCCGCCTCGCGATCATTCAGCCGCTGGTTGACTTCGAGCTTGACCAGGGCATCGTAGTCCGCGGGCAACTTCATCTCGACTTGGGGCTCCGCCTGGCGGATGGCCGCCGCGTGACCAACGCCACTCGCATGGTCGAGTACCTGGCGCACACGCACGAACTTTCAGAGAGCACGCTGTGGGGCTGGTATCGCGCCTATCGCAAGCACGGCAAGTTTGGCCTGGCGCGCGACACGCGCGCCGACAAAGGCAAGTCGCATTTCTTCGAGCACCATCCCAAAGCTGCAGCGGTGGCGGCGGCGCTCTATCTCGATCAGCACCGGATGGGCATCCAGGGCATTCATCGGCTGCTGCTGCAACAGCGCAAGGTGCTGCACATCGCCGACGCCGATCTGCCGGGCTACGGCACCGTGTCCCGATGGCTGAAGACTTGCCGGGAGATCACCCCGGCCATGCGCATCATGGCGCGCGACGGATTGCGCGAGTACGAGAACCGCGTGGCCCCGTACATGTCGCGCGGCTACAGCGATATTTTCGCCAACCAGATCTGGGTTTCTGACCATAAAATCTGCGACGCCGAAGTCCAAAATGATTGCTTCCTCGGGCTGCCGTTCGGGACGCCAATGCGCATGCGCTTCAGCGGCATCATGGACATGCGCTCGCGCAAGATGCTGAGCTTCGCCTTCTGCGTGGAAGGCAGTTCGATGTCGATCGTGACGGCGATGCGGCCGGCGCTGCTGAGCTACGGGCCGCCGGAAACTTTCTACGTCGATAACGGCCTCGACTACCGCAAGGTAGGCCGCGAGATTTGTCCGCTGCTCGGTATCGCGCCGCAGTTCTGCATGCCGTACCACGGGCAATCGAAAAACATCGAGCGGCAGTGGCGCACCATGAAAGAGCACCTGGAACTGCTGTTCGCTACCTATACGGGGGGCAAGCCCGAGCTGCGCCCCGATGCCACAGTGGTGGAGATGGCGCGCCATCGCAAGCTGCTGCGGCTGGGCGCGCCGCAGATGTCGGCGCATCCCACGGCCAGCTACTTCATCCGCATCACCGCGGCCTGGGTCGACGAGTACAACTCCACCCCCGGACACCGAGGCCGCGGCATGGACGGGCGCAGCCCCAATCAAGTTTTCTGGGACTGCCCCAATCCGGCACAGCGTCCGCCGTTTGAGCCCGCCGAGCTGGTGAAAACTTTTGTGGAACGGCAGCAGCGCAAAGTGCGCGAGTGCGCGATCACGCTGGAGAACCGGCGCTACATCGGGGCCGACAGCGTGGCGGCGCGCATCCTGCACGATCGCTCAGGCTCGGATGACGAGAACAACGACGTGATCGCCACCTACGACGCCAACGATCCCGAGCATGTCGCGGTGCTCGATATGGAAAACAATTTTCTGTGCTGGGCCAAGCCCGAGCAGTTGCTGCCGCACTCGGCGGCGGCCAAGCCTGCGATCGCGCTGGCCGTTGCCGAGCGCCGCCGGCTGCGCAATGGGACGCAGGACGCCATCGGCGAGATCCAGCGCCTGGCGGCGGCGACCGGCGCCAGCAGTCCGCTGGAACTTTTGGAGCAGAAGGCGCGCGCCAATCCAATTGACCCGCGCGAATTCGTGAGCCAGCGGGCGCAGCGCTTGCGTCCCGACAACGCCGGGGCGGCCCCCACCTCAGCAGCGGAAGCGGCACGCCGGTTCTTAGAGGAGGACTAATGGCTAAGAGAGGAGCAAGACTGTGAGCCACCGAAATCCCTATGGACCTATCCCCCAGAACGACCGCGCGGTGCGCGCCGAGGCCCTGAAGCTATCGGCCCGCGAGAGTGGCCAGGTGCGCACCCGGCTGCAAGATTACCTCGCCTGTACTGGCCTGGCTGAAGCCGACTTCGCCAGCCGCATCAACTACGCCGCATCCTCACTACACCTGTTCTTGCGCGGCCGGTACGAGGCGGTGTCGGGTAACTCCCGCCCGATCTGCCAGGGCATCACCACTTTCATCGATGCCCATCCCATTGCGCCAACCACCGCGGCTTATGGCGAACTCTTTGATACCAGCAACGTCCGCGCTATGCGGCAAATCTTTCAGCAGTTGCTGCAGCGGCCGGTGGCTTACATGATCTATGCGCCGCCGGGCTCGCAGAAGAGCTTTGTGCTGGAGCATTTGGTGGCGGAGCTGAACCGCAAGGAATTGTCGCGCAACGGCGCCGGGCGCCGCGCCTACTACGTGGACGCTGATGTGGACATGCGGCCCACCGGGATCATCAAGGAAGTGGCCACGGCGTGCGGCATCTCGTCGGTGGGCGATCGGGTGCGCTTGCGGCGCAACCTGGCGTTCGAGTTTCAGGGGCGGCGCGCGCTGCTGGTGGTTGACGAAGCGCAGCACTTGTCGCTGCCCTGCTTTGAAGCGCTGCGCATCCTGCTGGACCGACCACCCCACTTCTCGCTGCTGTTTGCCGGGTCGCATGACTTGAAGCAAACCTTCGACCGCTTCTCGGCGACGCTGGAGCAATGGAATTCGCGCATCCTGGCCAAGATCAGGTTGCCAGGGGTCGAGCGCGCCGAGGCGGAAGCGATTGTGCGGCGGGAGCTGGCCGGCGAGTTAGGAGAGATGCCCCCAGACAAAGCGCGCAAGAAAATTGACAAATTGATCAGCGACGCGGATGCCCAGGACGCCTTCGAGTTGGACGCCAAGCGGCAGCCGCGGCACTACATCAACGTGCGCACCCTAACCAACTCCATCGAGCAAATCAAGATGGCGCGCGCCGAAGCGCAGGAGGCAGTGTGAACAAACAGTTGCCAGTAGCCAGTAGCCAGTTGTCAGTGAATACCGACCGGATCGACCGCTGGGCCCAGCCGCTGTGCACCGCGCTGCTGATCCTGGGGGCGTCTTACGTTGTGGGACACCTGTTTTATGCCGCGTGGATGGGAAGGCTGGTGGTGCGATGAACTGGCTACTGAGAACCGGCTACTGGCTACTGAAGTGCTTCGGCTGTTCGCATCCGCAGCTGTCGCGGGTGTTCACCATGGGCAAGCCGCCGACGAAGCGCAGCTATCAGGTGTGTCTGGAATGCGGCGCCGAACTGGACTACGACCTGGTCGCCATGCGGCTGACCGGCGCCGACTCGAAACTGGCCCGCCGCGGCGGGCGAAACTTGAAACTTGCGAGGGGAAACTAATGAGCAAACCCAAGAAAGTCCTGACCACCGAAGAGAGCGTGGCTAAATATCTGCGTATCCGTGAACTGGGCAAGCACTGCTACGAGCAGGCCGATGTGATCTTGAAGGACCTCATCCTCGGCAAGCTGCTGCGGGTCGGGAGGCCGGTGCAGCTCGCCAACGGCGAGAGCTGGGTGCTGAAGAACCTGTACACCCGGAAGACCATGCAGGTGTTCCGCTCCCATGCCATCCGCCACTACGAGCTCGACCTGGTGAAGCCGCCAGCTAAGAAGGCGAAGAAGAAAGGCAAGTAGATGGCGGACCGCAAACCGAAACCGAAACTGCAGCGCAGTGCTGCAAAAGTTGCAGCCGCAGGCAACGGCAATGGCGGCAGCTCGCAGCGCGTCTATGGGGAAAGCGGCGAGCGCTGCGGTGCGACGCTGGTGGTGACCGAGGAGCAGCTCGATCACATGTTCGTGAGCTGGCCGCTGGAAGACAAGCTGATGTGCGTCCAGCTCTGGCTCGACCGATTGGAGGCGTAATGGCTGCCGAGCTCTCACTCTACTCAGAGGTGAACCTGCAGGCGCACATCGACGATGTCCTGTTCGGGCGCGCCGGACCGTGGCCGCTCAGCGATAGCGAACGCAAGGTGCTGCACATGCTGCGCTATCGCCAGGGCGCGGCGAATGCCCGGCCGCTGGCCGAGCTGGCTAGCGAGCTGCAGGTGCAGCCGCGCTGGGTGAAGGCACTCGTGAAGAGCCTAATCGAAGATTTCGGGTTGGCTATTGGCGCAACCCGCCAGGAGCCGTATGGCTACTTCCTGTGCGTGACGCCGGGCGACATTGAAGACGCCATCCGCCCGCTGGTGCACGAGATTGTGTCGCTGGCGCGCCGGGTGCGCATGCTGGGCGGACCGGAACGAGTGGCTGAGATGTTTGGGCAGCTGCAATTGGAGAAGTGATGGCGATGGCAAGCTTCGTAGAAGTGACAGATCACAAACACCACTGGGCCGCGAGCGGCTGTTACTGCGGCGCCATCCAATGCGATTACCGAACCCCGCGCACGACGACGCCGGCAGCCGGAACGACTGGCCGCACCGCGATGGCCGGATACAAATTCACGCGCAAGGTCCGACCGGTAGTCGTGCTGACCGACCGCTGCACCGAGGCGACCTTGGGGCCGAGCCCGTACTGTGAGGTGCATACAGGCATCGTGGAGTTGAAACACGCATGAGAACAAAGCTGGCAAAACGCGAAGGGCAGCGCGGCGTGTTCCGCGCCACGTTCCAGCGCAAGGGACATCGCACCAACCAGTGGGGCACGATGCAGACGGCGCTGCTGGTGGACGTGCGCGACGAGTCGGGAGCAGTGGTGGCCGACCATGTGTGGTTCATTTGGGGCGACCGCATGCGGGCGCTGCAGTTGAAGCCCGGCGACCAGATCAGGTTTGTGGCGACGGTAGCGCCGTACTTCAAGCGCGCCCATGATTTCGATTGGACGGATGGCGACGTCGAGTTCGAAAAAGACTATCGCCTGCTCTATCCCAGCAACATGCGGCTGTTGGGCGGCAGCGCCGGCGTTGCCTTTATTCGGGGATTACATACTTGACTCGCTGTTGGCTTAACCCATAACCCGATTCGAGCTAAGGCTGAAATCACAGGAGGAATATGGAAAAGATAACAGCGGAACTGAGGGTTACAACCCTAAAAGTGCAACCGTTCTCCTACCGCGACGGAAAAGGAGAAATGGTAGGCGGGGAGTCGCTAGAGATGCGGGCGGCAGGTTTCTGGATTGACGATATCCAGAATCACTACCCGGTCTCGTTACACGCGACGGTTTACCCCGGTCACGGCGTTGTGCCAGCGATTGGTGACTGCGTGCGGGTCACTGTCGAACGCCTGGACGATGCTAGCCAGCGGGAGTACGGCGAACGGATGGAAAAAGAGAAGGTCTCTGTAGAGCGCAGCAATTAAGTGGCTCAACAGCGAGTCAAGTATGTAATTCCTCTTTATTCGATCAGCAGGAGGCAACATGACGGTGCACCTTGAACTCTATAGCGCCGGCGAGCGGGTCATCACGGAGACCTCGCGCGTCACCGTGCGTAGTCACCTGCGGCTCCCCGTGTTGGTGATCGGCACGCGGG
>PLBW01000145.1 GCA_003135475.1 Acidobacteriaceae bacterium
AGCAGCACCGCGAACGATTGCCAGACTTTGTTGTACAGTCCGGCGCGCTTGATTTCGGTGACGACGATGTCGTCGGCCTCTTGCAACAGGGCCACGCGCTGGGCGGTCACCTCGCCCAGGATGCGCACCGCCAGCCCCGGCCCGGGAAACGGCTGGCGCTGCAGGATTTCTTCCGGCATGAGGAGGTCGCGGCCGATCTTGCGCACTTCGTCCTTGAATAAATCTTTCAGCGGCTCGATCAGCTTCAGCTTCATGATGTCGGGCAGGCCGCCGACATTGTGATGGCTCTTGATGGTCTGCGACGGCCCGCGCACCGAGCGCGACTCGATCACGTCGGGATACAACGTGCCTTGCACTAGCCAGTCGACCTTGCCATGCAACTGCTCGATGCGGTGCGCCTCTTCCTCGAAGACGGCAATGAACTCGTTGCCAATGATCTTGCGCTTCTTCTCGGGCTCGCTGACGCCGTCCAGCTTGCTAAGGAAGCGCTCGCTGGCGTCCACCGCGTCGATGTTGAGGCCGAGTTTTTCGCGCAGATTTTTCTGCACGTTGACGAACTCGTTCTTGCGCAGCACGCCGTTGTTCACGAAGATGCAGGTCAACTGGCCGCCAATCGCGCGATGCACCAGCTCGGCCGCGACCGAGGAATCCACGCCGCCCGACAGGCCGCAAATCACGCGGCCTTTGCCGACGGTCTCGCGAACGCTGGCGATGGTCTCCTCGATGAAACTGCGCGCCGTCCAGTTCGGCTTGAGCCCGCAAATCTCGAACACGAAGTTGCGTAGGATCTCGGTACCCTGCGGCGTGTGATGCACTTCGGGATGAAATTGCACTGCGTAATATTTCTGTGCGGGATTCTGGATGGCGGCGACGGCGTTGGCGGTCCGGCCAATCAACTCGAAGCCGGGCGGCAGCTCCAGGGCCTCGTCGCCATGCGACATCCAGACCGTCAGCGGGTCTTGCAGCCCCTTGAACAGCGCGGAATTGCTGCCCAGCAATTCGACCTGGGCGTGGCCGTACTCGCGCTTGTCGGCGGCGCGCACCTTGCCGCCCAGTTTGTACACCATAAACTGCAAGCCGTAACAGATGCCCAGCACCGGCAATCCAAGATGCAGGACACGCTCGTCCGCCGGCGGCGCATCGGTGTCGTACACGGACGACGGGCCGCCCGACAGCACAATGCCGGCGGGAGAGTAGCTCTTGATTTCGTCGAGCGAGGCGGTACAGGGCAGAACGACGGAGAAGACGTTCTGTTCGCGGATGCGGCGCGCGATCAGTTGCGAATACTGCGCGCCAAAGTCGAGGACGACGATCGCTTGCGTTTCCACCATTTACTTTGCCAGAGGACGGGAGCAGTGTAAAGCGGGAACCAGCGGGAAGCAATTAGCCGTTAGCAACTAGCAGTCAGCATTCAGCACTTTGCCTTCAGGCTCTCATTCCCCGATGAAGCGTGCAGCGTTTCTTGGGCTTACCCCACGTCGTGATACATCTCCAGCAAATGACAGCGCTGGCACAGCACCAGGCGAACCGGGCAGGGCGCTGGTCAGGTTAATACACTCAGGGCTGTCTTTCTGGGATTGTGGGTCGATATGTCCGGGGAGTGCAAAGCTGGTATCCAGCAGGGTTCTGTCGGTGTAGCATCACAACCTCGTCTGACGCGAGATTCGTCTTGCCCGCCAAAGGTACATGTCCTGATGGTTACTTTCGTAAGCAAACCCGGCCCCGTCGTCACTGAATCTCGTCTCCGGAAGGAGCAACATATTGCAGCCTCACTTCGTCGAATTTCTCCCATTGTGAGGCATGAACATGGAGACAAGAAAAGTCACGAAAGCCAAACCAGCACCCAGCCAACCTCCGGACGTGCTTCGTCCCTCTGGCCGCCCCAGTCAGAACCCAATATTGACAACTAAAGAGTTGAACGTCATGGAACTGGTGTCCTACGGCTATGACAATCGAGCTATCGCCGACTACTTTCAAACCACGCGGCAAGCGGTGAAGAACATGATGCGGGTAATCCATCTGAAACTGGGCGCCGACAACCGGGCTCATGCGGTGGCCGTGTGTTTCCGGAATGGCTGGTTTTCTGGAAACGGGAATGGGGGCCCTGGCTCGGGAGGTTCACCCGGGCGCGGGCCGATGTTCGATGAACCTGGTACACAGGTTGACAAACTTTATGGGCTCAGTGCGCCTCAGCGACGGGACGGGCGAGGGCCGATCCAATCGGCAAAGTTCCGCCCGTGACGCCTGCCAGAGAATGCGCCCAGGAGCCGCGGCCGGGGACTATTCCACCAGCGTGAAATATATTGAGAAGTTATGATGGACGCCGTTTTGATCAGGGGAAGAATGCCGCAGTCCAGGACGCGGCAATGGACGGCCGATGAGCGCTGACTTTTCGCCGCACGCAACCCGTCCCGACCTGCGCAATCGTTTAAAGATCTGGGCTGCCCTGGTTGGCTTCTTGTTGCTGGCGCAGTTTGCCGCGACCGTCTTCGTTCCTCGCTCGCTTTCGCTCACTCTACTCAACGATGTCATTGAGTTTCTTCTCATCTTGTCGGCGCTGCTTGTTTTCCTGGTAAATGCGAGCGCAAGCCCACGACCAACTCGACTGTTCTGGATGATGCTGGCGGCAGGTTGGGGAGTAACCCTTGTCGCGCAGGCGATGTGGATGTATTTCGATCTGGTGCTGCGCAAGGAAGCACCCAATCCGTTTGTCGGCGACATTCTGCTGTTCCTGTCCAATATTCCATTCTTAGCAGCTCTGCTCTTGCAGCCCCACCTTGACCCGGTTAAGGAGCGCGAGTCAAAGGGCGCCGTCGATTTTCTGTTGCTGCTTCTGTGGTGGCTTAATCTCTACTTGTTCTTCGTGGTGCCCTGGCAATACGTCGTACTGGA
>PLBW01000156.1 GCA_003135475.1 Acidobacteriaceae bacterium
AGCATTTAGCATTTAGCACTTAGCAACGAATGCCCAAGGAGAAAAACCGGGCTCCAGCAAGCACTAAATGCTAAGGGCTAAGTGCTAAATGCAAAGCTGATAGCTGACGGCTGATAGCTGCTTGCTAGATTCGCTTGAACGCCCGCTGAATGTCCTTAACAGAATACCGCAGAACGACTGGCCGGCCGTGCGGACAGCTCATGGGGCAATCGGTTTTCGCCAACTCGCTCAGCAGCCACTCCATTTTGTTCTGCTCCAGCGGCATGTTGACCTTGATGGCGGCGTGGCACGCGATGCTGGCGGCGATGCTGGTGCGAATCTTTTCCAGGTTCAGCGCCTGTTCCTCACGCTCGAACTGGTCCAGGATTTCATGCAGCATGTGCTCGACGTCCGCCGCCGTAACCCCCGCCGCCGTGCTCTTGACGGCGATGGTGCGCGAGCCGAACGGTTCCACCTCAAAGCCGTTGCGAGTCAACTCGTCGGAGATCTCGGCGAAAACCGACATCTGGCCNNGCGACATGCTGGTCGATGATCCACAGGCCCTGCGGATTGATCGCCAGGATGAAGGAGTCGCGAATCTGGCCAACCGGACGAAGCGTGCTCAACGAGTCGAGTCCGGCAGGCGCGTCGTCGTCCGCAATGACGGCAGAACATCCGTCGGCACCCCGCGTCATGGTTGCAGCGGCTGCTACCGGACCTCCAAACGTCTGCGGAGCGAAGCGGGCCACGGGAACAGCCGCGTTTCCTTCGACGGCAAATCCGCCGCCTTCAAACTGCAAGCGCGCATTGAACGGTGGAACCTCGGGCGGACGCAAGGCAAACGCCGCATCGGCAGCGGTCACCTGCAATTCGTCCGTCGTGAAATCACGGGCCCCCGACGTGAGCGAAGGCGAAGCTGTGGGTTGAGCGTGAATCTCCGTGGTGAACGCGGGCACGGGACGGGTTTTCATCAGGACGGCGCGGACCGAATCGCGAATGAAGTCGTGCAGCACCGAGGACTGCCGAAAGCGGACCTCGGTCTTGGAGGGGTGCACGTTGACGTCAACCTCGGTGAAGGGCATCTCCAGGAACAACAGCACGATGGGAAAGACAGTGGGCGGAAGGATGTTGCGGTAGGCCTCGGTGAGGGCGTGCTGCACCACGCGATCGCGAATCAGGCGGCCATTCACGAAGATGAAAATTGAGTTGCGGTTAAGCTTCTGAATCTCCGGCCGCGAAACAAAGCCGTGCAGTTTTACATCGCCGGCAACTGGCGGTTCGTAGTCTTCTTCGCGCCGCCACGGCGGAGGCTGCGGCAGTCCTACGTGGGAGAGCGGTAGCAGCGCGCTCAGCGGGATCAACTGATCGAGCGTCTCCTTGCCAAACACCTGGTAGATACGCTGCGAGTGGTCAGCCACGGGCGGGGCGATCAACATGGCATTGGTCGCCGAGTGCAGCTCCCAGTGGATCTCGGGATGGGCGAGGGCGTAGTGGGTCACCAGCGATGCGATGTGCGACAGCTCGGTGGATTCAGCCTTCAGGAATTTGCGGCGCGCGGGAATGTTGAAGAACAGGTCGCGCACCGTAATGCAGGTGCCCAGTGGCAGTCCCGCCTCCTCGACCGTCAGCAACTTTCCGCCAGCGATCTCGACCACCGTCCCGGCAGCGTCTTCGGGCGCATGGGTCTCCAGACGCAGGCGGCTGACGGAAGCCATGGAAGGCAGCGCCTCTCCGCGAAATCCCAGGGTTGCAATGTTCAGCAAGTCGTCGGCGTTGCGGATCTTGGAGGTGGCGTGGCGCTCGAACGCCAGCATGGCATCGTCGCGCACCATGCCGCAGCCGTCGTCGGTTACCTGGATCAGCTTCTTGCCGCCCGCCTCCACGGTGACCCGAATGCGGCGCGCACCAGCATCCAGCGCGTTTTCCAACAACTCTTTGACTACCGAAGCGGGGCGTTCCACCACCTCGCCGGCGGCAATCTTGTTGGCTACGTTTTCGGAGAGAACGTGGATGCGGCCCATGACTTTAAGAGTAATTCACCACAGAGGCACAGAGACAGTATTTTAGTTTCGAGTTTCGAGTTTCGAGTTTCCAGCCACCGGTGGGAACCAAGACGACACCAATTCCGAAAACACCCTAAACTGAGCTAATGCAAGCAGAGCTCGATCAGCTTTGTGTGGTATTAGTGGCCCCGCGCAACCCGCTCAACATCGGTGCGGCGGCACGCGCCATGAGCAACTTCGGTTTTCTGCACCTGCGGGTGGTGAATCCCTACGACGTCGCGTTTCGCGAGGCACGCTCCGCCGTCGGCGCCTCCCAGTTGCTGGCCAATGCCGAAGAGTACAAGAGCGTGGCCGACGCCGTTGCCGATTGCACGCTGGTGGTCGGCACCACCGCAGTCCGGCATCGCGAACTGCAACACCCGCTCAAACGGCTGGAATATGGGGCACGCGTAATCCGCAAACAGCTCGGTTCCGGCCGGGTGGCGCTTTTGTTCGGCACGGAAAAGTTTGGCCTGGCGACCAAGGACCTCAGCCACTGCCACTGGCTCATGCGCATTCCTACGCGCGAAGAACATATCTCGATGAACCTGGGGCAGGCGGTGGCGGTTTGCCTGTACGAACTAAGCCGCGATCCCAAAGCTGCACAGCGCCCGGAGAAAGTGAAGCGCGCTAGCGCCGGCGAAGTCGAGCGAATCAATGAAGTATTGCTGCAGGCCCTGCGCGCCAGCGGGTATGTGAATCCACGCGCCGAGAGCTTAACTGAGGACAAGGTACGCCGCCTGGTGTGCCGCCTCAACCTCCAACCCGAAGACGCCGAACTCTGGCTGGGCATGCTGCGACAAATGCTGTGGAAGATTCGCGGCGGCGGGAAGTAGCCCTATAGCCAGGTCGCCGCCGGCGTGCAGAAGATAGTCTCTCCATCACGCAAAAAGGGCACACCTGCGCGGTGCGCCCTTTCTCGACACTAGACAGAGGCTAACGGCCGAAATACTTGGCGTTGCGCTCGGTGTACTCTTTCCACTTCTCGGGCAGATCGTCGAGCGCGAAAATCGCTGAAACCGGGCACACCGGCACGCAGGCGCCGCAATCAATGCACTCGACCGGATCGATGTACAGCATCTCTTCGGTCGGGAACTTGTCGCTGTCCTTCTTGGGGTGGATGCAGTCCACCGGACAGGCATCGACGCAGGCCGTATCCTTGGTGCCGATACAAGGTTCCGCGATCACATAAGCCATAAAAACAATGTCTCCTAAACTCTGAGAATCCCACTTTGAGTCGTTATATCGATACTATCAAAAATGCGCGATCAGGTGGTGCGCCGTCCTGTCCCGTGACAAACGGGACATTGTCCTGAGCCGGAGCAGTTACTGCATTTGGGCTCGTCCTGATCCAGATGCACGTTTACGCCGCTGCCGAAGCACTCTCGGCACTTACCGTCACCGCCGCATTCTGCACATCGATTTTTTACAATAGGCATTCCAGAGCGTTACCTGCCACTCCCGAGTGGACTGTCCCCATGGCGAACCCATCACGCCGCATGTGCGGGTTCGCGCTCGGCCGCCGGTTCGTACTCGACGATGTAGCCGGCAATGGCGCTGGCGGCCACCGTCAACGGACTCGCCAGATACATTTGCCCGGGACCGCTGCGCCCGGGAAAGTTTCGGTTCTGCGCGCTGATGACCACCTGGTCGGGACGCGTGGAAACACCCGGTCCGGCGTTGATGCAGGCTCCGCAACTGGGCTCAATCACCTGCGCGCCGGCCTTGCTGAAGACGTCGAGATAGCCCTTACGCACGCAGTATTCGCGCGTCTCCTGCGATCCGAACTGGAGATAGAACTTGCAATTCTCCGCAACCCGCTTGCCCTGCCGTAACGCATCGCTGAGCACGCGCGCGTACATGTCCATGTCTTCATTCTTGCCCGCGGTGCAGGTGCCGCCATAGGCGATCTCGACCGGGACCGGCGTATTCAGCTCGCGCACGAACTTGCCATTGCCGGGATCGCCGGGCGTCGCCACCATGGGATAGATTTCCGCGGCGTCGAGTTCGATCACGTGCGCGTAGTGCGCGTCGGGATCGCTATACAGACCCTCGACCAATGTCTGCGCCTCGTTCTCGCTCATGCCGCGCCGCTCCATCAGGAAGTCAACCACCTTCTGATCGGGCGCCACGATGCCGGTAAATCCGCCGATCTCCGCCGCCATGTTGGTCATGGTGGCGCGCTCATCCACCCCCAGGGCCTCGATGGCCTCGCCGGAATATTCGATGACCTTGGCCAGCGCTTTACCGCTTCGAATGTATTCCAGCGAGAGCAGCTTCAGGATGAAGTCCTTCGCGGTGACGTTCTCGCGCTTCTTGCCGCGAATGACAACCTTCACCGACTCGGGCACCTTCACGCGAACGTCTTTGGTGAACCAGGAATTGAAGACATCGGTGGTGCCGATGCCGAAGGCCACGCAGCCCATCGCCCCAACGTGCGGCGTGTGCGAATCGGAGCCGACGTTGAGTTGCCCGGGAAGCGCGTAGCTCTCGGTCACGATGGAATGGCAGATTCCTTCCGAGCCTTTGCGATCGCGCAACTCGCCGTGCAACTTGATGCCGCGCGACTTTCCGAAGTCTTCCTGCTTCAGCTTCAACTGGGTGGCAAGATCCAGCAGGCCCATCTTGCGCTTTTCTTCCGACAGCACTTCATCGAGGAAGGTGAGGTGATCGCGAAAAAACAGGATGGTGCCGGCATCGGTGACCGGCGCGTCCTTGCCCAGAAAGTGCTCAAAGAAAATCGCTGCCATGGGCGTGACATACTCGTGGCTGAAGCGCAGGTCGGTGCGCGCGAATCCGGTGTCGCCGGGCTTTACCGCCTCGACCCCAACCTGATTGGCGCCGTGCACCATGTGACGGGCGAAAATTTTCTCCGCGATGGTCATGGGGCGGGGCTTGGTCTGGATCGGCGGCAGAAAAACCTTGCCCTGCAAGCGCGCCACGTTGAACGGAAACAGGCCGCCGTATTCGATCACCTGGCGCGTAATCTCGTCTTCACCCTGGGTGAACTCCGTCAGCGGGATTTCTTCGCCCCGGCGGACCTTGTCGATCAATCCGAACTCCGTCGAAGTCAGCACTCCGAGGTTCTGGCAATTCTGCTTATAGATGCGCTCGATGTTTTCCGCGATCACCAGCTTGATGCCCGCCGACATCTCGGCGTAGGGCGATTGCTCGCGGCTCGATCCTTTACCCCGCCGCTTGCCGCTCACCGCACACACGAAGCCGCCGCGCTTCACATCGCCGCGCTTGATCGGTGTTTCATTGCCGCACTTCAGGCCGGTGTAGGGAAATTCGCCCAGCGTCTCGTCGAAGAAAAAGCAGATGTGCGCCGGCGTAATTTCGTCGGTGGAGATGTCGTCGCGCAGCTTGGGATTGCGCTCCGGATGTTGGCTGTCCCAGGGAAGGTCCTCGCCGGCAAGCTGGCGCTTGATGAGTTCGGGGTCTTCGGTAAGGAACAGAATGCGGCCCTGGAGACGGACCATGTCGGGGCGCTTGGCAACGGTGCGGTTCAACAGCGGATTGGTCACCGAGTGATTTTACCGCAGAAACAGAGCTCCGAACGCAACTCCGCACGTTCGTTCGAGACGATGCATGGGGGCGCAAAACCGCAAGCAGAGCTTGCATCGCTCTGACGCCCAGCGGACCGGCTATTTCGCGCCGTTGATTGCCCCGTCCACCTTCGCCGCTATCTTGGTCATGGTGAAGCCAACAGCGTTTTGGGATGAGCTTGTGTCCTGCGCCTTGAGAGAACCGGTCGAGACCTCGGCCCCATCACTTACCTTGTTCAACTTGTAGCTGGTCGTTACAAAGAAGTGAGGGATGCTAACCCCGCTCAGGCCGGGACCGTAACCCGACTCGGTGTGATCCTCCACCAGATTGGTGGTGACCACATACTCGCAGGTCTTCTGCTTAGCCTCGGCGAGGGCCTCATCCGGAAGGGACGACCCCAGCGGAACGGGAGTAAGCGGCGGCTTCTTCTGCTTGTTGAGCGACTTTATTAAGGTGTCTTGGGCCACCGTGCCAGAGCGGCCGCCAGCATTCGCTAGCACGCCAACACATACGTGAATACCCGCGGTATCCTCCGCAAGGATAGGGAAGGAAGTAAGACAAAGGGCAACGAAGATTGCGCAAATCGCAACACGATACATAGGTGCACCTTTTGTATTGAGCTCGGCGAAATTGTAATCGAGAGTAGCTGGCGAAACGAGAGGAAAATGCCGATAGTTACGCGGGGGCCCGCCCGCACTACCCGAGCAGATTCCCGACTTTTTCCGCAGCCTGTGAAGCCGTGCCCTTCAAAGCGTGCTGTCAGCTACCGAAACACATGAATGATCCAACTCAAGCCCCGTTCTACCCAAACAATTCAGGGACACAGCAATTGTTGTACCGCTCTAGCTGCGCGACTTTGCGTACTCCACCGGAGACGGCAACGGCTCCAGCCCGCGGCCGGCAAAGATCTCCTCGAAGTTCGTAATGAGTTCCTGATGAATGAGGCCATTCGTCGCCAGGACTTCGCGGCTGTCGAGGCGAAACGGCGCACCGTCAAAGCGGGTCACGCGTCCGCCGGCCTCCTGGACCAAAAGTGCGCCCGCGGCAGTGTCCCAGGGATTCAGATTGAACTCCCAGAAGCCGTCGTAGCGCCCGCAGGCAACATTGGCCAAGTCGAGGGCCGCCGATCCGGCGCGCCGCAGTCCATGCGAGCGCAAGGTGATCTGGTGATAAAAGTGAATGTTGGGATTCTTGTGCCGCTTGTGGCTGGGAAAGCCGGTGCCGAGGATCGATTCCGCCAGCGTCTCGGTATTGGACACGTGGATCGGTTTGCCGTTCAGGGTCGCGCCCTGGCCGCGCTCGGCCGAGAACATCTCGTCGCGGGTCGGGTCGTAGAGCACGCCGACTTCAAGTCGCTCATCTTTTTCACCGGGGCCCCCAACAAGCGCCGCTGAAGCCTGCCCTGAGCGAAGCCGAAGGGCGCTTGTTGGGGTGGCGTTGCGCACCAGCCCGATCGAGACGCAGAACACCGGATAGCCGTGAGCAAAGTTGGTCGTACCATCGAGGGGATCGACATACCAGCGGTAGTCGGCGCCGGGACCGCTGCGGGCGCCCTCTTCGCCGACGATGCCGTGTTCCGGCCAGCGGGAGCGCAAGCGCTCGACAATCATCTTTTCCGAGGCGCGGTCGGCCTCGGTCACCAGATCCACGTCGCCTTTGTACTCGATGGTGACGTGGCCGGCGAAGTAGCCCATGAGGAGCGCCCCGGCTTCTCGGGCAATCGCCTCCACTTCTGGCAGGTACTGCGTCATTCCGAACCGCTGGCAGAGTCGCCGTTCCTGGCCGGGGCAGCGCCGTCTGGACGCAATTTGCGTCCACTGTCTTCCGCGATGTAGGCAATCTCGTGCTTGAAGATGAACAGGTTGGGCGCTCCCTCACGGGTCAGGCGCACCATGCGGCGGTCGTAATACTCGATCCAGCCGCTGACAATGGCGCCGTCCATTAACTTGATGCGAACGGGGCGCTGTTTTTCGCCTAGCGTCTTGAGATAAGCCGCTTCCTGGCGAGTGTCGTCAGGCGGTGGAGACTTGCCTTTGCGCGAGTTGCCGTCATTGCTCGATTCCTGGAAGGCCATGGCTCGATTCTACACGGAGACGCACGCTTGTCCGAAGCTGCGGAGCTGGAATTGTTGGAATTCAGTTGCAGTAATGTTTGAATTGCGTTGCAGTGAATTTGAATTATTTTGCAGTGAATCGGCAAGTCAACCACGGGACCAGGGGGGTCGGAGGTTCAAATCCTCTCTCCGATCAATTCTCTGGGTAATTCCATTGGTGTCGATTTGCTCCTTGTGTCTAACAGGTCACCTCATTGCAGAGCTGACTCCAAAATCACTCTCGTCCAACTCTTGCCTGGCATCAGGCTGTTGAGGTGTCAGTGCCGGAAGTAGCCACGCGAGGGCTACTGGAAGAC
>PLBW01000123.1 GCA_003135475.1 Acidobacteriaceae bacterium
CGCCTTGCCGGGTCATCGACACGCGCCATGTTGGCAGCGGGCAGCCCTTCACCGGAACCTTGACTCCTCCAGTGGATGTGGTGGGCAGTTTTTGCGGACCACCGGCCACTGCGCTGGCGTATGTGTTCAACGCGACGGTGGTCCCGACAGGCGCGCTGGGCTACCTNNCAACGGAAAGGTCGATGCCTTTGCCAACGGGATCACGCAATTGATCCTCGACATCTCCAGCTACTTCGCACCATAGCTGCAGGTTGCGGTTAAGTCGGCTGATTCACAAAGGCAGGTGGAAGCATCCAAGCTCCACCTGCCTTTTCTTGGCGATCTACTCGCCTTTTTCTGCGGCCTTGGTATGCACGCCTGAAAAGGCGTGCTCCACCCAACCCCGGATACAGGAACTCTGGAATTGCCCCCGGATCTAAACCGCGGGTATTCATGGGCGTAAGTAATTTGGATTGTCAGGATGCCGCTTCAACGTTCCTGCAGAAGGTTGCTGGGTCCGGCACTCATGTTGAGACACGTTGCGCCGATAAATCTGAGAGGGAATGCGATCTTTCGAGGCTATTGGGCCCCGTGGAGCCGCGCGTGGGTTGGGTCACCCAGCCCGCTCTTGGCCGCTGAAGCCAGCCGCCAAATCAAGAGAACGATGCACAGAATTGAGGCTGGAAATATGACCAGGAAGATTTTCCACCTGTCCACGATTGTCGTGGGCATGCTCGCGTTGTTCTTTAGCCTGCCGATTACCGCGCAGGACAACTCTCCGCAGCTCACCGTCAATCATGCCGTTGCCTCGGGCATTTCGGCGCCTCTGCGGGACTTGGCCAAACTTCCGCGCGCACCGCAATATGGATTTCATGAGGCCAACCCGGTCGATCGTATCCCCATGCGTCCCGCGGCTTCGGTTGTGGACCGCGTGGAACAGAACACTGCCGGGAGCTCGGCCAATTATTTGATCGGTATCAATGTCCTTGGACTCGGCAACGGCTTCCCCGGCTTCACCATGCGGGTCGCTCCTCCCGACACTGACATGGCGGTGGGCGACACCCAGATCATCGAGTATGTGAACCTGTCTTGGGAGGTATTCGACAAGAGTGGCAACCCGCTGATTGGACCCTTCGACGGCAATTCCCTTTGGGCGTCGGGCATCCCCGGATCGTTGTGCGCTCTCCACGACTCCGGCGACCCCATTGTGCAATGGGACAGGGTCGCGCATCGTTGGTTGCTCTTCCAGAACGTGTTTGTTTCTCCGTATGCCATGTGCATCGCGGTCTCTACCAGCGCCGACGCAACCGGTAACTACTATGTTTACCAGTTCTCGGTCCCTGGCAACGGCTTCCCCGACTACCACAAGATCGGGGTTTGGCCCACCGGTTACTTCCAGGCTAACAATAATTTCGGAGTCAACAAAAGCGGCTTCGTAGGTTCCCAAATCTGTGCCTACAACCGCGTAAAGCTGCTGGCTGGGGACGCTTCGGCGGAACAGCAGTGTGTCCAGCTCAGCCTAAACGACTACAGCTTGCTGCCGGGAGATGTGGATTCACCAACCCCTCCGCCCGCAGGTCAGGATGAGTTCTTTATCGGCGGCGTGGGACGTGTGGACACCTCTCATCTGTCCGTGTACTCCTACCATGTTGATTTCGCGAATCCTTCCAATTTGTTCGTCACCGGCAACAATAATTCCCAACTGCTATCGATTGTCGGCTTTACCCCTGCCTGTTATTCCCAGCTCGTCACCTGGGGCGGCAATTGTGTTCCCCAGAAAGGCATTTCGGACCTCCTCAACTCACTGGGCGATCGCTTGATGAATCGCTTCGCCTACTACAATGACACCTCGTTCTTTCCTACTCCCAAGCAGCACTGGTATGTGAACTTTGACGTGGCCGCCACGGGCGGACAGATTGGCGTCCGCTGGATGGAGTTCGCAACCCCACAGACGGTTGTCAGTCCTACCGCTCTGACCATCCTGCAGCAGGGCACCTACGCTCCCGACACCAACTGGCGGTGGATGGGTTCCGTGGCGCGCGACCAGAACAACGATGTCCTGGTGGGATACAGCGCGTCCGGTAGCAACATGTACCCGTCCATCTTTATCGCTGGACGCACGCCCGCCGATACGCTGGGCACGCTGGAAAACGAGGTTGCGGTGGTTAATGGGACCGGTTCGCAGCAAGGCAGCTATAACCGCTGGGGCGATTACAGCGCCATGCGCATCGATCCCGTGGACAATTGCACCTTCTGGTACACCACGGAGTACTACATGGTCACTCAGGGTTACGGCTGGAGCACGCGGATCGCTTCGGCAAGATTCTCGGGTTGTCCTCCCTTGATTGCGCAGCAGTTTGTCCCGCTGGCCCAGCCGTGTCGCGCTGTCGATACCCGGCCGGCGAACGGTGGCGACGGACCGATTCAAGGGGGCACACATCAGGAATTCCCCATTTCCAGCGCGGGCAGCTGCGCCACTATGCCTTCCGCAGCCCTCTATTCCATGAATGTCTCGGTGGTTCCAAACGGATCTCTGGGCTACCTGACGGTGTGGCCCGCGGGACAGCCGCGGCCTGTGGCTTCTACGTTGAACTCGCTGGATGGCCGCATCAAGGCCAACGCCGCGATCGTGCCCGCGGGCGACAGCGGAGACATCAGCGTGTACGTTACGGACACCACCAATGTGATCGTCGACGTCAACGGCTACTTCGCGCCGGTGTCTGATTCCACGCTGGCCTTCTATCCTTTGCCGCCCTGTCGGGTCGCCGACACGCGCCATAGCGATTATCCCCAGGGCCTGGGACCGCCTTCCCTCACCGGCGGCCAGGAACGCGCCTTCCCCATCCTTAATGCCGCAGCCTGTAACATACCTCCCAGTGCCGCCGCTTATTCGCTGAACTTCACCGTCGTGCCCCACGGCGGGCTGGGTTACCTGACGGTCTGGCCCACGGGCCAGTCGCGGCCTACGGTTTCCACCTTGAACGACATCGGTGGTCAGATCATCGCCAATGCCGCGATTGTGGTTGCAGGCGCCGGAAGCCAGGTCTCGGTTTATCCGACCAATGACACCGACCTGGCCATTGACATTGATGGCTACTTTGCAGCGGCGGGGCAGGGTGGGCTGTCGCTATACGGGGTACAGCCCTGTCGGGTCATCGACACCCGCACGGTGGGCAGCGGCCAGCCCTTCAGCGGAATTCTCACTCCTCCGGTAGATCTGGTAAATACGCAATGTGGGGTCTCCAGCTTAGCCCAGGGGTATGTCTTCAACGCGACCGTCGTGCCGGTGGGCTCCCTGGGCTACCTGACGCTGTGGCCGGACGGTACCGATCAGCCTACGGTCTCGACGTTAAACGCCTTGGACGGGTCGATCACCAACAACATGGCCATCGTGCCCAGCACCAACGGCTCGGTCGATGCTTATGCGTCGGGGCTCACGCAACTGATCCTCGACATCTCCGGCTACTTCGCGCCCTAGGATGCTTCGAGTTGGTGCTGAGTGAGGTAGTTCGGCCGCGGCAGCACGTTGTCGCGGCCGTTTCCATGCAGCAGGCCGGTTGGGCGCTACGCGCATATTCGCCTGGGAGGCACAGACGTGCATGGCATGCTTCCTTGGGTATTATAGTTAAATAGTTGCGAAACTATGAAACTATAGCTGGCGCCACTCCCTAAGGTTACGGAGGCCCACTTCTTCTTGCCACTCCTTCGCAGCCCACTGCTCCATCTCCGCCCGCATTTGTGATCGTCTTCCATCTCCAGGTGTCGTATGCTGCAAGGTTGCGCCATGGAGACTGCACGCATCGCCGAGTTGCTGGCGCCGTTTAGCGGCGGAGAGAGGCTGGCGCCGCGGCTGCTGGAAGCGCTACAGCGCTACCTCGATCTGTTGCTGCGCTGGAATGCGCGGGTGAATCTGACGGCGGTCCGCGATCCGGAGAAGATTGTGACCCGGCACTTCGGCGAGTCGCTGTTTGCGGCGCGCATCTTGCTGCCCGGCCGTGAAGGCGCGGCGGCTTCGACACTGGCGGATGTCGGCTCGGGAGCGGGCTTCCCCGGAGTTCCGATGAAGCTGTTCGCGCCCCAGCTGGAGCTGACGCTGATTGAGGCGCATAGCAAGAAGGCGGTTTTTCTGCAGGAGGTGGTGCGCAGCCTCGGACTCGACCGCGTTGAGGTGTTCGGCGGCCGCGCCGAGGATTGGGCGCAAACCGCTGACCTGGTGACGCTGCGCGCCGTCGAGAAATTTGAGCGGGCCTTGCCAGTGGCGGCGAAGCTGGTCGCCGAAGATGGCCGGCTGGGTTTGCTCATCGCTGCCCGACAGGTTTCGACAGCGCAAGAAGTGCTGGGGAAGCCTTGGCGTTGGTGGGCGCCGACAGCCGTCCCGCTCAGCCAGGCGCGTGTGATTCTGGGGGCAGAACGGGATGGGTCGCGGACCGACTGACACCAAATATCCTTGGAATTCGCTTAATTGCGTAGTGGGAAATGTTACTAGATATACGCTATATCTGGCGGTATGAGTGGGAAATTGTTTGATAATTAGGTCAACTGTTTTGAGTCGAATGGAGTTTTTGTAGGTTATTGGAACTGTCGCGAGCGGCGTTGACACTGCGCGGCTCGGATGAATTTCCCACTTTGACCACGAAGGGAACAGCACCTCCACTGGGTACACAATCATCGCAGCCGGATATGTTCCACGTGGAACACTGATCTCAATCCCATTGAGGGATGAATTCCGGCAACTGGCAACCCTCCTGGTTGCACAAGCCACCATTTCATTGCGCTTGGGGGTTCCCGGCTTCCGCCGCCATTCTGCCACTGCCAACCCGACGGCAATGTCAACGATCTTGACGTTGCTGCCTCCGTCCAAAAATGTTCCACGTGGAACATTGCCCTTCCATCTCTCCCAGCCAGTTACTCACAATCCCTCACCCTGCCTACCTCCACTTAATCAGCACCTTCCGCCGTCCCATCCGAGTCTTGCACAGCTTTTCCAACGAAAATTTCCTTCTCGCCCCGCTGCGTCATTGCCGACCACCCGCGCCGCGTTCTAAGCTTCTTGAGTCAGCCTCACCTGCACAACCATGGGACGCATCATCGCAGTCACCAACCAGAAGGGCGGAGTCGGCAAGACCACGACCGCCATCAACCTAGCGGCGTCGTTCGCCTCCCTCGGCGCCCGCACGCTGCTGGTCGATTGCGATCCCCAGTCCAACGCCTCCAGCGGCCTCGGCTTCCTCCGCGATCCCGAGCGCCACAGCACCTACCAGGTCATCATGGGCGAGGTCCCGGCGCAGCAGGCGACGCTCCCCACCGCGCTCGACAACCTCACCATGATCCCGGCGCACAAGAACCTGCTTGGCGCCAACATTGAGCTGGTGCCCCTCGAGCTCCGCGAGTTCCGCCTGCGCAACGCCTTGCAACCGCTGCGCGAGAAATTCCAATTCATCGTGATCGACTGCCCGCCGGCACTCGACCTGCTCACTCTGAACGCGCTGGTGGCCGCCGACACCGTACTCATTCCCATGCAGGCCGAGTACTTTGCCCTCGAGGGCGTCACCGAATTGCTCGACACCATCGACCGCATCCGGGTCGAGCTCAACCCCAGCTTGGCGGTCGAAGGCGTGGTGCTGACCATGTTCGACGAGCGCACCAACCTGGCGCAGTCGGTGGCCGCCGAGCTGCGCAGCTTCTTCGGCGACCTGATGTGCGAGACCGCCATCCCGCGCAACATTCGACTCGCCGAGGCGCCCAGCCACGGCAAGCCCGCGCTGCTGTACGATCCCCACGCCCGCGGCGCCGAGGCCTACCTGAAGCTGGCGGAAGAGATCATCGAGCGCGTCAGCCATCCCAACCCGCCGTCTGCAGAGGCCGCCCAGCCCAGCGATTAGCGGACCGCAACAGTCGCGGCCGGGCGCTATGTACCACACTGTGGGATATACCACAATGTGGGATAATCAAGGTGGGCGAGGATAACATTGAGTCTACGAAGATTATCTAATTGGTGGGCAACCGACTCCGAGATCGTCTTTTTCGGATCTCTTTTTGAAACTCCAGCAGCAGTGCGTCCTGCGTGCCGACCGCTTCCAGCAGGCAGGCGATGAGGGCCTCACGTGAGGATTGCGGCCCAGCGAGCAACCTGGCGACAACATCGCGGGCCAGTCTATTTTTCCATTCCTGGCAGGTGAGGCGTGGCGAGTAAATGTAGGCGCGAGTGGACTTCCTCCGGTCAACAAGCTTTTTCCTAAATAACCGGTCAAGCGTAGTCATGACCGTGGTGTACGCCAAGTCCCGGTCAAGCGTCCGCATTACTTCTCGCACTTTGCATTCGCCGCGCGTCCACAGGACTTCCATCACCTGGGCTTCCAGCGATCCCAAGGTTACCGATAACGCTGACTGCACGCTACAGGGATGATCGGATGTTGCCAACATGGTCGGCCTCCAAGAAGTAAGCGAACCAACTTACGGTGAAAATTTTTGCGAACGTTGATAACTGCGAAGCAGGGGCGGTGGAGTTGGTCCGCCCCTGCGAGGAAAGCCGCATCGCCCGCCTGTTTGAGCAAACGACTACAGACCCGAGAACCTTATCCGCCCAGGATGAACGCG
>PLBW01000198.1 GCA_003135475.1 Acidobacteriaceae bacterium
CTGTACTGGTCGAGAAGAAGAAGGTCCGCGGATACCTGGCCCGCTTAGGACTCGGCTATGCGAGCCTTAGCCGAGTTGTTCCCAATCGTCAAGATCAATGTGAGCTTGGCTGAGAATGCTTCGCAACGTGCCCACCGGGATTTCGTGCTTCCGGGGCACAATGGCGGTATCGACTATCGCGCCCAAGCGTCGCACAAACTTGACATGGCTGCCCTTCTGAGTGGTTTCGACGAAACCGGCAGACTCCAGTCGGCGCTTGACCTCGCGGAAGGGTTGGGGGCTAAGCCGCGCCAACCTCGACCTCGATCATCCGGACTTCAGGCGGCCGCGTCGCTTGCGGAGGTTCGAAGTGAAGTTCCAGGGCTTCCTTCAGGTTGGCGAGGGCCTCTTCTTCGTTTTCGCCTTGACTGGCGATGTCAACTTCCAGGCACTGCGAGACGTACCAATTTCCTTCGCGCCAAACCGATGCGGCAAATGGTCGTTTCATGACTGTATTCTTGCACAGGATAGCGAGCCGAGCGACCCCATTTTACGGCTGAAAGTCAGGGCAGGGGTCAGGTTACTCGAGAGCTTCTTTTGCTTCCCGCAACATCGCGCACCCGGCCCGGTCAATCAAATTCGCAGGATTTATGAAGGCCTAGGTTTCCGAGTTGTCCTTTGGGCTGCCGCGTTTGCCCCAGTGAGCAGAGCGTGTGCCATCCGGATTGCGAACATTGGAGACTTCCCACACCCGCCGGAAGCGCGTCGATCGCTCCGTTCCAAACACGTCCTCATAGCGGACAAACCCGCGAAAATGAATAAACTTCTTCCCCGCATCAATCGCATCGATGTCCGGTTGCTCCAAATCCATCTTGGGAAATATGCCTTGGACGACCGCTTCAACCACTCTGTTATTGGGACCGATTACCTGTGGAATGCTCATTGCCGGCCACCACTTCGCATCATCCGGCGGTTCCAGCGAATCCATGATTTCAGCCCGAGCGCATGAACTCGTAATGTAGGCCTCCGTCGCGCCATGAAGCGTGACTTTGTACTTCAGCTTCGCGGGGCCGGGTGGCAGCGGCCACTCAAGTGGCACTACTTCCACGCGAAGATGTGCTCGTTCGCGGCTGATGAACATTTCTATGTTCTGCCGGGCCGTTTCTGCACTCTTCTCGGCAAGAGCAACCGACTTCTCCAGGATCCCTGTCTGGCGCTCCATCTGGTGTGCCTGGCGCTCGATGGCCCGCAAATTCCCCCACAACAAAAAGACCTGAAGTCCACCGATGGCGGCCAAGAAAAAGGTGAAGAGCCAGTAAGCGCGGTCGCTCCAATCCTTGGCGATCGACAGGGGAGGGAGGTCGCTCACCTTAACGGTCTGGGTGGGCTCGTCAGCTCTGCTACCGCCGGCACCCTGGCTCTTGCTGGTGCTATCGAGAGAAGGCGCGGAGCTTTGAGCAATAAGGGTTCCGCCGCGATTGGCGCCTGTCCCGCTGTTTTGAGTTCGGTACGTTGCACTTATCTTCTGAGCCGGACCGCCCGGCTGAACGGAATCGCCTGGGGCGGCAGGCGCTTTCCCGGTGGATGCCGAGCAGACTTGCAGGGCGAACGACAGCACGGCAAATGCCAGAAGTCTCATGTGCGACAAATTGTAAAGCAAGAATGGGAGAAACGAGCAGTCACCTGAATCTTCAGTTCGTTACACTGAGGAGAATTCAGGCCGCCGTGCCCCCGAATTCTCGGCTCGATTCACGGCGGTATAATCGTTCTCTGGGGGATTCCGAAGCCATGAGTGCAACCAACGGCAGCAACGGCAATGGTGCGGGCTCGGTGAAGCCGCGGACGGAGTGGATCACCAAGCGCCGCGAAGAAGCTGCGCGCAGCGGCGACACCAATATGTCGCAAATGCATTTTGCGCGCAAAGGCTTGCTCACCGAAGAAATGCTTTTCGTCGCCGAACGTGAGCAGCTCGCGCCCGAACTCGTCCGCGAGGAGGTTGCCGCCGGGCGCATGATCATTCCGGCCAACGTCAACCATCCTGAGTTGGAGCCGATGTGCATCGGCGTGGCGTCGAAGTGCAAGATCAATTCCAACATCGGCAATTCGTCGGTCACCAGCAATGTGGACGAAGAGCTAAAGAAGCTGCACACCTCGGTCCATTACGGCGCTGACACGGTGATGGACCTCTCAACCGGCGGCGGCATCCACGAGATTCGCGAAGCCATTCTGCGGCATTCGCCGGTGCCGATTGGCACGGTGCCGATCTACGAGGCGGTGTCGCGGGTGAAGCGCATCGAGGACCTTAACGCCGACATCATGCTCGAAGTGATCGAGGAGCAGGCCGAGCAGGGCGTGGATTACATGACCATCCACGCGGGCGTGCTGGTGGAATACCTGCCGCTGATCACCAAGCGCATTACCGGCATCGTGAGCCGCGGCGGCGCGATCCTGGCGCAGTGGATGGCCCACCATCACAAACAAAACTTCCTCTACGAGCGCTTCGACGACATCACGAAGATTCTTGCCAAGCATGACGTCAGCTATTCGCTGGGCGACGGCCTGCGCCCTGGCTGCATCGCCGACGCTAGCGACGAGGCGCAATTCGCCGAACTGAAGACACTCGGCGAACTCACCAAGAAGGCCTGGGAGCGCGATGTGCAGGTCATGATCGAGGGCCCAGGGCACATTCCGCTCGACAAGATCAAGGAACAGGTGGAGAAGGAAGTCGAACTCTGCTACGGCGCGCCGTTCTACACGCTGGGGCCGCTGGTGATCGACATTGCGCCCGGCTATGACCACATCACCTCCGCCATCGGTGCGGCGATGATCGGCTGGTACGGCGCTGCCATGCTCTGCTATGTCACTCCGAAGGAGCATCTCGGCCTGCCCAATGATAAAGACGTGAAGGACGGCATCATCGCCTACAAGATTGCGGCACACGCCGCCGACGTGGCGCGGCATCGTCCGGGAGCGCGCGACCGCGATGACGCGATCAGCTACGCGCGCTACACCTTCGACTGGGACAAGCAGTTTGCGCTGTCGCTCGATCCCGAGACCGCGCGCAGCATGCACGATGAGACGCTGCCTGACGCCTACTACAAGGAAGCGGCATTCTGCTCCATGTGCGGTCCGAAATTCTGCTCCATGAATTACTCGGCCAAGGTGGACGAGTACAACCGCCAGGTCCACGGCGTGGAGAAGAAGGATTATTCCGAGCTGATGAATAAGCTGGTGGCGATCAAGTAGAACAGCAATTAGCAACTAGCAATTAGCCAAGGCCGCGCGAGAAACGCGGCCTTTTTGCTTGGGCCGTCGGCAGCGCCTGTATAGGTCGCGATCCTCGTCCGGCAGGTATTCCCTTAGCGCATGGCTGTTAGCTGTGCTATATTGCTGCAACTCCTCCCCAATATCACCTGCGGTTGTGCGAAGACAGAAAAGGATTAGGAATCCCTTGCGGGAGTTGCGCCATGGAACCAGACCAAGACACCGGCACCAGCCCCAAGCAAAGCAAAATCAGCGAAGTCAAGCTTAGCGAGGCCAAGGGCAAAGAAGCCAAGGTAGCCGAAGCCAAGCTCATGTCAATTTCGATCGCCATGGTTATGGCCATCGTCGCCATGCTGGGCGCAGTGACGGCTTATCGCGCGGCACGGGCCGAGCAGGACACCTTGCGCTTCGAGAGAAGGTTGCAGCAAGGGGAAATGCTGGAACTGGTGCACCGGCAGGAACTGCTCAGCAAAATCAGCAGTGGCGCCCGCTATGAAAACAGCGCGAACCTGCATAAATCCGCGGCCGACAGCGCCCAGGAGGAAGCCCGAAAGCTTGCGGCAGTGGATCGGCGGCAGACAGCCCTGAAGAAACTGCAGGCTGAGGAAGAAGCTGCCCACGTTCGATCTCTCCAGCCATACCGCGACTACTTCGATGTCGGTGTTCAGCCCCGCTCCGACTTGGACACTCCGATCGCCATGGAGACCGCAATCGCCGGGGAGACCGCCAACTGGCTGCGGAACATTGGCTTCGACACCGTGTGGGAACCTCCGGCAGCGGATGGGAGTTTCCCGTCAATATGGGAGAATCTGGAGAACGATGTAAAGTGGGGCCGGATTAGGGTCTTGCTACTGGCCGTAGCGGTTGTACTGTTTGTGCTGGCGCTCGCGTTTCTGACCTTCGCGCAACTGAGCCACCGCATACCCAAGCGCGAGAAAGTACTGGCCCGCATCGGAGGCGTGCTCGCCGTGGCGGTATTAATTATGGCTTGGGGTGCCGATCCTGGCTCGTGGAAAAACTTCCTGGAGTTCACGGCTGGATTTGGAGTCTTGGCTCTGCTGGGCGCACCCCTTGCGCGGAGGTTCCATTTCAAGGCGAGAGCCGAAGCTGAAGAGAGTTCCTCCAGTCCGGGTCGGGTCAGCCCAGCCAATTCTGCCGAAGGCGAGGAAGATGAGCCCGTGCACCCTGCCGAAGTCGACCCGGCGCTCTTTGCCGGGATGCGTCTGCACACCGCGCCGGTGGCCCATAAGTTTGGACGCTTCGTCATCCGCATGATCGCCGTCAGTGCCGTCCTTAGTGCGCTGAGCGGATTCCTCTACAGCCGGGCCGCGGTAAAGTCCTCCCAGGCAATCAGTGCAGCGCTGGAGAACCAGGCGGAACTTTTCCGTATGAACTCAGTCCAGGTCACGGTGTGGAATTACATGGTGGGGCGAGTGGCGACGGCCGAGGACCATTACCTTAGCTACGAAGCCGCCCGGCAGCGTTTGGAGCTGGCGAAGGAAGAGCCCGATCTGCTGAGCCAGAGGGATGCAAAGTATGCAAAGGATCAGGTGAAGCTCCGGCTGGATGACTTCGAGAAGAAGGAACCGAAAGCGCATGAACTGATGACTGGCCCTCAGGGCCCGGAACAGGACGTGCATTTCCCCGGGAAGATGGTGATCTCCCAGAGCTCCCATGGCCCGGCGAAGGCGTTCGCCCAGTGGAGCGCTAATAATGAGAAAAGTCTGGGCTATCAACGCGAGGCGACTACCTTTCTGGCGCTGTTGACCTTGTTTGCCATCGCGTTGTACCTGCTCGGACAGGCACTGGGCATGGGCCGAACCAGCGCCGCTTTTATCCTGGTTCTCTTCGCATGCGCCCTGGTGGCGGCCGGTGTCATCGGCTTGTTCATTGGGTTTGCAGACAAGGCGATCGCGCTGCAACCGGCGACCGCCGAGTGCCGTCTGCCAGGGTACTCCGACCGTGACCTGGCCGAGCTAGCCGCCGAACATTATGCGCGAGGCAGGGTGCTCTTTGATGGTTCGCCCGATGACCCTGGCGAATCGGCCCAGGCGGCGAAAGAATTTGGCTGCGCCGTCCAGATTCGTCCCACCTTTGCCGTGGCAAACTTATTCCTGGCCAACGCCACCAATCGCGCCAGCACGTCTCAACTGAACGAAGGCGGATTTGTCAGCCTCATCTCGAAGGATGCCTTGGACAAGGTTTCCCAGGCGGAACGGCAGGCCCGAGACCAGCTTACCCAGCAGGGCTTCGCGCCCCCGATGGACCTGGTGGGAGACCTCGGATTTGACACCTACGCGAACGGACTGGTCAAGGGCGATCGTAAAGCCGTTGAGCGCGGCCGGCAAGCGACCGTCGCATCCATTGACCTTGACAAGAGCAATCTGGTGTCCCGCTTTAACCTCGGGCTGGCGCAACTGGCAGAAGGGCAAGGGCAGCAGGCGCTGGAAACCTACCGGCAAACGGTCGCGCTGGGCGAGCAGGGCAAAGACCCGTTTGTAACCAACGATGCGGCCGTGATCGGCGGGGCCATTACCGATCTTGAGGTGTTCCGGCAATACTGCGGGGGTCTGAACGACGCGGCCTACTGCAAACAATTCGACAGCACAGACCTGCCGCGATTGAAGTCGGAGTTCGTGGCGGCGGCTTGGCCGTCTGCAAAAGGCCGGACGCTTGCCGGCTCGGGCATCAAGCTCACCGACCTTCATCTGCGCGGATCGGCCGCCGGCTTGGGCTGGAGCGGCCACCTGGAAAACCTCCCAGAGGACCATGGCGGAAAACCGCAGGATACTCTCGCCGTCCTCTGGTACGCCTATAGCCCGGATTGGAAGGCATGGCGCGTGCTGCCCGCGATCTCCGGGCGGGTGGAGCCAGCCTTGTACGCGCAAGGCTATTCTCGCCGCTTTCGTTCGGTCCTGCGAGCCAGCGACGCGCGAATCTGCCTCCAGAGCGGCACGTATCGCGCCGAATTTTACGTCGATGGCGAGCTTACGGACTCGCAAGAAATCACCCTGAAGGACGAGAATCTCCATCCCGAGATGTTTCCCGACCTGGATGTGGCGATTTGCCGTCCGCCGTCGTGGCGGCGCTGGCAATCGCGCGATCCGGATGCGGTATGGACCCGTGGCTTCATCGAAGACAGCAAGAATCGTGGCGCCTTTGTATTTTCCTTCTTCGATCCCCAGCAGGACGGGAAGGAAGTGGCCGAGGAAAGGGCTTTGCGGCGGGCGGAGAACATCCTGCACACGGAAGGCCTGGCGACGAAGCCAGGCGCGGCGCGTCCGCTCAACGATTGCACCGGCCTTCGCGGTCGTCCCGGCGAGGTGATGGCTGCCTTCGGCGATGGCGGGGGCGCCTCCGTTGCCAGGGCGTGGACCACCAAGGAAGGACTGGTGAACGTGGTAGCAGTGGTCGACAAACATCTGGACGTGACCGGGTTGCTAACGGAGGCCCCGTCGCAATCCCAGGCGCATCAGGATTGCGAGATACTGCTCTCGGCCACCACTGTGCATAAATGACGCGAGGAACATTGCCTTTGGATTGGCGAGGCGGGCCGTTTCCTTCTTTTCATTTCCACATAAGTTTGTGGACGAACTTGTGCGGGCAAACCCGACGAAACATCGGGCTGCTCGACTGCCAAGAATCAGGGCGGCTCTGCGTCAATCGAACCGCCCTGAGTCCTCCATTTTCACCGGTCTAAATCCACTGNNACTGGCACGTTCGGCTGGGTTACAGGTTTCTGCTCTTCGGGCTTCTGCGGATCGCTGTGCTGTGGTTTGCGAAATTCTTGATCCGACATTTTGCTTCTCCTTATGCTGGTCTTTAGTGTTGTTGGTAAGTTGTTGCGATCGTGTTAACTGTGATTTACGCATTTAGCGGGGACATCAGGACGGGTTCGTGCGCCGAAGTGCTGGGTTCGTGGGGCTGATATGTGTGGCCCGCTTTAATACAGAACTCCGAGCGCGAAGATGACGCCCGCCGAATCTCTGCCGTACCGAGCGGG
>PLBW01000142.1 GCA_003135475.1 Acidobacteriaceae bacterium
TTGAGCGTGTACTGGACGGTGGGAAACTTCATCGCCATCGCCCAGCAGTACATCATGAACCGCACCGGCCTGGGCCGGGAGATGCGCGAGGAGATGGAGAAGCGCGCCCGCAAGAAGGCGAGTAAGTAGTATGCCGATACATGACAAAATCGCGGCCGCCAAGAAGATCAGTGAACTGCTGAACGCCACCTTCGCCAGCGGCGACTTCCATCTGCGCTACAAGATCACCGTCGACCCCCAGCTCGGCAGCGACCGCGACTGGGAGCGCCCCGAAATCCTGGTGGAGATTTCCGGCGCCGACAGCCCGCTGGTGCTGGAGAACGGAGCGGAGTTGCTGCGCGCCTTCGAGCATGTGGCGCTCGAGATGCTTCGGCTGGCGCCCAACGAACACGAAAAGGTCAGCTTCGACTGCCAGAATTTCCGTGCAGCCCGCCTGCAGGAGCTTCGACTGGCTGCCGATGTAGCGGCGGAGCGGGTCCGCAAGACCGGCTTGCCGTACGCCTTCGCGCCAATGTCGTCGCGGGAGCGCCGCATTGTCCATCTGGCGCTGCGCGATTTCGACGACCTGCGCACCGACAGCGACGGCGAAGCTCTGCAGCGCCACGTAGTGGTCTATCCCAAGGACTACCAAGGCAAACCGCCCGCCCCGCCGGTATCGCGGCGAAGGTAGGAATTCACCACGGAGAACACGGAGAGCACGGAGCAAATCTAATCTTTTCGTCTTCAACTCGTAGTCGGCGATGGCGCTAGTCCCGTGTAGTTAGGTTTCTGGATTGCAATTCCATAGAAAGCCAATTTGATCTGCGATCGCGCGAGTCGATTGCGGAACGACAAATTCCGCTGTTTGCAAACCTCGGTCTTGATTTTCTCCGTGCGCTCTGTGCCTCCGTGGTAAACGGTCTTGCTGGCCCGCTACAATCGTTCGGTGCCTCTTGACGACACAATCGTTGCCATTGCCACACCTCCGGGACGCGGCGGCATCGGCGTGGTGCGTCTCTCTGGCACGGAGGCTCGCGCCATCGCGCGTCCCATGCTGCGGCTGACGCCTGGACATGACCTTGAGCCTGGCCGCGCTCATTTCGGTGAATTGATCGAGCCTGCGACCGGCGAGCGCATCGACGAGGTCGTCGTAACGTTCTTCGCCAAGCCGCACTCGTATACCACCGACGATGTAGTCGAAATCTCTTGCCACGGTTCGCCGGTGGTCCTGCGGCATGTGGTGCAGATGGCGATGGCACAGGGTGCGCGGCTGGCCGAACCCGGCGAGTTCACCATGCGCGCCTTTCTCAATGGGCGCATCGATCTCACCCAGGCTGAAGCGGTGCGAGATTTGATCGAGTCGCAAACCCTCTATCAGGCGCAGGTGGCGGCCCGTCAACTCGAAGGCGCGCTGTCGAAGCGATTGCAACCGACCAAGCAGAAGCTGATGGAACTGATTGCCATCATGGAAGCGGGCGTGGACTTTGCCGAAGACGATGTCGCGGTGATTCCCGATGCGCAGATCCTCTCACGCATCGCCGCGATTCGCGAGCCATTGGCAGAGCTGCTGGCCAGCTTCGCCTTCGGCAAGGTGGTGCATGAAGGCCTGACTCTGGCCATCGTAGGGCGTCCCAATGTCGGCAAGTCGAGCTTGTTCAATCGCCTGGTGGAGCGCGAACGCGCCATCGTTACCGCGACGCCCGGCACCACGCGCGATCTGGTGAGTGAAACCGTCGCCATCGGAGGCATTCCCGTGCGGCTGGTGGACACCGCCGGCATCCGCACTGCGCTCGATGAAGCCGAGAGCATTGGGGTGCGCAAGTCGATGGAGGCCCTGGCTGACGCGGACATGGTGCTGGTGGTGCTGGATGCATCGCATCCTGCCGCCGATGAGGAAGCGCGCGCGCGTGACGCCGAACTGGTCGCGCTGACTGCGCAGCGCCTGGCCGTGGTGGCGCAAAACAAGATTGATGCCGCGAACAACGCCGCTCCTCTGCCCGCAGCGCTCACCTTGCCGGTGGTCCAGACTTCCGCGATCACTGGCCAGGGCATCGCGGAGTTGCGCACGGAAATTCTACGGTTGCTGGGCGGCGATTCCGGCACGCAGCAGGAAAGCGGCTTTCTCACCAACGTGCGCCAACAGAAGCTGGTGGAGGACGCAATGGCCGCGCTGGACCAGGCAGCCGGCGCGGTTCCCCTGAAAACACCGCACGAGATGGTGCTGCTGGACCTCTACAGCGCGCTGCGTCCCTTGGACGACATCACCGGCGCCACCACCGCCGACGACATCCTGAACCTGATCTTCAGCTCGTTCTGCATCGGAAAGTAATATCAGGGAGCCAGGGCATCCGGCCGCTAATCTGGCCCTGCGGCCGCAGATTCGTCCAGCGCGGTGGGACGCCTCGGGATAAGGCCGAGGCATTCGGAAATGAACGTCTGTCCCACCGCACAGGCGTGGCAGGCATATAATCCGGCCATCACCGGAGGGTCGCCATGGCGCGTCTGAATGTTTACATCTTCCACTGCTCGCGATGCGGCGAGCCCGCTTATGCGCTGCTGAAGGAAAGGACGCCGGGCGGTGTCGAATCGGGTGACACCATCTTTCCCACCATCGACCTCAAGGCCATCCGCGCCCAATGCTCCGCCTGCAAGCACACCCAGTTTCGCGATGCTGGGGAAAATGCCCACTTCGCGCTGCTGGAGTGGAGTTAGCGTGTATCGGCCCAGCTCCGATTTTCTGCCGCGGACTTACTTCGACAGCGCTCCCAGCGCGGCCCTGAACATGGCGTCGAAGTTGTCGCGCCCGGCCGATTGCGCCGCGCGTTCGACGGCTTTCTCTGCAGTCGCGCGTTGGTAGCCGAGATTAGACAGCGCCGAGATCACATCTTCCTCGACGGCGGAATGGGTCACCGCGGGCTGCGCCGCGCCAAATCCTTCCAGCTTGTCCCGCAGCTCCACGCACATGCGTTCGGCGGTCTTCTTGCCGATGCCCGGAATTCGAGTGAGCCGCGCGAAATCGTTGCCGCGAATCGCGCCTACCATGTCAGCCGCTGCCATGCCGCTGAGGATGGTGATGGCCAGCTTAGGCCCGATGCCACTCACCGTGATGAGCTTCTCGAAGAGTTGCTTCTCTTCCCGCCGCAGAAACCCGAAGAGTGCGAGGGCATCCTCACGCACGTGAGTGTAAATGTGCAGCGCGACCTCGCTGCCCGGCGCGGGCAGTTCGGAAAATGTGGGCACAGTGATGGTGACGTCGTAACCGACCCCACCCGCCTCGACGATGGCCTGGTTCGGGTGTTTGGCGATGAGCCGTCCGCGAAGGTGCGCGATCATGCAGGATAATTGTAAATTGATCGCGGACATCGGATGCTACTTACGATGCCGAATCGTCATACAGCCACGGAGAAGTTGGCGCCGCCAGCCGGCCCTCTCACGGCTGCAAGGCTGAGGCAGGCTCAAGTCCTTCCGCGTGAATTCTTCAATCGCGATCCCGCGACAGTGGGACGCCAGTTGCTGGGCAAGCTACTGATTCGCCGCGAAGGGCGAACGCTGCTCGCTGGCCGTGTCGTCGAAGATGAAGCGTATCTCGGAGCAGCAGACCCGGCGGCGCACGCTTACTCGGGGCGCACTCCGCGAAATTCCGTCCTCTTCGGGCCCCCGGGGCATGCCTATGTGTACTTCATCTACGGCAATTACTACTGCCTGAATGTTTCTTGCATGCCTGAAGGACATGCCGGCTGCGTGCTGCTGCGGGCCATGGAGCCTGTGTTTGGACTGCCAGCGATGGCTTGGGCTCGCGGCCTCGAACTGACGGCCATGCCGCGACCCACGCAATTGCGCCTGATCGCCAGCGGCCCGGGGCGCATGTCGCAGGCGCTCAGCATTACCCGCCTCCGCGACAATGACAAGGACCTCACTTCGCCGGCATCGGACCTGTGGTTTGCGGACGACGGCTTTCAGCCGAAGCGCATTACGGCCACGCCGCGTGTCGGGATCACCAAGGCCGTCGAGCAGCCGCTGCGATTTGTGATTGCCGGAAGTCCGTTCGTGTCGGCGACACGGGCGGCGTGATTCCGAGCGCAGCTATTGCGGATCGTGCCAGCCCCCGATGTCGGCGGCCAATTCGCGCGAGTCGGGCGGACCCCAGGTGCCCGGCTCGTACAACTGGGTCGGGCAGCACTCGCCAAGAATAGGATCGACGATCGCCCAGGCCGCCTCGACTGCATCCTGCCGCACAAACAACAACTGGTCGCCCTTCATGGCGTCGGTCAGCAGACGTTCGTAGGCATCCATCTCATCGCTGGTGGCGTACTTCACCGCCGACAGCTCCACCGGCATCGGCACCATCAACGGACCGGGCCGCTTCACGCGGCCGCCCAGACTCAGCTCGAAATCGGGACCCAGGCGGAAGCGATAATAGTTGCGGTCATCAGCGCCCATCTTGCTCAGTGGCGGCTTGCGCAACTTCACGAACACTTCCGTCGCGGTGATGGGCAGGCGCTTGCCCGCGCGGATGAGAAATGGAACCCCTGCCCAGCGCCACGAATCGATCTCCAGGCGCAACGCGGCAAAGGTTTCCACGTCGGAGTTGGGCGAGACGCCCGGCTCGTCGCGATAGCCGCGAAACTGTCCGCGAACGATGTTGGCCGGGCTGAGCGGCGGAATCGTGCGGAAGATTTTTACCTGCTCGTCGCGCACCGAGTCCACATACATTGTCGTAGGCGGCTCCATGGCCAGGAACGCAACCACCTGCAGCATGTGGTTCTGCACCACGTCGCGGATGGCGCCCGCCTCTTCGTAGAACTTTCCGCGGCCCTCAACGCCGAACGACTCGGCCATGGTGATCTGCACGCTGTGCACGTAGTTGCGATTCCAGATGGGCTCAAGAAAGCTGTTGGCGAAGCGAAAGATCAGCAGGTTCTCGACCGCCTCCTTGCCCAGGTAGTGATCGATGCGGAAGATGCGCTCTTCGGGGAAAGCTAGGTGTAGCGTCTCGTTCAGCTTGCGGGCCGAGACCAGGTCGCGGCCGAAGGGCTTCTCCAGGATTACCCTCGCATTCTGTGCACATCCGGAATTCGCCAGCCCCTGCACCACGACGGGAAACATGCTGGGCGGGATCGCCAGGTAATGCGTGGGCGATTGCGCGTTGCCAAGCGTGGCGCGGAGGGTGGTGTAGGTCTTATCGTCGTTGTAATCGCCGTCGATGTAGCTCATCAGCTCGCAAAGCTTTCGAAAAGCTTCTTCGTCCACCCCACCGCCGAACTTGGTCAGGCTATCGCGGGCCCGCTCGCGTAACTGCTCGACCGTCCAGCCGGACTTGGCCACGCCGATCACCGGCACATTGAGCGCGCCGTGCTTCACCATGCTCTGCAGGGCGGGGAAGATTTTCTTGTGGGCGAGATCGCCGGTGGCGCCGAAAAAAACGAACGCGTCGGAAGTTAACGGTGCCATTGAGGCTCCTCTCGCCAGGTGAACAAAATCAGATGAATCGCGAATGCCCTTAAGCTTCAAATTAAGGCATGAATCCGCTCGCAACAGTGTATCCGGCCAAGCGACGGGAACGGTAGTTGGGTGATTCGCGGCCAGGTAAATAACTGGTGAATGGGGCCATCAGTCGAGGCTGCCCTGCTCGATCACAACGTTTTCGCGCACGATGAGACGATGGGCGGCCATTTCTCGCAGCTTGGGAAGGACGCGAGAGACGTGCTCGTCGGTATCGACAAAGGTAATGACAACCGGCAGGTCGCCTCCTGCCTCAACCAGATGGGCGGTCTGAACGCTGCTTCGGCCCTGGAAACCCGCGACCGCGTGGAAGGCGACGGCGCCGGCAACGTTTTCCTGACGCAGATACTTCAGCACTTCCAAGTGCAGCGGACGGTGATGCCAGGAATCGCCCTCCGTGAGATACATGGTTACCTGCACAGCCATAGGAGTTGCCATTTTACAACCCCCGCGCGATGGCTGCACCCGCGACGACGGCGGCCAGGCTGAGCGCGTTACTGGCGACAATGTTTATCGCCATCAGCATCCACTGTCCCTGCTCCATGTAGGCGAAGGTTTCGAAGGCGTAGCTGGAAAATGTCGTGTAGGACCCGCAGAAGCCGATGGCTACCAGCAGCCGCCAGCGAGGATCGATCAGCATGCGTTCTCCGGCAAGAACCAGGAAGAAGCCAAGCACCAGGCTGCCGGTAACGTTGATGAGGAGCGTGCCGTAGGGAAAGGTGGTTGAGAAAACGCGGGCGACATACCCGCTCAGGAAGTAACGCGCGCTGGCGCCTACAATCGCGCCTAAGGCGATCCACAGATAGTTCACGATGGAGTTCTCCTGCTTACTTGGTAGGAGTTATCAGCCCGCGGGCGGTTAAACGGCGAACTCCATCGCCACGACTTAGTTTACCTGTAATTATTTAGGGTCTTGGTGCTTTTCGGATGAAAGGTGATTGAACGAGTTGGGGTAGCGGTTAATCTGGCGCGTGGCGCAGAAAATCGATTCAGAAGAGATCGCTCGTCTGGAGCGGGAGATTGAGCGGCTGAAGGCCGAGAATGAACGCCTGCGGCTTGGAGGAAGCGCTGCGGGCCGGCAAGCGCCGTCCTTCAGCGGGTTGCGTAACAGTGT